>NZ_JBGFGN010000100.1:0-21111 GCF_041224595.1 Donghicola sp. XS_ASV15 | reverse complement strand
AACCTCACAGAATTGGCCTGACGGCCAATGCGCCTTGGACCGGGCTTGCTATATGAGGGCCGCACGCTCCAAGGCGCTCGCCCCAAACTGGCCGACTTTTGCTCCGCCACAATGGCCGAATTTTACTCCGCCGTTGACACGTTGACGGTCTGCTCTGAATTGTTGTTGATGGTCAGAGAGCCGGCGCTGTCGTTGGTGTCCAGAGTGAACTGGTCTTGATCGATACCCGCTTCGATCAGCGAAGAGCGCAGACCGGACGCGATGTCTTCGGTACGGTCTCCGACACCGATGGTGTATGTGGCAACAGTGTTGCCCAAAGTCAGCGAGACTTTGTCGCCAGCGACCAGGCCACCGTTCGCAGTCGCGGCTGCCAAGTTCACATCACCCGCAGCCAGAGCGGCGCCACCGCCCAACGAGCCGTTTGACGCCAGAAGTTCAAAGTCACCGATTACCATCTGAGCGCTCGCACCTGAAGCCTGTGACAGACCAAATCCGTTCGCCCCGGTGATGGATGCAATGGTCGACTGGTCAGGTCCGACATCCGCGCTTGCATAAGTGGCAGGGACAGTGAGGGTGGTCGCAGGGTTGGTGCCCGCCGAGAGGTCGGTGCCGCTGCTGGTCGACAGATTGGTCAGCGAGGGATCAAAGCTGATGGTGCCAGAGCTTACCGAGCCATCGGCGCTACGGTTCAACGAAGACAGAACGCTAAAGCCACCGTTGCCATCTTTGCTGCCGTCCAGAATGTTCAAGCCGTTAAACTGTGCAGAATCGACGATGCCGGTGATTTGCTCGACCAGCGACTGCACTTCGGTGTTCAGCTTGTTCCGATCAACGTTATCTTCGTTGGCCGAGACGATTTTGGTTTTCACTTCGTTCAGAAGTTCACCCACCTCCTCGGCTGCGCTTGCAGCGACGGCGACGGTCGATTGGCCAAGCGACAGCGATTCGGAAACAGCCTCGAAGCCGGCCACATCGGCTTCCATAACTTTCGAAATTGCAAAGACCGATGCGTTATCTTTTGCCGAAGAGACGGACATACCGGTCGAGATTTCGCTTTGTACTTTGTTCAGGTCATTGTTGATCGACTTGAGGGTCTGCAGAGCTACGGTTGCGCTGGAGTTGGTCAGGATGCTGGACATGATTTTCCCTAATGATGTAGGCGCTTTAGCGCCTTTTGCGATGCGCCCGTTCCGGGCAGTTCCATGTCGTTCTGACAGTTGCGACGTTGCCGCCGCGCCATCTCTCGATGCATGTCCAGTTCTGGGGGCCAACTCCTAATAAGCGGTGAAAACAAACCACCGAGTGCTTAGAGGTTTAATCAAATCAAGCCCGAATGGACTTGCCGCCGCTGCCAACCATGACATTCCGTTTTTGACCATTGGGGCGGTACAGGACGAACCGGGACTCTGGGTTTTGGATGTCGCGCAGGATTTCTTTTGCTTCGAGAATACCAAGCCGTGATGCCTTGAGCAGACGGGCAGTTCGGGCGCTGCGATGTGCGGCGGTTTTCAGGTCATCTTCGGTGCTACCGACCAACTTTTCGTCATAAATTTCCAACTCGGAAATGAGTTCTTCGAGAGCGGCGAAGTTTCCTGCTCTCAACGCGGTATCAAGTTTTTCGAAAATATCTGGTTCATTCGCCATTTTGATTGTCCATTTTTATGAGACTTTGCAAAAGCGCCTCGGTGAGGCCGAATGCGCCGGCTTCGACCATCGCGTTTGCCTGCATTTCAACCAGGAAACTGGACAGCTGCTCTTCACCGATGCCCCCTCCCATGTTGCTGAACTGTTTTCCGACGCCTGCCGCCTTGAGCATTTCTGTCGCGAAACTCGTTTCGAGCTTTTGCGCAGTTTTTCGCATCTCTAGGACGCGCGGCGTTTCTGTGAATTGTGAGATGGTAGTCATATGGCCCTCATTTTTCGAAAAGAATGAGCGGACGCGGTAAAGAAGTCGTAACCCTGCCTCGATATCCAGAGAACTTCTCACAGGAGGTTACGGATGATCTCACCATTGTTGCAGATGGCTTTGGCTGGCATGGGCAGTGACCGCGTGCCTTCTGGCAAGAGTGCGCAGTCGCCGCAGTCATTCGAAAACCTCATTGCCAGCATGGACGCGGACGAGGTGGAATCGAGTACCTCGGTTTTGGCGGAGCTCCCAGAGGCATCTTCTGAAGAAGGTGAGAGTGACCTTGCCATCTTAGAAGAGGTCTTGTTGGACTCAAAAGGCGAAGTCGAGGTCAATGCCGAGGCTGTGCCGCAGCACGCACAGCAGGTGCCTCCGGTCAGTGATCAAGGGTCTTCCGCCAATTCGGCTGAGTTGTTTCAGGCTCATCCCGAGCAGGGCATCCAGACCGGCGACATAGCTTTTTCTGATGCTGAAGACCCAGCCACGCGTTCGGCGAGTTCTGGTGCTTCAATTGAGCAGGATTCGGAATTTCGTGCGGGTGATTCCCTCCAAGAAATGAAAGAAATTGCACGACTTGAGTCAGAAGATGAGTCGATTGTTCGCGCTGTCGAGCGGGACGTCCGAGTGCAAAGTCGTGCCGCGACCCAGCCAATTCCTGCCCAAAACGTAGCTGAACATTTTCCAAGCGCGAGTGAGGCGCAGGCAGTAGTCGATCCGCTCGACCTTAGAAAAAGCGCACAAACCATCAACCAGACAAATGAGATCTCGGCGCAGCTTCCAGATCAATCTGATCTTGCCGCGATCCGACCAATTGCGGTGACTGAATCTGGCAAGCCGGGGCAAGACTTGCAGAAGACTGCAACTGCGCGGATTGAACCCGCTGCGTTTGAGTCGGCAAGAATTAAAAAAGATGTGGTGATGTCACAAGACTCACCGAGTGAAGCAGCTAACGGCGGTCTCCCGCCTTCCGCTCCGAGTATCACCGCCTCTGGCGGGTTTGGCGAAGAGGCCAGCGCGATCGCCGTGAACACCGCGAGCGAAGTACGGCAAAGCACGGTCACCCAAGAGTTAACGAGTACGCCCATGCGCGCCGCGAAGGTGAGCTTGACCCTACCACAGGTGAAAGAAGTCGTTCAGGTCGCTGTAGCCTCGGGGTTGGAAAGCAAAATCGAAGTCGAATTGCAGCCGTTGGACTTGGGCCGGATGAAGCTCATTTTCAAGCAAGATGCCCAAGGCATGTCGGTTATTGTCGAGGCAGAAAAGCCCGAAACAATCGATCAGATCAGGCGGCACCTGGAACAGGCTTCCTTAGATCAGCGCACAGGCCAAGATTCTCAGCCCCGATTCCGTTTCGAATCCGGAGGGTTTGAGCAGAGCGGGAGAGAGCGCCAGAACAGCGCGCGTCAGGGCAAAGCTATGCGTGTCCAAACGTCCGGGGATGAGCCGCTAGACGTCGCGAATGAATTCTCTCGTCCAACGCAAATTAGTCCTTCGGGATCCCTAGATATCAAGGCTTAACGATGACCGTCAGTAGTGTAACCAGCGCCGTTTCAACACAAGCAACCACAACAACCAGTAGCACTACGTCGGAAAGTGGTCTTTCATCTGACTTCGAAACCTTCCTGAAAATGATGACCGTCCAGATGCAGAATCAGGACCCGCTGAACCCTGTAGAGTCCACTGATTTTGCGGTGCAACTCGCTGCGTTCTCGCAGGTGGAACAGCAGGTTTTGTCAAATGAGTATCTTCAAGAGCTAACTGATAGCCTGAGCGCTTCGGGCCTTGCCGGTCAGGCACGACTGATCGGACGTTCTGTACTGACAAGTGCCGCGACGCACTACGACGGCGGAACCATCGAGATCATCCCGAGCTATGACCTGACGGCCGAAAGCCATGTTTTGGTGATCCGCGATGACACTGGTGCCGAAGTGGGTCGAAGAGCGTTGAGCGGGGCTCCGGAGGCAATCCAATGGTCAGGAATGACTGATGAAAACGGGCAGTTGGGCGATGGAACCTACAGTTTCGCAGTCGAGAGCTACACGGATGGGGCCCTCAGTGCGACAAATTCGGCGCAGACATGGGGGGCCGTGAACCAAGTGACACTGGCCGATTCCGGTGTGGAACTGACATTGGAGGGTGGTTCCTCTGTTTACGAGACAGAGGTCACCGCGATCCGCTAGTGGATGCTCGTGGCAGCCCAGATGGCCACGACGGTGCATGTCCCAAGAGCGCCGCCTAGCAGAATATCCCAGACTCGTTTGCGGGGCGTCGGTACTGGCCGCGGGTTTGACTGCGCAACAAGCATGGCTTCGACGAGCCCAGGCAGGCGCGGCCCGAAACGACCTAGAACTTTGGCAGTCCGAAGGAGATCGCGGGCGGCAGCTTTGGGGCCCAGATTCGTTTTGATATAGTCTTCGACAACAGGGCGGGCGACTTCCCAGATATTGATGTGGGGGTCCAAAGAGCGTGCGACACCTTCGACCACGACCATCGTCCGTTGCAGCAAAATCAACTCGGTTCTCGTCTCCATTCCGAAGCGTTCGGTGACTTCGAACAGATATGCCAGAAGTTTGGCCATCGAAATACGTGTCGCGTCCATGCCGAAAATCGGCTCTCCAACGGCACGAAGGGCTCGGGCGAATTCCTCGACTTCTCGGTCGGCAGGGACATAACCTGCTTCGAAATGCACTTCGGCGACGCGGCGGTAGTCCTTGCGAATAAAGCCGTACAGAATCTCGGCGTAGACTCGACGCGTGTATTCGTCGATATGACCCATGATCCCGAAATCATATGCGATAATGTCCCCATTCGGCGCGACCTTGAGGTTCCCGTGGTGCATGTCCGCATGGAAATAGCCATCGCGAAGGGCGTGGTTCAGGAACAGTTGTAGAACTCTTGCTCCCAGCGCATGCCTGTCGTGCCCGGCCGCATCAATTGCTGCGGTGTCTCCCAAAGACACACCCTCGGCCCAGCCCATGGTCATCACACGGCGTCCAGAATAGGCCCATTTGACCTGAGGCAGGGTGAAGCCCGCGTCATTTTTGGTATTGTCTGCAAATTCCGAGGCTGCGCTCGATTCCAGACGCAGGTCCAGTTCGCCCATGACCACGCCTTCGAAATGCGCAACCACGTCAGTTGGGCGCAAGCGGCGCGAGGACGGAGAGAGCAACTCGATGACCTTTGCGGCGAAATAAAATGCGTCGATGTCTCGGCGGAAGGCGCGTTCGACGTTGGGACGCAGGACTTTTACAGCAACTTCTTCGCCGGTTTCGGACAGGCGCGCTTTGTGGACTTGCGCGATCGAAGCAGCCGCCAGCGGCTCGCTGAACTCTGAATAAATTTCTTCGACCGGTTGCCCCAGCTCCTCGTGCACCATTTTCTTGGCGGTTTCGATGGGGAAAGGCGGCAGTTTGTCCTGTAGAACACGTAGTTGCACGGCGACTTCGGCCCCGACCACATCGGGTCGCGTTGAAAGAATCTGGCCGAATTTGATATAGGCGGGCCCCAGTGCATTCAGCGCGCGGGGCGCAGGGGGCATGTTGGGATCACCTTCTTCACCCAGCCAGCGGAAGGGCCAAGCCAAGGTTCGCAGAACGACGCGCAACGCATTGGGCGCATTCATCTCGTCTAGAATGAACCCCATGGCGCCAGTACGCTCCAGTGTCGCACCAGTGCGGATCAGGCGAAGGATATTGTGAGGACCGCGCATTGATCAGATCTTCCAGCCCGAGTGGAGGGCAGCGATGCCCATCGACAGGTTTCGGTACTTCGCGTTTCCAAAGCCTGCTTTGCGCACCATACCAAGGAATGTGTCTTGGTCAGGGAATTTACGGATCGACTCTACCAGATATTGATAACTGTCAAAGTCGTCCGCGATCATCTGGCCCATCCGCGGAATCACGTTAAACGAATAGCGATCATACACCCACTGCATCGAATCGTTCGGGATCTGACTGAATTCCAGCACCATCAAGCGCCCGCCCGGTTTCAGAACGCGGTAGGCTTCGTTCAGCGCCTCTTGGGGGCGGGTGACGTTTCGGATGCCAAAGCTAATCGTGTAGACGTCAAAAGTATTCGCTTCGAACGGCAGTTTCATCGCGTCACCGACGACCCAGTCTAGCGACTCCGACATGGCTTCGGCGTCCGCGCGTTTGCGGCCCTCGACCAGCATGGGCTCTGTCAGGTCCAGTACGGTGGCATGAGCGTTGCCTGCGCGCTTCAGATAGCGGAACGAGATATCGCCGGTGCCGCCGGCCACATCCAGCAGGCGCGTGTTGGGCCGCGGTGCCAGCCAATCCATCATCGCATCCTTCCAGACGCGGTGGATGCCCATACTCATGACGTCGTTCATGATATCGTACTTGGAGGCGACCGAGTTAAAGACGCCCTGCACACGTCCTGCCTTTTCGCTTTCGTTCACGGTCTGGAAGCCGAAATGGGTGGTGCCTTGGGTGTCTTCAGTACTCATGGGTCTTGATCGTCCTTGTTACTGCCCCTTCTTATAGAGCGCTGCGGGGCCGATACAATGCAGCCCCCGCCAAGAAGGAGCGACTCAATGCCCGAATTACCCGAAGTCGAGACAGTCCGTCGCGGGTTGGAGCCTGTGATGACCGACACCGTCATCGAATATGCGCAGGTGAACCGTCCCGATTTGCGCTGGCCCTTGCCAGCAAATATGTCGGAGCGTTTGACTGGCCAGCGTGTTCTGGGGCTGCGGCGGCGGTCGAAATACATTCTGTGTGATCTGGAAGGCGGTGAGACCCTGCTGATTCACCTAGGGATGTCGGGACGTATGCTGATCTCTGGCGCGCAAGTTGGTGCCTTTGCCCACCCGCACCCCGCGCCGGAAAAGCACGATCACGTTGTCCTCAATATGGTGGGCGGCGCGCGGATCACGTTCAACGATGCGCGGCGGTTCGGGGCGATGGATCTGGCCCCCACGCCAGAGGTCGCTTCTCACAAATGGTTGGCAGGACTGGGGCCTGAACCCTTGGGGAATAGCTTCTCCGATGAGCATCTGGTCGCGCGCCTGAAGGGTCGGAAAATGCCCATTAAATCTGGCCTTTTGGATCAGAAAATTGTGGCGGGTCTGGGTAACATATACGTCTGTGAAACGTTATATCGCGCTGGGATTCATCCTGCGCGGCAGGCGGGTGCGATTTCGGAACGTCGCGTCAGATCCATGGTGCCGATCATCCGCCAAGTGCTGGAAGAAGCAATCGCTGCAGGGGGCTCTTCACTGCGGGATTTCAGGCAAGCAGACGGCGAACTGGGTTATTTTCAACACAATTTCGATGTCTACGGCAGAGAGGGGATGACCTGCAAAACCCAAGAGTGCGAAGCTGAAATCCGTCGAATCGTGCAGTCGGGGCGGTCCAGCTTCTACTGCCCGACATGTCAAAGATAACTTGATCGAGCGGCTCACACTGTTAAGGAATCGGTCTGATCGAAGTAACACGGGACGAGGTTAATGGCCTTTGAAACGATCATCGTCGATATCGACGATCATGTGGCACTGATCACCCTGAACCGGCCCGAAGCGCTGAATGCGCTGAACAGCCAGCTTCTCGGGGAGCTCGCCACGGCACTGGCCGAAGCGGATCAGAACGACAAGGTGCGCTGCATCGTCATCACTGGTTCGGAAAAGGCATTCGCTGCCGGCGCCGACATCAAGGAAATGTCTGAGATGTCTTTCGTCGACATGTACATGTCCGATTTCTTTGGGACCGAAGGCGACAAGATCACCAAGACCCGCAAGCCTGTCATCGCTGCAGTGTCCGGCTATGCGCTGGGTGGCGGGTGTGAGCTCGCGATGATGTGCGATTTCATCATTGCCGGAGATAACGCCAAGTTCGGCCAGCCCGAGATTAACCTTGGCGTCATTGCGGGAATCGGCGGCACCCAGCGTCTGACGCGCGCGGTCGGCAAGGCCAAGTCGATGGATATGCACATGACTGGCCGCTTCATGGACGCCGAAGAAGCAGAGCGTTCAGGGTTGGTAAGCCGTGTGGTGCCCGCCAAGAAGCTAAAGGAAGAGGCTATGAGTGCCGCCAACAAGATCTCCGAGAAGTCGATGATCAGCGTGCTGGCTGCCAAAGAGGCGGTTAACCGCAGCTTCGAAACAACTTTGGCCGAAGGGATTCAGTTTGAACGTCGCCTGTTCAACGGCCTTTTCGCGACCGAAGATCAGAAGGAAGGCATGTCCGCTTTCCTTGAAAAGCGCGAGCCGCAGTTCCGCGACCGCTAAGAAAAACGGGCTTCGGGGCACTTTTCCACAGATGCCCCGTTGACTCACAAGCGAGTCGCCCCTTATAGAGCGCTCCTACACGAATTCATCCTAAGCACAGGACCGAGACAACATGGCAAACACGCCTCAATCCAAAAAGCGCGCCCGCCAGAACGAACGGCGCTTTGCCGTTAACAAGGCCCGCCGCTCGCGGATCCGGACCTACCTGCGCAAGGTCGAAGAGGCCATCGCATCGGGCGACCAGCAAGCAGCTCTGACTGCGCTGCGCGCTGCACAACCCGAACTGATGCGCGGTGTCACCAAAGGCCTCGTGCACAAGAATACCGCAGCACGCAAAATGTCGCGTCTGTCGGCTCGGGTCAAAGCGATCGCATAATTAGTCAGAAAGTCTGACTGACAAAAGGGCATCACTTCGGTGATGCCCTTTTTCGTTTAAAATCAACGTTGTGGCCGATTCTAGGGATTCTTTTTGGGAATCTGAGCGTCAAGAGCGAAGATCAGTTGCCGCCCTGTTGGCCCAGTTGGTAAGTTATCCATGCGAGTCACATCGCCCTGGGGGAACAGAGGTAGGCATCTTCTAACAAGATGCGAGAGTTGAAACCGCACCAATTTTGTTGGTGCTGACGGTTTCCTTTTGCCCTGTTCTTCTGAGCATGACGACTGTTTTAAAAAGTGTGTCCGAGAAACGTGTGTGTCTCGGGACAGTCCCCTTTTGTCTGTTGGTAGCAGGTTAAGAGGTGTGACGTTTTGTTAACGATTTGCCTGTAGGCGCAGGCAAGTGGTGTGCGTGTCAAATGAGATCGTCGAGTTAGACGGCAAGACTTGGAGCGGGAAGAATGACGCAAGAACAATGGGGCCAGATCCGTCAGGATCTTCGGCAAGTATTGGGGCAAAACAACTTTACTGCCTGGATCGAGCCCCTTCAGTTCCAAAGCCTCACTGATGGTATTGCGACCTTCAATGTGCCCACAAACTTTATGGGCAATTACTTAACGCAAAATTACGCGGACACGATTTTGTCTTCGATGAACTCTGCGGGCGTCGCTGTGCGCCGTATCCAGTTCGTCGTTGCATCGCGTCAGCAGGCCAAGGCGCAGGCTGCAGCCAGTGCGGCAACCGTAGCGGCAGCGAACAAAGTCGAATCTCCCGTGTCGGCCGACCGCCCCGGTGATATGGATCTGCCCGGTGCGCCTTTGGATGCGCGTTTCAGCTTTGACCGCTTTGTTGTTGGCAAGCCGAACGAACTGGCCCACGCCGCTGCCCGCCGTGTGGCCGAAGGTGGCCCCGTTAGCTTTAACCCGCTGTTCCTGTACGGTGGTGTTGGTCTTGGTAAAACCCACCTCATGCACGCGATTGCATGGGAGTTACACCTGAAATCCCCGCACCTGAATGTGGTGTACCTGTCCGCAGAGCAATTTATGTACCGCTTTGTTCAGGCTTTGCGTGACCGCAAGATGATGGACTTCAAAGAGCTGTTCCGCTCGGTTGACGTTCTGATGGTCGACGACGTTCAGTTTATTGCGGGCAAAGACTCGACCCAAGAAGAGTTCTTCCACACGTTCAATGCGCTTGTGGATCAGAACAAGCAGATCATCATTTCAGCGGACCGCGCTCCGGGCGAGATAAAAGATCTGGAAGACCGGATCAAAAGCCGCCTTCAGTGTGGTCTGGTCGTTGATCTGCATCCGACCGACTACGAACTGCGACTTGGCATCCTGCAGTCCAAGGTCGACGCATATAAACTCCAGTACCCCGAGTTGCAGATCGCCCCCGGTGTTCTGGAATTCCTGGCGCACCGCATTTCGACGAACGTCCGTGTGCTTGAGGGCGCGCTGACCCGTCTGTTCGCTTTCGCGTCTCTGGTGGGCCGCGAGATTACGCTTGAATTGACACAGGACTGTTTGGCTGACGTCCTTCGCGCCAGCGATCGCAAGATCACCGTCGAAGAGATTCAGCGCAAAGTGGCCGAGCACTTTAACATCCGTCTCAGCGATATGATCGGGCCGAAGCGCGTGCGCAGTTTTGCCCGTCCTCGTCAGGTGGCGATGTATTTGTGCAAACAGATGACCACCCGTTCTTTGCCTGAAATCGGGCGTCGTTTCGGTGGTCGCGACCATACCACAGTGATGCACGGCGTTCGCAAGATCGAAGAACTAAAGATCAAAGACCACCAAATGGCCGAAGATCTGGAGCTTTTGCGCCGCGCATTGGAAGCGTAATTGCGAGGAACCCTTGACGGGCCGCTCAAACCCTTGGAGAAATCTAAAAAAGGGTTGAGCGGCTTGCCATTTACGGTACCTTACCGCTCCCGACAACGACAGGAGCGAGGGAATGAAATTCAGCATCGAACGGGGTGTCCTGGTCAAAGCAGTGGCGCAGGCTCAGTCGGTTGTCGAACGCCGCAACACCATCCCGATCCTCGCGAACGTCCTGATCGAAGCGTCCGAGAGCACCGTCTCGTTTCGCGCGACTGATCTGGATATCGAGGTCGTGGACAAAGCGCCTGCACAAGTAGAGCAAGCTGGATCGACCACTGTGTCGGCTGTGACTTTGCACGAAATCGTGCGCAAGCTGCCTGACGGTGCGTTGGTCACGCTGACCGATGACGCGGGGAAAGGGCGCCTGACAGTCGAAGCGGGACGTTCTATGTTCTCGCTCGCGACACTGCCCAAGGAAGACTTTCCGGTCATGGCGTCGTCTGAATACCAGACGACCTTTGCCGCGCCCGCGCCTGTTCTGCGCCGCCTGTTTGATAAGTCGAAATTTGCTATCTCGACCGAAGAGACACGGTACTACCTAAACGGCGTGTACATGCACGTGTCCGAAGGCGAAGAAGGCCGTGTTCTGCGTTGCGTCGCCACGGACGGTCACCGCTTGGCGCGAATCGACGCGACTCTGCCTGCAGATGCCGAGGCGATGCCCGGCGTGATTGTCCCGCGCAAAACTGTGGGCGAACTGCGGAAGCTGCTCGATGATGACGAGGCAGAGATCACCGTGTCCGTCTCGGAAACCAAGGTGCGTTTTGCAACCCCGACAATCACCCTGACGTCGAAGGTCATCGACGGCACATTCCCCGACTACACGCGCGTGATCCCAATGGGGAATACACGCCGTATGGAAGTCGATGCAGGTGATTTTGCCAAGGCTGTCGACCGTGTGGCGACAGTCAGCAGTGAACGGTCTCGTGCGGTCAAGCTGGCGTTGGAAGAAGACAAGTTGGTCCTGTCCGTGAACGCACCTGACAGTGGCGCTGCGGAAGAGGAACTGGTGGTTGCCTACGCCGACGAACGACTGGAGATCGGGTTTAACGCCAAATACCTGCTCGAAATCGCGAGCCAAGTGGACCGAGAGAATGCGGTCTTCATGTTCAACTCATCGGGCGATCCTACATTGATGCGTGAGGGGAATGATACCTCGGCGATCTATGTCGTGATGCCGATGCGCGTCTGATCCGAATGAGCGAGGCCCTGCGGGGCCTCGCACTGTATTTCCCGGGCCTTGTGGCCCGGCGGTGCCTCCGGCGGGGGTATTTAGGGCCAGGATGAAGGGCTTATTCCTCAGTCATTTGCGGTTGTCTCATTTTCGTTCGCATCGGCGGGCGGAAATGTTTTGTGATGGGCGGCCGGTAGCTTTGTTCGGCGCGAACGGGGCGGGCAAAACGAATATTCTAGAGGCTGTTTCGCTGTTTTCTCCGGGGCGTGGGATGCGGCGCGCCAGTGCGGAAGAGATGTCCCGCCGGCCCGAGGCGTTGGGATGGAAGCTATTTGGTGCGATGGAGCATGGAGATGACCACCATGAGATTGAAATATGGTCGGACAAGGGAGCGGCACGGCAGCTGAAGCTAAATGACAAGAATGCTGCGCAACTGGCTTTGGGGCAGATCGGGCGGGTCCTGTGGCTTGTGCCCTCAATGGATCGATTGTGGATCGAAGGAGCGGAGGGGCGTCGCCGGTTTCTGGATAGGATGGTGATGAGCTTTTTTCCCGCCCATGCCGAGGCTTCTTTGGTTTACGAAAAGGCAATGCGTGAGCGGAACCGTTTGCTCAAAGACCAGAAGCGCGACGCATATTGGTACAGCGCCTTGGAGGTGCAGATGGCCGAAGCTGGGGCTCAGATCATGATGAATCGGAGTCTGGCGCTTGCCCGTGTTTCCGCTGCACAACAAGAGGCCGGGACTGCGTTTCCTGTGGCTGATTTGGAATTGGTCGAGGCAGAGGAACTCGCGCCAGAGGATTTGTCGTCGGCTTTTGCCGAAAGCCGCGGGCGCGACCTGATGGCGGGCCGAACGCTTGTGGGGCCGCATCGCACGGATCTGGAGGGCACCTATGCTGCCAAGTCCGTGGCAGCCAAGGACTGTTCGACCGGAGAACAGAAGGCACTGCTCATTTCCTTGATATTGGCGAATGGGCGCGCCTTGGCGCATGATTTTGGGGCGCCGCCGATTCTGCTGCTTGACGAGGTGTCGGCGCATCTGGATGCGAACCGTCGGGCGGCCTTGTACGACGAAGTCTGCGCCCTTGGGGCTCAGGCCTGGATGACCGGGACCGGACCGGAATTGTTTACGGAATTTGGCGATCGTGCGCAGTATTTCGAGGTCGGCGAAGAGGCTGGAATCAGCCATATTGAGGAAAGGTATTTTCAATGAAAGCGAATAGGGTAACGCTGATCACTCTGGGAGTGTCGGATTTGGAGCGCTCTCGGAAATTCTATGCTGATCTTGGTTGGGTCGAAGAAGAGTCGCCTCCAATGGTGTGCTTCTACGACATGGGTGGGGCCAAGTTCGGGCTGTATGATTTGTCCAGTTTGGCTAAGGATTTGGATCGCAGCGCGGCAGAGTTGGGAAACGGGGCCATGACGCTGGCGCAGAATTTCGGGACCGAGGCAGAGGTTGATGCCGCTTTTGACGCGGCGATCACCGCTGGAGCGACTGTGTGCAAAGCCCCTGAGAAGGTATTCTGGGGCGGATACTCGGGGACATTTGCCGATCCGGACGGGCACGTCTGGGAGTACGCCATGAATCCCTTTTGGCAGTTGGATGACCAAGGCCGCCTTGCATGAGTTTGACGATTGTTGACCTGCTGCTTTACGCAGGTGCTCTGCTTGTGCTGTTTTTGACCCCCGGGCCCGTGTGGGTCGCGATGGTCGCAAGGGCGTTGTCAGGCGGTTTTCATGCAGCATGGCCGTTGGCTTTGGGTGTGGTGATCGGCGACATCGTGTGGCCGCTCTTGGCCATTCTCGGGGTCGCTTGGGTCGTGCAGACATATGACGGTTTGCTGATTGCGCTGCGCTATGTGGCGGCGGTTGTGTTTGTCCTGATGGGTGTTGGCCTGATCCGCAAAGCCGATACCCTGCTCAGTGCTGACAGCCGGTTGACCCGTCCCGGTGTTTGGGCCGGTTTTGTCGCTGGCTTGGCCGCGATTCTGGGGAACCCGAAGGCAATTCTGTTTTACATGGGGATGCTACCGGGCTTCTTTGATCTGTCTGGGATCACCGCTTGGGACATCGTCGCGGTTTGCGCGGTTTCGGCGATCGTGCCGTTAGCGGGGAATCTGATTCTGGCTGCTTGTGTCGGGCGCGCGCGCCGCCTGTTGCAGAGCCCCGAAGCGTTAAAACGGACCAACCAGATTGCGGGTGCATTGCTCATTTTGGTCGGCTGTGTGATTCCCCTCCTGTAGCGCAATATATTGGTCATTTGCGTGACATTCCTCCCAAGAACTTGTAAAACCTAGGACAAAGAACAAGGGGAACCCTGCATGTCCGATACCACTCAGCGACCGGAAGAATACGGCGCCGATTCTATCAAAGTTCTCAAGGGCTTGGATGCTGTTCGCAAGCGGCCTGGCATGTATATCGGGGACACCGATGACGGCAGCGGTCTGCACCATATGGTGTACGAGGTCGTGGACAACGGCATTGACGAAGCGTTAGCCGGTCACGCGACCGCGGTGAACGTGAAAATTCATGCCGACAATTCAGTTTCTGTCCGTGACAATGGGCGCGGAATTCCCGTCGATATGCATGCCGAAGAAGGCGTGAGCGCGGCCGAAGTTATCATGACCCAGCTGCACGCTGGTGGTAAGTTTGATAGCAATTCTTACAAGGTGTCCGGCGGCCTGCATGGCGTGGGTGTTTCGGTCGTGAACGCTCTGTCCGATTGGTTAGAATTACGCATCTGGCGGAATGGCAAAGAGCACTACGCCAAGTTCGTGCGCGGCGAGACTGCCGAGCATCTGCGTGTGGTTGGCGATGCCGATGGTCAGAAGGGTACCGAGGTGCGGTTCCTAGCCTCGACCGACACGTTCTCGAACCTGGACTATGTCTTTAAAACGCTGGAAACCCGTCTGCGCGAACTGGCGTTCTTGAACTCTGGTGTGCGGATCATCCTAGAGGACGAGCGTCCTGCGGAGCCTCTGCGGACCGAGCTTTTCTACGAAGGCGGTGTGCGCGAGTTCGTGAAATACCTGGACCGCAGCAAGACCTCGATGATCGAAGAGCCGATCTTTATGACCGGTGAAAAGGATGGCATCGGCGTCGAAGTCGCGATGTGGTGGAACGACAGCTACAACGAGATGGTGTTGCCGTTTACCAACAACATCCCTCAGCGCGATGGCGGCACCCACATGGCTGGCTTTCGTGGTGCCCTGACGCGGACCATCAACAGCTATGCGCAGACCTCTGGCATCGCCAAAAAAGAGAAAGTGACCTTCTCTGGGGATGATGCGCGCGAAGGTCTGACGGCTGTTTTGTCGGTCAAAGTGCCGGACCCGAAGTTCAGCTCGCAGACCAAAGACAAGCTGGTCAGCTCCGAAGTGCGTCCCGCGGTCGAGAGCCTGATGAACGAAAAGCTGGCCGAATGGTTCGAGGAAAACCCGAACATTGCCAAGCAAGTTGTGGGCAAGATTATTGAGGCGGCTTTGGCACGTGAGGCAGCCCGCAAGGCGCGCGAACTGACACGCCGCAAGACCGCGATGGATGTGAACTTCCTCGCAGGTAAGCTCAAGGATTGTTCGGAAAAAGATCCGGCCAAAACTGAACTCTTCCTGGTGGAGGGTGACTCGGCGGGCGGTTCTGCACAAACAGGTCGGGACCGCGGCACGCAGGCGATCCTGCCTTTGCGCGGTAAAATCCTGAACGTCGAACGTGCCCGTTTTGATCGTATGCTTGGCAGTCAGGAAATTGGTAACCTTGTGATGGCGCTTGGCACTGGCATCGGCCGTGACGAGTTCAACATCGACAAACTGCGGTACCACAAGATCGTCATTATGACCGACGCGGACGTTGACGGTGCGCACATCCGGACGCTATTGCTGACGTTCTTCTACCGCCAGATGCCAGAATTGATTGAGGGCGGCTTCTTGTATGTCGCGCAGCCACCGCTCTACAAAGTGGCGCGTGGTAAATCAGAGGTTTACCTCAAGGATCATCCCGCGCTGGAGGATTACTTGATCCAGCAGGGCGTCGATGGCGCGAGCCTGCGCATGGGCAACGGCGAAGAGATCGTGGGGCAGGATTTGGTTCGCGTCGTCGAAGAAGCCCGTTCGGTCAAGCGCATCCTCGATGCCTTCCCGACCCATTATCCGCGCCACATTCTGGAACAAGCGGCGATCGCTGGGGCGTTTGTCCCAGGAGCGATTGATGCGGACCTGCAGGGCATGTGTGACACCGTGGCGGCGCGTCTGGACATGATTGCGCTGGAATACGAGCGTGGATGGCAGGGGCGCCCGACGCAGGACCGTGGTATGCGCCTGAGCCGCATTTTGCGCGGTGTCGAAGAGGCGCGGACACTCGATGGCCCCGTTTTGCGGTCGGGCGAGGCGCGCCGCGTCGGTTCCATGACCGAGTCGATGCAGGACGTGTACGGCAAGCCCGCAAAGCTATGGCGCAAAGAGCGGTCGCAAATGATCTACGGTCCGCTTGACCTGTTGCACGCGATCCTGAGCGAAGGCGAGAAAGGCCTCTCGCTACAGCGCTATAAAGGTCTGGGTGAGATGAACCCCGAGCAGCTGTGGGAAACCACTCTGGACCCAAATGCGCGGACCCTCTTGCAGGTAAAGATCGACGACGTGGCCGAAGCCGACGATCTGTTTACCAAGCTGATGGGTGATGTTGTCGAACCGCGTCGCGAGTTCATCCAACAGAACGCACTTAGCGTCGAGAATCTGGACTTCTAATGCCAAACGGGCGGTGCACAGGCACCGCCCGTTAGTTCATAGCCCGCATTTCGCCAGTTCCTTGGCGTAGGCTTGCGGCGTATCCATCGCGCGATCACGCTGCCTTGCTGTATTTGCAAACGGATGGTGCAATTTAAGCACTGCAAGTTTCGCCGTACGGCTCAGTTCATTTTTCAAGAGCCGGTCTGAAGCGTTAGGGTAGGTGCTTTTATATGTACGCCCTGCTAAATAAGCTTTTAAATTGTACCTTAGTTTCTTTTGCAGGCCATATACGTACTCTTTATGGTGGCGTACGTGTCTGAGTTCATGTGCCAACACGACTTTTTTCAAACAGGCATTTCGATCAAGGCTAGGTGAGAGCCAAATCTGAATATCTTCGTTTCCGATCTCAATCTTGAGCGTGTGGATGCGGAGACATGCGCCAGTTCTGTCTCGCAGCTTTTCCCATTTGATCGAGGTGTGAACGTCACGATCAAATCGGGTTAGACCTTGAATCGCCCATCCCGCCCTCAGCGCCGATTGTGCTCTAAGTGGCCGTTTTTTAACGATTTGCGGGGCGGTCGACGGCGCTGAAATCACGAGCTTTGGCGGCTGTGCACATTGGCGTGCGAGCGATGTGCTAAGGCGTGGTGCCGCGCTCGCTGAGGTCGAAGTTTGCACAAACGAAATGGCCGTTGCTACAATCAGCGCACCTCGAAGTAAGCCTTGCCGTGTGGCGTTGAGGATCGAAAATAGAGACTCTTTAGGGAACACGCTATTAGGCAGTTTCATAGCCAGCTTCCCAGTATGTTATTTGCAGATGAGTGTCGAAACTAGTTAGAAGGAGTGTTCGAACTCATTACTGTATTTAAACGGTAGCATAGCTCGATAGTTTCAATTGTGACAGATTTATTTGAATGTGAATTTGCATATTTGCACACAGCAAAACGACATATAGTCCTGTTGGTGCAGTGGTTTTTTGAAAGTGATTGCCATCATATCTGGATTAAGAATGTGTCGGCTTTCTGCGGCGCAGCGCAACTTTTGGAAAAGAAAATCGACGAGATCCACGTAATTTGCGCGTGAGACCGCCCGCCTGTGGTTGATTTTTCCGTCTGCGGGGTGCAGGTGTCTGTGCGATAGCCAGACTGAAAGCGAAAGACATGCCCGCATATCGTTCACGTACAACAACCCACGGCCGTAACATGGCAGGGGCCCGTGGCCTCTGGCGTGCCACCGGTGTCAAAAACTCCGACTTTGGCAAGCCGATCATTGCGATCGTCAACAGTTTTACTCAGTTCGTGCCCGGCCACGTCCACCTGAAGGATTTGGGCCAACTTGTTGCACGCGAAGTCGAGGCCGCTGGTGGTATCGCGAAAGAGTTCAACACCATCGCGGTGGATGACGGCATCGCAATGGGCCATGACGGGATGCTGTATTCGCTGCCGTCGCGCGAACTTATTGCGGACAGCACTGAATACATGGTGAACGCGCATTGCGCAGACGCCATGGTCTGTATCTCGAACTGTGACAAGATTACGCCTGGTATGCTGATGGCTGCGATGCGCCTGAACATCCCTGCGATCTTTGTCTCGGGCGGTCCGATGGAAGCGGGCAAGGTCACGCTGGATGATGGTCGTACCGTTGCGCTGGACCTCGTGGATGCAATGGTCGCCGCTGCCGACGACAAGGTATCCGACACCGACCTGGCCAAGATCGAAGAAGCGGCTTGCCCGACCTGTGGTTCGTGCTCTGGCATGTTTACTGCGAACTCAATGAACTGTTTGACCGAAGCCTTGGGCCTGTCGTTGCCTGGCAACGGCTCGACCCTCGCAACGCACTCGGCGCGCAAGAACTTGTTCCTCGAGGCTGGTCGCCGCATCGTTGAGATTACCAAGCGCTATTATGACGAGAACGACACCAGCGTTCTGCCCCGCAACATCGCCACCAAAGCCGCGTTCGAGAACGCAATGGCTTTGGACATAGCGATGGGCGGTTCGACCAACACGGTTCTGCACATCCTTGCCGCGGCGATTGAGGGCGGCGTGGACTTCACCATGGACGATATCGACGCTCTGTCGCGCCGTGTGCCTTGCCTGTGCAAAGTCGCGCCGAACAAAGCGGACGTTCACATGGAAGACGTGCACCGCGCAGGTGGCATCATCGGTATTCTTGGTGAACTCGCCCGTGGTGGTCTGATCGACCGCAGCTGTTCGACCGTGCATGCGCCGACCCTTGGCGATGCAATTGACCAGTGGGATATCGCTGTGTCGCAGAACAACGCCGCGCGCGAGCTGTTCCTTGCTGCGCCTGGTGGCGTTCCGACCCAAACCGCGTTCAGCCAAAGCAGCACATGGCCCGATCTGGATACTGACCGTACAGGCGGCGTGATCCGTTCGACCGAAGCCCCGTTCTCCGAGGACGGTGGTCTGGCTGTTCTGAAGGGCAACATCGCGCTGGATGGCTGCATCGTGAAAACCGCAGGCGTCGACGAGTCGATTCTGAAATTCACTGGCCCTGCCAAAGTGTTCGAGAGTCAGGACGCAGCTGTTTATGGCATTCTGAACAACAAGGTTCAGGCAGGTGAGGTCGTTGTCATCCGGTACGAAGGCCCCAAGGGCGGCCCTGGCATGCAGGAAATGCTGTATCCGACCAGCTACCTGAAATCCAAAGGTTTGGGCAAAGACTGCGCGCTGATCACAGATGGGCGCTTCTCTGGTGGCACCTCGGGTCTGTCGATCGGCCACGCTTCGCCCGAAGCGGCAGCCGGCGGCACCATCGGTCTGGTGCGCGATGGCGATATCATCGAGATCGACATCCCGAACCGCACCATCAATCTTGCTGTGGACGAAGCTGAACTCGCCGCGCGCCGCACGGCTCAGGACGCAGCAGGCTGGAAACCGGTTGAGCTGCGGAAGCGCCGTGTCTCTCAGGCGTTGAAGGTCTATGCAACCTTTGCGTCGTCAGCAGACAAAGGCGCGGTACGGGTGCTACCTGAATAAGCTCGCCCTTTCGCGTACAGAAAAAAGCCCCGTCCGCTTCTGCGTGACGGGGCTTCTCTTTTGGCTTCGTTGGTACGAGGGAAGGTGAAGCCTTGGGTAGTTCCTTGATTTAGCGGCAGATATTGTATTCGCGGCGGTAGTTGCTCTCGGTGTCCATGCGGCGGTCCTTGTTGTCTGCCACGGCATCGTGCTGGTTGTTGATTTGATGCAAAACGTTCAAGGTCCGCTGCATCAAAGCGTCTTTGACCGCGCGGGTGTCGCTGCCAGCTTTGATCACCATGCCACCATTTCCGCGCAGGCGGCTGGCCAAATTGCGGCGCAGGTCGTTGCTGAAGCTCCGAATGTACGTGTTGTGATTTTGCACGTGCTGTTGCTCGTGGCCAAGAGTAACGCGATATTCGCAGCTATTGCGGCGAATGCGCGGATTGATCCAGATCTTGGGTTGGATCACCCCGGTTTGCACTTGGATCGCTTTGATGCGTAGGCAGCTGCCGGCACTAGTGTTCACCATTTCCCACTGGAAATTCGCTTTGAAGGCACGCTTGAGTTCCGCCAGGCCTTGGATCCGCCAGCCTGCTCTGATCTTTTTGCTAAAACTTGCAGGCTGCGACTTGGTAATCTGTGCCGGTTTAATATTCTCGACGACCTGCACGATCGGAGGTTGGCTGCACAGTTGCGCGAGGTGTCGCGCAGAAGGAGGCTTGGCAGCGAAGGCCGGCGTTGCAAGTCCTGCAACCACAGCTAACAGTATGGTAGCTTTGGCAGTGATCTTCTTAACAGTCCTGAACATGACGTCCCCCGAATTTTCCCTCTGGTGAGAACCGGTACAAGCGAACCGATCCTGTCCCGGACGATGTCTTTTTATTCGGGACACCCTTATATTGCTGGGGTTTTGGGGCTTCGTCCTGACCGCCATTGGTCAGAAGGGATGCGTTTTCGACTACCCGGAGAAGGCCGAAGAGTGGTCGGATACGCCCGCTGGATCGTAAAGCGCCAACGAGACGTATCGATAATCCCACTAAGTTGTAAAAAATAGCCTGATGGGCGTATTCGTAGGTCTATCCTGCAATACTCCAAAAGGCGTTCTCTTGCCCGCTCGTCACTCTTCAGCTGTCCGAATGATTTTCCTGAGAGCATTCGGAAAAGCAGACGCATTTTGTCGGAACGCTATTCCCTCTGGGTAGTTGAGACACCGAAAGTTCCGATATCGCAGTGGGTAGGATAATGATCTCGACTTTAGGACTGATTCTCGCAGTACTGGTTTTGCTCTTGGTACTGATCGCAGGTTCGCACTGGCTTCATTCAGAGAAGCATCCGATTCCCCCACAGCCGGACGGATCCGTACGGTTGGCTACGTATAATGTGCACTACATCAAGCTACAGGAAGAAACCGGACAGTGGTCGATCGAGGATTGGCACCGCCGCAAAGAGCCGCTGAACACTGCGTTCCGCGCCATCGCGCCCGACATTATCACCTTTCAGGAGATGGAGAGTTTTGCCGCCGAAAATGGTGATGAGTTTAATCTGGCCCGTGACTATCTGCTCGAACGGAACCCCGAATACAGTTTCGCTGCGCGCGGAGATTGGACCTATTGTCCGATGACCCAGCCCATCTTCTACCGGACCAGCCGGTTCGAGTTGCTCGACGAAGGGTCGTTTGCTTTTCGTTAGTGTCCGAGCACGTGGTGTAATTTCCGCACCGCCAACGGTGTAATCCCGGGTGGCCATCGAGGTGTATGGTCGAGGTGGAGTTTGACCGCTTCAACCACGAACCACACGGAGACCCCGATGACCAAAACCAACATG
>NZ_JBGFGN010000035.1:0-445 GCF_041224595.1 Donghicola sp. XS_ASV15 | reverse complement strand
CGATAGGGGCGGTCAGGATGCCGCCTTTTTTCAGTGTGCTGATTGTATTTCTGTGAACGCCCATTGCTTCGGCCAGTTGTTTGGCCGAAATTCCCATAGGATCCAGAAATTCCAGTTCCAGCATTTCTCCGACTGACACAGGTTTTCTTTTTGTTGCCCTCATATCAATCTCCTAGTTTTAAGTACCGTTATAGTTTAAGTTACGTTCCGTATTTGTGTGGGTCTAAGTGCGTGTCTTCAGCCACACCATCAACCCACTTAAAGAGTAAACGATATTGCTTGTTTACTCTGATTGAACACCAATCTTTCAATTTCCCTTCAAGGTGCTCAAATCGATTCCCAGGGGGAACTCTTAGATCTGATTCATTTGTTGCTGCATCGAGTATTAACAGCTTGCGGTGTAGCGCGCTTTCTATGTTCTTAGGTATTTTCTTGTGACTTATAT
>NZ_JBGFGN010000077.1:0-29080 GCF_041224595.1 Donghicola sp. XS_ASV15 | reverse complement strand
CTTCAAATACAAGTCCACGGTGTATATCCCCAAGCCCTCCCGAAATCCGAAAGGGCAAAAGTGGACGACTTTTACGCCGCCCGCGACAACACTATGCCGTCGCTACCGTGGCCGAGTATTGCTCCGCCGTTCACAATCATTCAGGCGGGCCGCGAAGACGGCCAACGCGGCATCACAGAATTCTATCTCCCCGGAACCGATCTCAGCGGAGGCATGAGACATGAAGCAGTTTGAGTACCAGATCATCTCCTATCCGATGGACAAGAAAACCAGCCTGATCGCGATGCAGGACGACCTGAACGCACGCGGGAAAGACGGTTGGGAAGTTTTCTCGGTCAGTTCGTCGGAGTTCGCGAATATCGGGCATACGGCGTTTCTGAAGCGCGCCATTTCCTACGAAGGCGGCACATCATGAGGGCCGCCCTAATTGCTCTTTTGATTGCAGTTCCAGGACTGCCAGCAACCGCTGAGAGCAACTTCGTCCCGTCCATCGAAAGCGAACCGGATGTCTGCATTGAACGGCCCGCAGAGCCGGACTGGATGAAAAACATCGGCGTACGAGAGGCCTACAAACGCGTGTTGGCCCAGGACATCTACCGGGCTCAGAACCTGGAACGGATCGTCGAAACCGGCTCCTGCGCCTGCGACATTCGCTTTCCAAGCTGGGATGCCGCGGAAACCGTGTTTCTCGAGCGCTTCGCCGCCGCCGAACGCTGGGAGATGCTGGAAGCCTCGGACACCTACAACCGGCGCGCCAATGCGTTGAGACCTGAAGCGATGGCGATTTGCGAAGCCGAGGGCAACTGGTAGCGGATCATGAGCGTCGTCACCTACTTTGTCGAAACCTCCCAGGGCTACCTGGATACCGCGGCCGAGACGCAATTCGGTGCCGTGGCGGCGACAGTTGGAACGATGCTGGTGCTCGGGACTACGCTCATCGTCATCCTCGTCTGCGTGAACATGATCTACCAGTATCGCGCCATGGATGGTCGAACGGCCTTCTGGCTCGCGGTGAAGGTCGGCCTCATAGGGGTGTTCGCGACGAATTGGGTGCAGTTCAACGCCTTCTCGTCCGCCGTACTGAGTGGCATCGACAGCATCGCCGGTTCGCTGGTCGCTTCGGTCGGCGGTGGAACACCGGGACCTAGCGGCACCTTCGCCGAAGAGTTCGACCGGCTCATTGCCGAACTGGGAGATTACCTGAATGCCGCCGGGTCCGAATTGAACTGGATGGCCGGCGCATTGCTTGACGTTCTTGGCGTGCTCCTGCTTTCGATCCTGGGCGGACTCGCGGCGTTCATCCTCGTGGCATCCCGGCTAATGATTGCACTCCTGATCGGGATTGCTCCGGTGATGATCTTCCTCACGCTTTTTGAAGTGACCAAGGACTATTTTGCACGCTGGCTCTCGGCACTGGTTTCCTTCGCGCTTTATCCGATCGTCGTCGCCGGTGTCTTTGCAACGATCACCGGCGTAAGCGCTGCCCTCATCGGAGAGCTTGGTGACCCGGAAGGTGCCTCGAACATCGGGGCGCTCATCCCCTTCTTCATGATGGTACTCATGGCTAAGGGGTTCATTATTGCCACGCCATTCATCGTTCGATCCATCTCGGGGAACATCATGATGCCAGCGCTATCAGCAGGCCTTGGCGGTGCCTACGGGTTTGGCCGGGCGCTTGGTGGCAGTCAGCAAGCCTACAATCGGTATCTGATCGGCGGGGCAAGTGGTGCTGAATACGCTGCGCTGCGTGCGCGTCAGTTCTTTGGGGTGCAGACAATGCCGCAGAGGCCGGGTGTCAGCCAAACCGTTCCGACGAACCCTGACACTGGCTCGAGCAGCACAGGCGCGCGAATGCTGGCACAGTTGGCCCGCCTAAGCAGGCTGGGCCGAAGGTAGCATTGACCGTCAAAGGCTTCACCGGCGCGAACATGTTCTCTGCGAGCCCATACCTTTGCCTTCAGCAGAGCTCGCGGCAAACTGCCTGTACGGATTTACCTTGGCACCATCATGCCATGTCCGGGTGAAGTGGAACGACATCAGCGCCGGTGTTGCTGTCTGGGACGTCCGTCCTGTATCCCGTTCTCAGATCAAAGCGTATGACAGCAAACTTCCTTAGGGAATGAGCAGGTAGCGGGCAGCAGATTGCAGCGATGTTTTTGCCGAGCCATTAACTTGTCACTTGACAATTTAAGAGGGTGGAGTATCTAAGGTGCCAAGGAAGAAGCACACCTCAAAGGAAATCGAGGCCGTCATCCAGGAGCTCGAAGAGCTGGGATGGGACCTTATTGAGGGCAAGGGGCACGCGTGGGGGATCCTCCGATGCCCGGCCAACGATAAGGATTGCCGCTGTGGCGAGTTTTGTCAGATGTCTGTCTGGTCGACCCCGAAGAACCCACAGCAATTCGCGAAAAGGATCCGACAGAAGGCTCTGGCCTGCGTGAAGCTTCAAAGGAACGACGAAGGTGATGCCGATGGCTGAAGAATTCGAATTCGAACTGGTCTTTGCGCTCCCCGACGGGGAGCACGATGCGTTTGCGCTCTCCGACGCCATCTATGAGGCGGGTTTTGAAGATGCGCTCGTGGGTACCGGTCACGCCGGTCTTCTGGGTGTAGAACTGGAACTTGAAGGGGATGAGGCCGAAAGCGCGATCCTTGAAGCGGCGCGGGCGCTGATCAAGGCGCTGCCGCAGGGCACTGCCCTGCGCGAGGTCCGTCCCGACCTGGTGTCTCTCGCGGATGTCGCCGAGAAGCTCGAGGTGAAGCGACAGGCGCTCCAGCAGCGCAAGATGCCCCTCCCCGTTGCGGGTGGCCTCTACCGCATCGATGAAATGATCGAGGTTCTGATGGAGGCCTCAAACCCAGCAAAGGGGCAGCGTCGTCCGCGCTTTAACTTGGCTTCCGCCGCGAAGTGGTTTCGTGCGGGCCCCGCGGCCCGCAGGGTGAACGCTCAGTTGACGATGCGTGAGATCGACCCTGCGACGATTGAGCGAGCCCCTCGACCAGAGCGCGACGATCCTGGTTTTCTTCACCCGTGACAACGGTCGGCTCAAGGGCGGAGCTACAAGACGCCATAGCGATATTCTTTCGTATCCCCCGCATGACGGCTTAGCCGAGCCCGAATTTCTCGCCCACCTCGCCGACATGTGGTTCCGAACCGGACATCTCCGCCTCCAACCGTTCAAGGTCACTCACGGCCACCTGAACATGGACGACGTCGTTTTCGCTCGGAGCGTCCGCATCCAGATCCGTCTGCCGCCCAAAATCCATTTCGAACTGGCGCTGATCATCCGCGAGGACCGCGGCACGAACCCGCTGAGTCTCAGCGGCAGGTCGCGATTCGATAGGTCCGTTCTTGCCAGGCTCCGTGATCCCCATCCTTGCCTCAAAATCGTGCTCTGTCAGACCTGACCCGCGCGGCGCTGTTGGCATTGCCTGAACGCTGAGGGGCAGCGTACCCATCGGAGGAACTGGACCTTTCGGAAACGGTAACCCTCCTTCCTGCGCCGCGTGAATGCCTTTGAAAAACGGATCCTCAAAATACACCACCCGCTTCGCCCGGACCGGCATCTGCGCATCGACCACGACGACGATCTCGTCGAGCGGCAAGCGTCGTGCTTCGTCCTCCGGCAAGAGCGACACTTCCTCGGTCCGCTCAGACTGGCTTCGACCTTCAAACGGATTTTTCCCAACCGCACGGGATCGCGTGACAACGGTTTTCGTGGTCTTGCCAACCGCCTTGCTCAGCTCCTCTACAGTCTTCTCATCGGAGGGCGTCAGGTAGAGCTTGATCCCGGCATTCCCCTGCAAGGCCCGCCGCGTGTTCTCGCCGTAGATCTCGTCGATGGCGGGGATGGTCTGGGTGACCACCGCGAGATGCCCGCGATAGGCGCGCAGCACTTCGATGCTCTCGGCCACGATCGGCATCTTTCCGAGCCGGTTGAACTCGTCGAGCATGATCATGACCGGCCAGGGCTCGTCCGGACCCGGCTCCTTGTCCTGAAGCGCCGAGAGCAGGTCCGAGAAGAAGAGCCGGATCAGCGGTGCGAGGGGTTTCACCATGAGGGGTTGGACGACGAGATAGACGCTGAAGGGCTTCTTGCGGATCGTCCGGAAGTCAAAATCAGAGGTCGCCGTCGCATCATCGATCGCCGGGTTCTGCCATTGATCAAGACCCGAGGTCATCAGGAGCGAGACATAGGAGGTCAGCGTGTCGTTATTGGTCGAGGCAAGACGCGTGAATATCAGCCGCGCCGCGGCGTTCTGGACCTCGTGGGCGCGCGCGAGATATTCTTTCTGCTTCTGCCCGCCCGAGGCGGCGATGCGGTAGATCTCCCCGAGCGTCGGCCGACGGCGCTGGAAAGCCAGTAGTCCGGCGGCGACGAAGAGATCGATCCCGCCTTTGAGGAGCCCCTGCACCCGGTCGTTGTCGTTCTGCAGGAAGAGTGTGGCCAGGAGCTGCAACTCCATCTGTTGGCGCGCGGGGTCTTTGAGTTCGTAGATCCGAAGGAGCGGGTTGTAGCGATGCGTGCGTTTGTCTTCCCAGTCCGTCGGGGCAAACCGATAGACCGTATCGCCTTGGGCGGCCCGATGCCTTGCCGACGCCTCGAAACACTCACCCTTCACATCGAGCACGACCGCCGATCCTTGCCAGGTAAGAAGGTTCGGAATGACAAAACCGGTGGTCTTGCCGCGCCCGGTCGGAGCCACGATCAGCGCATGGGGGAAGGTCTTGGAGCAGAGGAACGGCGCGCGGGAGCTGGGCTTGCCGAGCTTGCCGATCACAAAGCCCGTGCCCGGCTTTCCGAAGAAGCCGTTCTTCTTCATCTCCCGGCGGGTCTGCCAGTGGGTGTAACCGAAGCGTGTTAGGGCCGAGCCTGACATTGCAAGGCTCATCATGAGGCCCACCACCCCAGCCGCACCCATGATCAGATTGATCAGCCGGAAATCATCGGGGCGGACAGCTCCGATGGCCCGGTAGTTCTGCGCGATGTAGAAGAAGTCGATCTCGGCCTGGAACCCCAGGTCGCGGAAGGTCAGCACTGCAGAAGCGATCACATAGCCGATGGCGATGGCCACCAATGTCACCAGCACCACGCCGAGAGCGAGACGGCCCTTTCCCATCCCACCCATCAATGGGTCTCCCCGCGCTCACTCTCACCATCAACCAAATCGGCGCGGTGAAGCTCGTATTCCCGGTCGGCGATCTCCTCGACCACGGCGCGGGTTGCTTCGCTGTTGGCGGTGGCTTCATTTGATTGCAGATAGATCTTGGCGGCATAGAGCCGGTCGAGACGGTCCTCGATCTGGTCCTTCAGCACGTCCGCATCCCCGTCTCGCAGCCGCTCGATCTGCGCGTCATCAAGCTCCCGCTCGACGGCGTCGCGATAGGCCAGGCGCTGGCCGTCATCCTGGAATGGCGAGTGCAGATTGCCGGCCCGTTCGTGATCAATGACCCGCCGGAGATCGGCATCGGCAATCGGCGCGGGTTCAGCGGCTTCAGTTTCCCGCGCGTCGCCAAACCGTTCTTCACGCAGGTCAAGCGGCGCCTCCCGCAACTCGTTTTCGCGGCGGACCTGGTTGATGGCCTCGGTGTCGCGCACCTCTGCAACAGCCGCATAGGTCGCGCCAAGTACTCGGGCGAGATGGGCTGGCATGTCGGGATACCGCGCGCGGAAATCCTCCGAGACGGCATCCGCAACAGGTGTCCGAAAGTCACGCGCCTCCATGATCCGGTCGACCTCTCGGGTGATCTCCCGGGCCCGGGCATCGTCTGTGATGTGTTCCCTGTAGGGTTCCGACCGGTCGATCACGTCGCCGGGCCGAGCGAGAAGTTCCGAATGCGCATTCAGGTACCGCCGCTGCTCATCTTCGATGCGCCGCTCCGCTCGGTCAGCAATCTGCCACTCCCGATCCTCGATCTGCTGGCCGGTCAGGCCTTCCGAGCGCATGTCCTGGCGGACAGCCCGTTCCATGGTTTCAGCCGCCTCGGAATGATAGTGGAACCGCTCGCTCGCAGCGCGCTCTTCCATGATGCCGTCTTCGCGCAAGACCCCTGATCGCTCCAGCGCGACACCGAGCTGAACATGGGCGCGGTTGAGCGTCTCGCGCGCAGTCTCCAGATCTGAACGTCGCTCGAGATTGAGACCATCCTTCTCGGCGACCCGGGCTAGATCGTCCGCAATCCACTGACGCTCCAGCGCTGCATTCTGCGCGCCAGTCTCCATACGCGCCACGACGACAGAAGAACTGATCCCGGTCCCGCGCAGCGCGGTATCGACCTGCGCCCGCACCTCCGGGTCTTGCAGCCGCTCCAGCTGATCCCGGTTGATATTAACCTCGGAATAGACCCCGCCATCCGAGGGCTTCTCGGTGAGGGTCACGGAGCGGACCCCCAAGGGCTGCATATGCGCGAGCCGCGATTGGATCTCGTTGAGGCTTCGCTCCAGCCTCGGCCGCTCGGCTTCCGGCTTCTCCGCAATCATGCCCTGAACGCGCGCCACCTGGTCGGCGTAGCGGGTGCGCAAATCTTCAAATGATTGTTCCTCTGCCATATATACCCCTCCTTCAGAGGTAAGCTTGCCGCCCTTGGCCAGAAGCTCTCCAGAGCGGAAGAGAGCACTGGAGATGTCCTCGCGGTTGTCCGCAGAGGCCTCGGCGGCAAGGGAGTGATAGATGATCCGGGTGTTGGCGATCTCTTCGAGGGCGCTGTCGAGATCCGCCCCGACCCGTGGACGCGGCTCCGCTACCCGCCCCTCTTCCCTCGCCTCATAGACCTCCCGGGTGCGCGGCGGATAATGTACGACACCCCGATCGAGCCGCCGTGTGGCCTCCAGACGCACCCCGAACTTCTCGGCCTCCTCGACCATGGCGAGGCGGAAATCGTCGTAGTTGAATCGGTGGTCCCGACCCAGATAAAAGAACTCACCTTCCTGGGAACGGCGGTTCAAGACTATATGGGCGTGCGGGTGATCCCGGTCCTCATGCACGGCAATAATGTAGTCAAAATGCCCCTCTTCGGACTGAAAGAACCGCTCCGCCACATTGGCGGTGATGTCGCGCACATCCTCGCCCCGGGTCCCGATCGGATAGGACATCAGCATATGAGTTGTCTGTCCGAGCTTGGGCTTGAACTCCGCACTCCAGCGCTTGGAGAACCGCTCCGTCAGGTCCTTGATCTCTGATCCCTCGAGCCTTGTCTTTCCGTCCAGGAACCCGCTGGAATCGACGATATGGGAGGACTTCGTGGTCAGGTAATCGAGCTGGTTTGCGAGTTGGGATTTCGTATGCGTGCCCCCGCCCCGGATCGCCTTGAAGACGGCCGCACGATGCCCCGCAGCGGCGCGCACGAGCTGCTTCTGCCGGGCTGCCTGCAGCCCCTGCATCGAGCCCCGGATGCGGCTCCAGCCATCCCGGAAGACCTCTCCGGTGACGTCATGGACAGCATCATTCAGCCGCATGGGCAAACTCCCTCAAAGCAGCAGTGGCGGTAAGCTGCATCGCATCCCTGCGGCGGCGCAGAAGCAGGTCAATCTCGTCCGCGGAATCAAGGATGAACCGCGCCAGACTGCGCATCTGGGCAAGGCGCAACTCAGAGAATTCAGCACTCGCACCGCCTTCACCCCCCTGCCCCATTTGGTTGGCTTTGGTCATCTGCTTGGCGATCTGAACGACGCCATTGCCCACCTCATGCAAAGAGGCCCTGTAGCGCGCCATCTCACCGGCCAATTGGGCATCCGGAACGAAGGTCCCACCCGCTGCCTGGATGAGCCGTCTCAGCCCCTCTGTGCGGGTATCGATGCCTGCTGCGGCCAGTACCTCATCGAGGGCAGCTAGCTCCTCAGGGGTCAGCTTCACGGTCACCGCAGACGTCGCCACGGCCGCGTCCTTCTGGCGCTCAGCATCGGCTTTCAGCGTGTACTGGATGGCCCGCGGCGTGACCCCGAACCGCTCCGCGAGCTCCGAAGTCCCAACACCTTCTCCAGCCTCACGAACAATCTCCGCCCGTTCCGCGTCTGTCAGTCTCTTGGCCCGGCTCATGCGAAGAAAGCCCCCCTATTTCCTGCCACCTTCATACGAGGCTGCATTCCCACATTACGAAACTATACCAATGTGTCAATGCTATATGTTTGGACTTCAACTATACGCGGCCTCGTATTCCGCTTCGGGCCGAGCACCGCAGGTGCGAGGCCCCGCCCGCAGGGCCAAAAAATCGGCCCCCTCTCCACCCACATTCCGTCCGACCTTCCCAATGCCCGCGCCCGAGGTTCTGGCCGAACACGCATGTGTTCGGACGGAAGCGAGGGGCGGCGCATCTCTTCACCGACGGGGCTGACGGACAGGGTCAAGGGAGGCCAGATTTGGACCACCAAATCTCTGCCGGAAAAACCGGCGGGCTTGAGCCCGCCGGTTTTTGTGGATGGCCGCCTTGAGGCTGGCCGGCAGTCCTGTTTCAACCTCCAGTTTTGACCCCCGGCAGGACCGCTTGCGGTCCTTCTGTTCCCCCGGAGACACCGGCCGCAGGCAGGGGTCTTCGGGGTCTGGCGCAGACTTCCCTGTAACAGGGAAAGGGCCGCCCCGAGGGCGGCCCATCCTTGTGAGAGGATTACTCCTGCGGTTCCTTCGCACTCGGCGGGAACATCACCAGCTCCTGGACTGCGACCGGGAAGTCGAGCTTGAGGCTGAAGAACTCCGAGCCGTCCCCGTTGCGGGTGTTGCGGAACATCGCGCCGACGCGCTGGAACCGGGTGCGTTCATTGCCGTCGTTGTCGGTGAACTTGACGGGAACGGTGGCGACGTAGTGGTTGGTCATTTGGGTCTCTCCTTTTTGCGATGGGGATCGACCGGCACGGGGGACAAGGGGCGGCCGCAAATGCAAATGCGGAGGGTCCGCGCGCCCCGCGCGTGGAAACCGTATTTGTGTTTGCCGGAGCGAAGCGGAGGGCACGGACGGCCCGACCCCGTGCGATCCACATCTGTGAGCAAAAAAGAGAGACCCGGGTGAGCGGCCCTGATCTTAACGCCATCGATCCCGCTCAGTTGCCAAGACCGGAGCAGGATAGACCACCCCGGTTTGAGCCATTGGCACGATGATCGACCCACCCGGCGAATCGGCACAGCAGGTGTCAGCTTCGATGACTTCGCAGCGCCGCGGCCATGAGCGCGACCAGTCCCGCGAGCAGGGTGTGACCGGTCACCGGATGTTGTTGAGCGAAGGAGACGAAAGCTTTGCGTTCAGGAACCGATACCTTCAAAGATGGCACGCGTCTCTTCCAACCGGTCCAGCGAAGCGCCAATGTGATCGCGCCAGCGCGGCCCGACGTCCATCGCAGTGGTGTAAGCTTCAGACAGATCATCAGGACGATCCTCTGCCAGCACCTTGACGAGAAATGCCGCCTGCTCCCGGTCCTTCGCCGATTTGAGGCTCCCTGCCCCGTCACGGCGCCGGTCGGCAATGATCAGCTTGTGGATCGCATAACGTTCCGGGCGCGGGACCTGGACCAGAACGCCGGACCGATAGATCGCAGCCGCATGGATCGGCTCGGCAATCAGGAAGTTGAGATAATTCAAAGCTTGGGCGTTCACGCCCAGGGCGGGCAGATCACGGATGGTCTCGTCTCCGAAGGCCGGTGTGAGAAACTCAACGAGCTGGCCACTGCCACCCTGCGCCCATCGCCAGGTCCGACCTCGGTCAAGAGCCGGCAGGGGATCAAACTTGAGCGTCGAGAAGGTCTCGGCCAGCCCGGGGTCAACGTGATCCTTTAGCGCGATGCTGAGTTTTTCGAACTGAGCAATGTCGATGTCCCCGGTATTGGCCATGCCCCCCAAGGGCAAACGAATACCAAGCTCACCCTCGTAAAGCCGGAACGCATTTGTCCCGACCATGGTGCCACCCAAACGGAAAGTCCCGGCTGCTGCCATCGCCGAAAGGATGGAGCCCGTCGCGCGGTCGGTCGGTGTCATGCCTTCGGCGCGCAGGAGCCGAACCAGTCGAGACCGTTCAGCCTGCCGATCCTTGGCAGTCGCGCGCAGCTCCTCGATCCGGTCGATACGTGAACGCGTCTCGTCGTTGTCTTCTCCGATATAGACAAACCGCATCTCTGTTCCGACACGACGCGCGGCGTACCAATAGGCCTTGTCGCCGCGGGTTTTGAGCGTGGGCTTGCCTTCGACACCGGACAAGGCGTCGTCCTTCAGGAGACGCACCAGATCGGTATAAGCGCTTGTGGCTATGCTGCTGAGAGGTATCATGCCAATCAATTTGAAATTTTGCTTGGTACGCATATACCTATCAAAACATGAAATTGCTAGGCAAAAAGGACTGGGGAGCACCACCGCATCCTTGAGAAACGACGAAAGGGCCGCCCTTAGGCGACCCTCTCAAACTCACTCACTCGTTGCCTTCGCCGGATCAGCAACCCGCATGACCGTCAGCCCCTTCGCCTCCGCCTTCTGCCCGAGGTTTAGCGCGACCCCATTGCCACCGAAGAGCACGACGCCGGTTGCGGCGAACTTGTCGTCCAGCATCTCGTCGTTGCACTTGAAGGGTGCCGCCCGCCCATGTGCGGACCATCGCGGATCGAAGCGTGCCTGCGCGACGCCGCGCGCCCGCGCCCACCGAGCCGCGATCATCTCGGCGCCATGCTTGCCACCCTTGTGGCAGAGGAAGATCTCCTGGTTGCGGTTCTGCCGGATTCGCTCGCGAACCTTGTCGAGTGTCGAGAAGATGACGTCGATATCGGTCCAGTCGGTCGCCCCCGAGACGATCAGGGGAACCCCCTCGACCTTCGACTTTTCTGCGGTTTCGCGGTCATGCTGTTCCAGGAGCTGCCGGGCTTCAAACACGGCTCCGGTCTCCTGAGCGCGAGCGCTGGCCCGCGACCCCGATGCGGGGATGAAGGCGTGGCCAGTCTCGACCTCGTAGCATTCCGCCGCCGCCTCGCTCATGACCTCAATCGCTCCGACGATCTCGCGGAGTTGCAGAAAGCGAGCTTGCGCCTCTTCCAGAGCGGTCTCGGCGATCTCCGATCCGTCATGGGATTTCGCCAGGGCCCCGATCTTGTCGGCGGTGCGGTCCATTTCCTTTCCGAGGGCAACCTTGCGCCGCTGCAGGATCGTGGCGAGCCCGTGCGCGAGCGGTTCGATCTCGGCTTCCAGCCCGGTGTTCCGCAACTGGCCGAGCAGGGTCTCGAAGGTCTCGCGGATGATGCTGTCCTTCAGGATGTGATCGTCGGGGTTCGGCAGGTCCGCGCCTTTCTCGGTCAGGCCGAATAGTTCGATGGTCTCGTAGGTGTTCGCTTGGTCGTAAGCCATTGTTCATATCTCCAGATGTTCGGGATTACTTGGCTCACCACGGGAGTGTGGTGGCATGGCCGAAATTCTGGTTCACCGAATCTGTCCGGGTCAGGGACGGCGCAGCCGCCGGCTTGGCGGGCGCAAAAGTTTTCAGGGCACATCGCTTCCCGCAGCCGGGTCATCGAACACTTAACCGCCCTCTCCATCGCCGCTGCCCCCACCGAAAAGTTTTGCGATCCTTGAGGCGGGCTGATTTGGGGGCCATCCGGAGGATATGCTTCCGCACTCATGTGTGTGTGTGTTGACGGTAGGTTTGCCCGACGCGAGCAGGCAAACGGCGCGACCGGACGCGGGAGACGGATGAAGCGGCGGGATCGTTTTGCATTTTGCAAAACAGACCGGAGCGCAATCCGGCGGAGCGGCCGGGGAGCGACGTGCTCGCGAGACGGGCAAACCGGGACGCCGGGCGCAACGCCGCGGTGAGGCCGCATGGCCGAATGCGCGATCGGCCACAGGCCGATGCTCAACCGCGACTTGGCGTACCGAGCAGAAGTGGCCGCAAGGCATTGACCTCCCAGCCAGTCGACCGCACCCCAGCTCTTGTCAAGAAACGTCCAATTCGGTAGTCTGTTGGCACACCGAGAGGCCCGTCATGAGTGTTCAAAAACAGACCGTCAGCTTCACCGATACCGCCTATGCCTTCGCCAAAGAGTTGGTCGAGGCAGGGGAATACCCCAATATGAGTGCGGCAGTGTCGGGTGAATTGGCGAAGGCCAAGGCGGAGCGTCAACGTGAGCAATCCGTTCTCGAGGCAGAATTGGAACGGCGCCTGTCCCTGCCGCTCGATCAATGGGAGCCGGTTGGTGAGGCTTCACAAGTCACCGCGGGCGCGCGCGCGCATCTGGCCGCGATATCCCACAAGACCTGATGCGCTTCGTCCGGCACCCGTTCTTCGAGCGGGATCTCATTGGCATTGTCGATCACATTGTCGAGGTCACGCAAGGCGACACGGCGGCCGCGCTGCGGCGGCTCGACGAGATCGATGCCATGCTTCAGGCCATTGAAGAAAATCCGACCTCGGGCATGCGTCTCGGCGGAAAGCTGGACGGCTGGCTCGTGCGGCACGGCGGCTCCGGGTATCGGCTGACCATCGTGTTTAGGCCGGATGTCGAGGCCGGGGTAATCTACCTTGCCCTGGTCGCCTTCGGCGGGCGAGATTGGATGCGGCTGGCATCTGTCAGAAAGGTCTTCTCCGAATAGGCTTTCGCCACCAAGCGCCGGAACACCACGCGGCCTCCTGATGACGAAACCCAAGTGTCAGCCCACGGCGGCAGCGACGAAGGGGTCGACCTCCGGTTCGATCTTTTGCGTGCGCCCCATCCAGGGCTCAGGCCGGATGGCTTTGACCCAATCGGCGAAACTCGGGATGAAGCCCAGATCCTCACGCACATGCTGTTCACCGACCCAACGGGTCGGGATCACCCGACCAGTGGACAGGGTGAGCGTGGGCCCAAAGATTGTCTCAGCCATGAATATGCCTTCGGCATGATGACGAAGGGCGCGATGGCGGAAGTCGGCGGTAATCTCCTTGCTCGCATCGAACCAGCTGTGGAGGGCCATGAAATCGTCGACCTCGCCGCCCCATTTCTTCACCGAGGACAGGGAATGGTGGTAGGGATGTGCCATTGCCGCCTCCTTAAAATGTATGTTCGTAGGATTCAGTGGCGGTGTAGCGCTCGTTGTGATCGAGCGTGATCACGCGCGATTTCACATCGAAGGTGAACTCGCCATATGCACCGTCATTGTTCTCCCAGCCGGGATGGGTCTCGGCAAGAAAATCATAAGCCAGCTGTTCGACCGCCTCTTCGATGGTCATGCTGTGTTCGGTCACTTCGTCTGTCCCCCAACTCGCGCGCGAGAGGGAAATCTGCCCCTTGTGCAGGTCAACATTCTTTCCGCCTGATAGGGCTGAGACGTCTTCGATCTGGCCGCTGTCACCATAGCCATCGAAGGCAACGATAACCTGCGCGATATCCGCTGCCGCCAGGACATCGAAGAGCACCTTCTTGTTGGCGGGTCGGATACTCGCGGACAATGCCTCGAAGCGCTGACGATCAGCGTAATAGCGTTGCATCGAGGCGGACATATCAAAAGTCTGACCCGGGGCGTTGTTGGTATCGGTCATGGGAGTTCTCCAGGAGAGCAGGTAAGGGATGAACCCACCGACGCTCTCTCACCCAGCAGGTTCACCCTGCCCCAAGCCCGCTTTCACTCTTTTCCCCGACAAATGACACTTAACGTGTTATGGCGGGCCCCAGCCCAGCGACTGTCACCCGAATGGGCGCAGAGCGGCAGCTCCGAACGACCATTTGGCCGCGATCGCACCTGGCTCGAAAGAGACATGTAAGAGCGCTATTGGCCTTAGGGAGAACGGAGCGGCCGGGCTGCAGGCGCAGCCTAAGGCGCGGTGCCACGCCCATCGGGCGTGGCAGGGCTCATAACTGCTTAGGCAAATCCCAAACATCGGCTACAGGGTCGGCGTTCAATCAGGGTTAGGCCAATAGGATTTTCACCTGGTCAGATCGTCCAAAGACGGAACGAAAAAAGGCGCCATCTCGGGAGGTGAGATGACGCCTGATTTCTTGCGTCCACGCTGCGGGAGGAGGTGCAGCGCAGAACTCCGGTCCGACCCCCAGGGAGGAGGAGAGGAGGCCCAACCTTCAAGAAAAATGTAGGGGGAATGCTGCGCCGCAACAAGGGGTTTCGCTGCAATGCAGCTATGCATGTCATGCAATGCTACATTCTTGCGCATGTCGTATATTATTGTTCAGAAATTGGGCGCACTCTGTGTCGCGGCGACTGCCTCGAGTTGGGGAATAGGAGCCGCGTTTACGCGGCTCCCGTCCGGTAACGATCTTCTCCCTGATCCATCAGGCGACCAGTGAAAGACCTCCCGTCTCCTGTGCCTGCTCGCCGCTGTCGACGAAGGGGATGATCGAGAAGGTCTGACCGCCGCGCTGCTCTTCGTTCTGCACGGCGTTGACCCGCAGATCGCCATCGGGCGTGTTGATGAGGAGCGAGACATAATCATTGCCCGTACGATTGCTCTTCGCCATCCAGGCCGAGCCCATGCGGATTGGGTGGCCGCGTGGTGAGGAGACCTCAATCCGGTAGTCGGGGTGAGTTTCCTCGGTCTTGAATTCGTTCTCGATCAGCATGAAGTCGAGATCGAACATCATATTGGCGATGTAGCCGGCAAAGGCGTTGTCGGCATCCATCGCCGTCAGCTCACCCGAGATCGAGCCGGACTTCATCTCGCCGTTCGAGACCAGCGGGATGATTTCAAACGCGCCGCTCCCGGCCTCGCGTGCTTCTTTGGTCTGCACCGCGTTGACGCGGAACGGGCCGAGGCCGACATCGATCTGCATCGAGACGTAAGGATTACCGCTGGTATTGCCGGTCTCGCTCCAGGCCGTGCCGATGCGCACCTTGCGGCCCGACTTGTTCACCGCGGTCACGTCAAAGTCGGGGCTGCGTTCGGACATCTTGGTCCGCGTCTCGAGCTGGATGGCGATATCGAACCGCGCGGAATGGATCATGCCGGAATAGACGGCGGCTGCGGTTTCGGCGTTTTTGGTCAGGGTTCCTGCGAACATGGGTCTTCTCCTTGGGTTTGCCGGTGCCTGACACTTGGCCAGAGCACACGGGATTGCTTTTCGACCCCTCATGGGATCACCAATTCAGAAAGCCCTCTTTCCTCTCTCCCCCCACTGTGCAACACGAGACACCACTCAGATCGGTGCCTGCGACCTCCCCGCACGCACCCGTCCCCTGCCCTTTTTCGGCAATGGTTCGGACAGGAACGCATCCGGAACTGCTGAACCCTGACGCCGCGCCATAGTCCCGGATGGTACGCTTTGTCAGTATGGCCTCCCCGTCACAGGCGCGGCAGAAGGCGTGATCCTGCAGGTCGGTGCTCTCCCATAACTGCAACTCGGTATTCCAGCCGACCCAGCAATCCCGCAGGACGTCTTCGCTGCCACAGGCGCTGCAATGGATGGTGACGCCCAGGTCGGGACGGGAGACAAAAAACGACATCTCATCCCCATTCAGCTTTGTGCCGCTTCGGTCCGTGAGGCCGATCGAACTGCCATTCGGCAGATAGGTGATCAGGTATTGGCCAGGTGGATCCCGGTGGACGCGGTAGCCTTCATGTGACCAGTGCACGGAGTGTCTCGCATCCACGGCGGATTCGATCTCTGCGAAGTTCATATTGATCTCCGTAGGGGATTGGTTGGGAATGCCCACGGGCCCGATCAATCGATCTGGCCCGTGGAATGGACGTTTTGGAGTCTGGACCTGCTCGAGCCGACGCGTGTCAGGCGGCTTCCTGGGACGCGCCAGTTTGGGCACCGGTGATCCGAGACAAGATCGCGGCGGTATCAACGCCCTCTCCGTGCGGCACGAAGACCCGGAGCTGGAAGGCGATGATCTCTGTAAAGCAGCCCATGGCCTTCAGCCCGTCGATCATGCCCCGGTCGGCCCCGTCGATCTCAAGACGGGCCGCCCCCGCGACCCGGCGGCGGATGAGCGTGAGACCGCGACCGAGATCGACCGGCGCTGTGGACCCGAGTGCCGCCGTCAGCACCTCCTGCGGGGTCTTCGGGGTGCCAACCATGAACCGCGCGCGCAGCGCCGCTGCGCCGTCCTCGCTGACGGTCCGGCCGATCATGCTTGCCTGGCCCTCTGGCGTGACGCGGTAGATTCGCTCGTTGCCCGACGGGATGTCCTTCCAGATCGGAAGAAGCAGCCCCGTCAGCAGGTAGAGCTTCGTCGTGGCGGTTTTAGGGAGACTATCGGCCTCCTTGTCCCAGAGGCGGCGGAACTCTGACGGTTTGATCTCCTCCCAGGCGGAGGCCTGGAACTTCCCTTCCTCGACATAGGTGGACCCGCTCGGCCGCGTCACCTTGCGCATGAGCGTGACAATCTCCTCGTCATACATCTGCATCGGACGCGAAGAGATCAACGCCACGCGACCCGACGCGCGATTGATCATCGGCTGCTTATCAGGATTTCGATCCAGAGCCTCTTCAGCGGCGAGAACATGGACGGGGTCCGTCACTTCGAGCCCGATGATCCGTGTCACCGCGCCGGAGCGCGGACAGGTCCAGAGGTCTTCTGCCGAAACCTGCTCGATCCTCTCGCCGTGTAAAGTCTCGACGCCGAGATCGAGCGTGCCTGCCGCCCGCGCCCGCTCGGTCTGGTCGGCAATGCGGCTCATGAACTCGGCAAAGAGCGCGTTCTGCATGTGGATCGGCAGCGCCAGCACGCGGTTGAGGAAGCGCTGGATCGGCGGAAGTTCTTCGAGCAGCACGCCGTCCTGATCGATCAAACGAAGCGCTGTCCAATCGCAGAACTGCTCGAAGCTCATCGCCCCGGCACGCCCGGCGGCCAGATCGGCATAATAGCCGCGGAGCGCTCCCCTTGCGATCGGGCTTTCGAGATTGTCCTCCTCGCGGAACATGCCCTGGGAGCCGGTCTCGCGCTGGCCCTTGGTGAGCGCGCCGAGCTGGTCGAGCCGCCGAGCGATCGTCGAGGTGAACCGCTTCTCGCCGTGCACGTCCGAGGTGCAGACCCGGAAAAAGGGCGCGGACACCTGAGCCGAGCGATGCGTGCGGCCGAGCCCCTGGATCGCCGCGTCGGCCCGCCAGCCGGGCTCGAGGAGATAGTGCCGCCGCCGCTTCTGGTTCTTCGCCGTCTGGGCGGCGTGATAGGACCGGCCCGTCCCGCCGGCATCGGAGAAGATGAGAATGTCCTTCTCGCCGTCCATGAAGGCGCGGGTTTCCGAGGAATTGCTGCTGGCGGATCGCTTCTCGATGAAGAGAGCGCCGTCACCGGATTTAAGGGGTCTGATGGAGCGCCCGGTCACCTCGGCCACGGCCTCATCGCCGAAGGCCCAAAGGATCTGATCGAGCGCCGCGGGGATCGGCGCGAGGGACATCAGCTCCATCATCGCGGCATCCCGCAAGGCCTCGGCCTCGCGCGAAACGACCAGGGCACCATTCGCATCCCGGAGTGGTTCGGCCACCATGTTGCCGTCGATCTCGATCAGCTTCTGGGCGTGGATCGGGAAGGCCTGTTCGAGGTAGGAGAGCACGTAGTCGCGTGGTGTCAGCGCGCCTTGCACGAGCTCGTCTTCAGGATCCATCGCCTCGAGCCGGCGTTTCAACAGGCTCTCTCCAGTTGAGACCACCTGGATGACGCAGGCATAACCGTCCGCAACATCCTCTTCGATGGCGCGGATGACGGTCGGGGCCTTCATGCCCATCAGGAGATGGTTGAAGAAGCGCTGCTTGGTGCTCTCGAAGCGCGACTTTGCCGAGGCCTTGGCGGCAGAGGCGTTCGTCTGACCGGAGGCGTCGTTGACGCCAGTCGCGGTCAGCGCGGCCTCAAGGTTGTGGTGGATCGTCCGGAAGGCCCCGGCATAGGCGTCGTAGATCTCGATCTGGGCCGGTGTCAGCGCATGTTCGAGCACGTCATACTCCACGCCGTCAAAGCTGAGTGCTCGCGCGGTGTAGAAGCCGAGGGTCTTCAGATCGCGTGCCACGACTTCCATCGCCGCCACGCCGCCGGCCTCCATCGCGGAGACGAAACTCTCTCGGCTCGGGAATGGATATTCCGGCCCCTGCCCCCAGAGCCCGAGCCGGGAGGCATAGGCAAGGTTTTGCACGCTGGTGGCGCCCGTCGCCGAGACATAGAAGACCCGCGCCCGGGGCGCAGCGAGTTGGAGGCGTAGCCCGGCGAGACCCTGCTGGGAGGGCTTGACGCCCCTGCCCGCGTCGGACCCGGCGGCATTCTGCATGGCGTGGGCCTCATCGAAGGCCAGCACGCCGTCGAAGTCTTCGCCCATCCAGTCGAGAACCTGACTGAGACGCGTGGTTCCGCATTTGCCCGCCGAGCGCAGCGTCGCATAGGTCACGAAGAGGATGCCGTCGCCCATCGGAATGGGTTGGTCCGGCTTCCATTTGGAGAGCGGCTGGATGTCGGCGGGCGAGCCGCCGAGATCGGTCCAGTCGCGGATGGCGTCCTCGATGAGCGTGGCGGATTTGGAAATCCAGACCGCCTTGCGCCGCCCGGCGAGCCAATTGACCAGGATGAGCCCTGCGCATTCCCGGCCTTTGCCGCAGCCGGTGCCATCGCCGAGGAAATAGCCGAGCCGATAGGCCTTCGCCTCCAGATCGGTGTCGGCGCGGGTCATCCGGGTCTGGTCCTCATCGATGGTAAACCGCCCCGGCAGGTCGCGCGCGTGCGCGTCGTTCGCCATGAGGATGGTCTCGAGCTGGGCTTCGGAGAGATGGCCCCCCTCGATCAGGCGACCGGGCAGGCGCAGATCGGCGGCGGCTTCGTTCGACGGGACTGGGGGCGCCACCGAGGCCATGGCGATGCTCTCGACGAGCGGCGTGGGATGCTCTTGCGCACCCGCGATCTCGATCCGCTGCGGACGGTAACGGGCATAGATGTCGGAGACGGGGGTGTTTTCCCGGGGTGTGTCGAGATTGGTGAAGGACAGCGGGACAGCGGCGTGGGATGTCGATTTGACAGTAGAGGTTGCGGTGGCGGGGAGCTTGCGCGCGGCGGGCGCACCGCCTTGCCGTGGGACATGCCGGACCTGTGCTCTGGTCTGGACGAGAGACGCACCGGGTCGCGACTTACCGATGTTATCGACGATTTCCCGCGCCGCATCCAAATCGTCGACAGCTGAGCGCACAAACTCGACGTCTTCCTGCAGCTTGTCGAAGACCATGAGCTGCGTTTCGACGGTGGTGCCAAGTTTGCGATAGACATGGCCGGGGATGGTGAGCGCAAGGCGCGGTTTTGCGATGGCCGAGGCCCGTGCCCAATGCCCCGCATCCCGTTCCGGCGTGAAGCCCGTGGGCATAATTGCAACGAGACGCCCGCCGGGCGCGAGGCGTTTGGCTGCGGAGATCAGATGTTTCGCCGCGATGTGCTTGTCGCGCGACCGATCGACCGAGGAGGCGAAAGGCGGGTTCATCACGATAACACTGGGAAGTTCGGAGGTTTCGAGAAGATCGTCGATATGCTCGGCGTCGAAGCCGGTCACCTGTATATCAAAGATCGCCTCGAGAAGCGCCCGGCGAAAGGAGTCGATCTCGTTGAGCATCGGCTTGCCGCCAGAGCGAACGGCAAAACCGGTCAGTGCGCCGGTGCCTGCGGAGGGTTCGAGGAAGGTTTCGCCGGGACGGATGGCCGCGGCACGCGTGACCAGCGCCGCATAGGGCAGCGGCGTCGAGAACTGTTGCAGGCGGATCTGCTGCTCGGAGCGCCGCGTCTCCGTCAGAAGCCGTGAGGAGAGCAATCTGGCCATCGCAAGCGCGTCCGAACTGCTGTCCCGCACAAGCTGCATGACCGCGGCGGCCTGCATCAGGTCATAGGCCATGCGCCAGAACCACGCGCCGCCGGCATCGCTGCCACCGAAAGTCTCGCGCATGATCCGAGCGAGCGATGAGCTCTTGAGCGGTTGCTTCTCAATCTCGCTGCCGATCAGGCGAATGGCCTGAAGAAGGTGAGGTTTCGATGGGAAATCGCGTGCGAGTACCGGGCTTCGGTTGTCCATATCGTCTGTCCTTTGAGTCAGGTTGTGGGTTCGACAGGACAGAAAGCCGCCTCTGCGCTTTTGTCTGCGCGGAGGCGGCTCAAGGCTGGACAGATGGCGACGCTGCCGGCGGTCAGGAACCGTTCCCGGCAAAGAACTCCGCCAGAACGGGGCTCGCGTCACCCTTCGCGGTGCCGAGAAGCTCGGACCCGGCAAGCGAGGCCTTAGACAGACGCATGAGGCCGCCTGTCTCCTCGATGCGGTAGCAGCGACGCTTCTGCCGCCCGCGCCGATAATGGGTAGCGGTCACGATCTGGCAGGTGCTGCCATCGGTCAGCGTGACGGGCGCAGCGAGCTTGATCCTGTCGCCCTCTTCGTATTCCGGGATCGCGGCCCAGTCGCGGCAGCGCTGGCGCCAGGCATGGGCATGGCTGTCGGGATCCTTCAACTCGGACAACAGGGCAAGAAGACCGAGCGGTGCCCGCGACTCCACCGGCCCGGCGCTCTCCTCCATGTCCTTGTAGCCCCAGCAGCCATCGTCGTAGCGCGTCAGGAAGACGGCCCCGAAGGTGATCGACCCGTCCTCGTCGGTCACATAGGTCGCATCCTCGACCCGCGAGCCGTCGATATTCGTGACCTTCGCTGCCGCATACCAGGTCGAGCCGACCTTGCAGGCCTTGAGCAACAATGTCTTGCGGGTATCCGTCTCGAAAGTGCAAAGCCGTGTGATTTCCGCTTTCTCGTCCGCGTAGGTTTTGACGCGGCGGTCGGTATAGAAAAGCCAGCCCACTATGCTGCCCTCCGGTCATCGATTTCGATGAGCGCATCGAGCGGCACGCGGTAAGGCAGCATCTCGTCGAAATCCTCGCAATTGCCGCTATTCTGCACGAGGGCGTGGGTGTCGGTGGCGTCCTTCAGGATCACCCGGAACGTCCCGCCGAGACCGGAGGGCACGTCGTAGGTGCCGCCGATCAGGTAGTCAGCGGCGCGGCGCAGGAAAACGCAGATCGTGTGGCCATCGGTTGCCAGCCGGATAGTGTCGTGACCGCGGTCGATCAGCATCTGCACGTCATCGAGAATGTCGGTGTAGAACTGGCCCGTCAGATCGCGAAACGCCACCTGCCGCGCCGCCATCCAATCCGGATCGCGGAACGGGTTGATGCCCTTGGCGAAGGCATATGTGGGATCGGCGCGTTCGGTGGTGACGATCCGCGTGGTCGAACCGTCGATGCCATTGGAGCGCAGATGCACACCATTGCCGACGATCAGGATCAGGGCGGGTTTGCCCACCGGCCCGTTCCAGTTGGGAAGGAAGGTGGAGCAGCCGCGCGCATGCGCGATCTGCGCCGCGACGCTCGCCGCAGTGAAGCTAAGAAGGGACATGGGATTTACCTGTAAGATGGAGGGAAGGGTGCGACCCGCGCCGGACATGCCGAGCGGGCCGCCTGCTCGATCAGGCCGCTTCGGCGACCTTGGTTTCATCTTCGGGTGTCTCGGCCTCACTGGCGTCGACCGGTTCGGCGCCTGCCGTCTGCATCATCGGCGGGCACCAGGACGCGACCGCCGCCCGCTGCGCTTCCGTCAGCGTGGCGAAGGGCTCGGCGAAGAGCTTGTCGCAGAATTCGACGACTTGCTTTTTGGTCGAAGAGGCCAATGTCACCGCTTCTTGAGCAAGCCCCAGCTCCTCGCCGAGAATCTTCAGGAGCCAGGCCTTCTTAAAGCGGTTGAAAAGCGCCGCATTCGGTGTCCAGTGCGCCCGGATGTCCGGCATGATCTCGATCTCGAAGTCGTGCATCAAGCTGTCGCGCTGCCGGTCCCGCGCGAAGCAGGACTGCGTCGTGGCCGCTGCGGCATAGGCCACGAGTTTCGCCTTCTCGCCCGCATCGAGCGCCCGGAATAGCGCGAACTGGTCGGCAGGGGATTTCGCGTCATCGCCCCAGGAGAGGTCGAGTGCGTCATGGGCCTCGGCCACCTGCTCAAGCGAGGTGCCGTCGATCTCGTCCATCTTGGCGTGGGTGCGATATTCCTGGCGGGCATCGACCTTGATCGCCTGGGTGACGCCCATGCCGATGGTCAGCACATCCGTAACCAGCTTGAAGAGCGTGAGATCGAGCGTCGCCTCCGGGTGCATCGCCATTGCCGCGCCGAGCGCCATCGCCCGCTCGGTCTTCAGGTCCTCGGTGAGCGAGGCGGGATAGGTGATCTCATCACTGTCAGCCGTGCCGTGGTCCTTTGACGTACCCGAGGCCTTGCCCGCGCTTTCGACCCTGTCCTCGGGACGCACCAGGCCGACATGCAGACTGATCTTGCCATGCGACCAGGCGGCGATCACGCCAGAGCGCGCAAGATCCTCGGCGCCGTAGGCCTCCTGCAGATCCCGTGCTTCGGCCTCCAACTCATCGACCCGATCGTAGAGTTCATTGTAGGCCGCGTCCTCGAGCTCCTCGTTCTCCATCTCGCGTTCCAGTTTCTCAAGCTCGGCGGTGATCTCATCGACACGTTTACGGCCTTTCTCGTCGGGCTCGACCGGACCTGGATAGACCCGGCCATAGTCTGCCATGGCGGCATAGTCGTACTGGATGACCGCATCGGCCCAGGCAAAGCCGATCTCTGCCCGAGCCTCTTCGGCGGCGGCGGCGAGTTTTTCGAGGAGGATCGTTTCGACCAGCGCGGAATCCTCGAGCACGGAATGCTCGTCCAGCAGATCGGCCGCGATGGCGCCGCCGCGCGCCTCGTAGTCTTTGCGCACGAAGGCCCCGATATCGTCGCTGACCTGGACGCCGCGGGACTTCAGCGCGTTCCGCACGGTGTAGGCCTGGACATAGTTGTCCTCCTTGGTGAGCGCCTCGAAGACCTCGCGTTGCACCTCCTGGCTGGGATGATCGGCAAAGGCCTTCATTGTATCGAGCGTGATCGATTTGGCGCGGGCCGCGTCGCGGATGTCGGGATGGATGAGCCCATAGCGCAGCCGGCCTTTCACGGCAGCGACCGTGGTACCGAAGGTCTTGGCGATGGTTTCCGGCGTCTGACCGTCGATCTCCATCATCCGGGCGAAGGCCTCAAACTCGTCGATGGCATTCATCGGCGCCTGGGTGATGTTTTCGGCGAGCGACAACGCGGTGGTCACATCACAATCGTCGGGGACCAGGCGGCAATCGATTTTCGTGCGGTTGGTGAAGCCCTTGACGGTCTTGTCCGCAGCAAGTTCCAGCAGGGCCGCGTGACGACGGCCACCGGCGAGCACCCCGAACTTGCCGTCGATCTTCTGGACGAGCAGCGGTTGCAGGAGGCCCAATACCGCGATGCTGGCCTTTAGATGCGCGATATTCTCGGAGGCGTAGGTCTCGGGGGAATTGGTCCGTACGTTCGCGGGATGGGCGACAAGATCGCCGATGGCGACGGTGGTGGGTTTGAACGACTGAGTCATGACATGTCCTTCTCGACGTGTTTGAGAGGGCCGCACGGGTCTTCGCGCGACCGATCCCCGGATCCGGGAACCAACAGGACAAGAGGCCCACTTTCCCTTTTTTTGGGGGTCAGTGGGCCCGTCGGTGATGGAAGGTTGGGGTGCGGCCTGCCCTACCAGTCGCGCGCCATCATGACGGTCAGCACGCGCATGGTGGTCTCGGGGTTCTCGGGCGTTTCCGCCCCATAGCGAAAATCGGAACTGGCCTCATACAGATCCAGTTTCCAGAACACGGTCTCACCCCGGATCGTCACCGCCCCGAAATCGTGCCAGCCTTCGGGATCGTTGTCCGGCTCGAATGTATTAAAAGCACCGGTGGTCTGGACGGCTTCCATCACGAAACCATCACCTGCCTCGATCAGGGACTGGGTTACAACCAGCCGGCCCTGGATCGCCTGATCCGGAGCGATGCCCAGACAGGCAAACTTGCGGAAGGCATCGTTCTGGGCGGCGATGACGGTGGCATTCGGTCCGGGAAAATCTGCGGGTTCGGCACGGCTCATGGGTCTGTCCTTTCGGGATGTGTTGAAAACACCTGACCCAAAGCCAGCTTTTCCTTTCACCACGCCCTACCAGCCCGGACAGCCCCGGCCTCAAGCGGCCTGTTCCCCCTGCCCCGCCTCCGACGCGGCGACGAGATAGTCGCAGGCGCGCTGCGCGTCCGCCGCATGTTTGAAGATCGCCCGCTTGTCCGAGCGGAGTACGCGGACTTATCGCGAGGACAGCATAATGCGGAGGATAGTTTTCAAGGCTGTTTGATTTCAATGCATTGGGCCGGGGCAGTGTCGCCCTTGCTGCCCATTATTTGAGACTGGAGGTTCCCTTGGTTGACCCAACAAACCAAGGAGAACCAAATGCCATCATCTAAACCTGAAGAGCTTTCGAAGCTTCGCGACACCCTGCACCGGCAGCGTTACAGCCCGACAGTCATTCAAAATTATTGCCTCTATGCGGGTCAATTCCTCGCTTATCTGGAGGAGCGGGCGATTGACCTGCGCGACGTCACGCCGGATCTTGTCGCCGAATACCTACGCCATGCAGTCCGGCAGTTTCAAAAGGACCGCGGGCGCGCACCGGGGTCCAACTGGGCATCGATACCGCGGTCGGGGATTTACGCTTTGATGCGCTCCGCCCTGCCAGAATGGCCTCCAGTGCCGCCTGCCACGACCGAAGCGGAGCGCGTCGCCCGAGAGGTCTGCGACCAGTATGAGCGATGGCTGCAAGCCGAACGCGGTCTGGCCGAGCCCTCGATCACGGCGCTGATGTGGGAGGCGCGCCATTTTTGCAAATGGTTCGTCCAGCGGTACGGAAAAGCCGGTTTTGCCGATCTGAGCGTGCGCGACATTGATGCCTACATGGATGTCAGGGCGCCGGGCTTGACTCGTAAATCGCTCAAGGACGTGGCCGAACGGTTGCGCGGCTTCCTGCGGCATCTACACCGGTGCAAGTTGCATCCGAATGATCTCTCAGGTCATGTGATCGCCCCGCTTCTCTACGCCTACGAGGGTATTCCGTCGATCCTGACCGCCGAACAGATCGCGGCGGTGCTCGAACTTGCGGGGCAAGACAGCTCGCCCTTGGGGTTGCGTGATCACGCGATCCTGCAGCTGCTTGCCAATTACGGCTTTCGGTCCGGCGAGGTCGGCCGCCTGCAGATCGAGGATATCAACTGGCGGGCAGATACCATTCGGGTGCAACGCTCCAAATCCAATGCCACGGACGTGCTGCCTCTGATGGAACCCGTGGGGGAAGCGATCCTGCGATATTTGCGCGCTGGCCGTCCGGAGACTGATGCAAGGACTGTCTTTCTGAGAAGCCGGGCACCCTATCAGGCAATGAAGGCGGGCGGGCTCTATGGTGTGGTCAAACGGCGCCTCGCTGTTGCCGGAATTGAGCTTGTTGGCAAGCGCGGACCGCACATCTTCCGCCATGCCCGTGCGGTCAGCATGCTGAGGGCATCCAGGGGTCGAGTGCGGCTGAGTGCGGAATCCCCCTTTAAGGCTCTGATTGATACAAATTCATCGATTTCGCTCGAGTGTCCTGTAGACCGTTGGGCGTGAGACTGAGAACAACTCGGCCAGATCACTGATGGAATAGTCTCCGGTGGCGTGCATTCTGGACAGCTCTTTTTGTTGTTTTTCAGATAGTTTTGGCTGTTTTCCACGGAGTTTGCCCTTGGCGCGGGCGATGGCCATACCTTCGCGGGTACGCATGCGGATGAGGTCGGCTTCGAACTCCGCAAAAGTGGCGAGGATGTTGAAGAACATCTTTCCCATCGGATCGGTGGGATCGTAGACCGAAGCGCCGAGGGCCAATTTGACACCCTTGGCCTCCAGTTGATCGGCGATGGCACGGGCGTCCGGGACGGATCGGGCCAGCCGGTCGAGTTTCGGCACAACAAATGTGTCGCCTTCACGCACGGCGGCGAGGGCTTGATCCAGACCAGGTCGAGCACGGTTGGTGCCGGTCAGACCATGGTCGGTATAGATACGATCCGGCGCGACGCCGAGATCTTCGAGCGCCTGTTTCTGGGCCGTCAGGTCCTGGCCGTCGGTGGAGCAGCGGACGTATCCGATTTTGGTCGTGGTCATGAAGTGAGTGTACGAATAAGGGGCCTCTTTTGCAAATTTAATCGTACCATGTATATGAGATGCTCAAAGCGGTGGTTTCATACGCTTTGCCCAATCGACCAAACCTGTCCGCTGATCGCTCCTCTTACGGACAAGGTATAGCCCACGAGTTCCACCTTCACCTGAACCAAGATTCCGAGACCCATGTCCCATCGCACTGTCCTAACGGCACGCCAGCGCGCTGCGCTCTTCGATCTACCTACCGACGAGGCGTTGCTTCTGCACCACTACACGCTGGCCGATGATGACATCGCGCATATCCGCTCCCGGCGGCGTGCGGAAAATCAGATGGGTTTCGCTCTCCAGCTTTGCGCTTTTCGATATCCGGGACGCCTGCTTCGCCCCGGCGAAATAATCCCGGAAGCGGTCTCGCGCTTCATCGCAGCGCAGTTGGGCCTGCAGGCCGATGATCTGATCCCATACGCCGCGCGGGAGAACACTCGCTATGAGCATCTTCACGCGCTGCGCAAAATTTACGGATACAGGATGTTCACGGGCAAATGGGCGAAGACGATGCGCGTCTGGCTGGAACAGAATGCCGAAGCAGCGCATTCCAGTGAAGGTCTTGTCCGAGGTTTCATCGAGGAGTGCCGTGATCGTCAGATCATCCTGCCCAGTCTCTCGACCATCGAACGGCTGTGCGCCGATGCCCTGGTTGCGGCAGAACGTCGGGTCGAGGCCCGGATTCACGCGCGCCTTGATCACCGGATGCGTGCCACACTGAACGCACTTCTGGATGAAGAGGTGGAAGGGCGGATCAGCCGGTTTGTCTGGCTGCGTCAGTTTGAGGTTGGCAAGAACTCAGCGGATATCAACCGGCTGCTGGATCGGCTGGAGTTTCTGCAAGGCATTGACCTTGGGCCAGACATTCTGGTGGATATCCCACCCCATCGGATCGCACGGCTGCGCCGCCAGGGTGAGCGCTATTTTACCAGTGGCCTACGTGACATCACCAGTGACCGGCGGTTTGCCATTCTGGCCGTGTGCGCTCTGGAATGGAAAACCGCGCTTGCTGATACCATTGTCGAAACCCATGACAGAATAGTCGGTACAATCTGGCGGGAAGCGACGCGGCTGAGCGAAGCCAAGGTGGCCGAAGCCCAGGCGGATATTGATGCGACATTGGCTGGGTTCGAGACCCTGGGTACGATGCTGTTGCTTGCAAAGGGCGATGACGTGGCTATCGCGGGGGCCGTGGATGCATCCTGCGGGTGGGGTGGCCTGGAAAAACTTGTCACCAATGCCAGTCAACTCAGGGCGACCGTCAAAGCTGATGCTCTGACCTATATCGAAAAGGGATATCATCGCTTCAAACTCTATGCGCGGCGGATGCTGAAGGCGCTGGAGCTTTCGTGTGGGGCTGCACTGCAACCGTTGCTCGCGGCGACGTCTCTGATCGGTGATGGAGTTGCGCACGCGGAAAACTCCCTCTCGTTTCTGCTGCCCCGGTCGAAATGGCGCAAGCAATTCGATCACCCGGATGCCAACCGGGACCGGCTCTGGATTGTCGCCGTCATGGCCCATCTGCGTGACGCATTCCGCTCCGGCGATGTCTGGTTGGTACAATCGCGGCGATACGCAGACATGAAACGAGCGCTTGTCCCCATCGAAGTCGCCCGCAGCATGGGCCTCGCCATACCACTGGAGCCCGAGGCCTGGATCGCAGACCGAAAATGTCGCCTAGCGGCGGGGATGGCCCGTCTTGCGGAAGCGGTCAGGACAGGCACATTGCCCAATGGGACCGTTGAAAATGGCGAACTGCGGATCGACCGGCTTGAGGCCGATATCCCCGACGAGACCAGTGAACTGGTGCTCGACCTCTATCGGCGTATGCCTGAGGCGCGGATCACGGATATTCTGATGGAGGTGGATCACGCCACCGGTTTTACCGACGCTTTCACCCATCTGCGCACGGGCGTGCCTTGCGCGGATCGTATCGGTTTGCTGAATGTGATCCTGGCCGAAGGACTGAACCTCGGCCTGAGCAAGATGGCCGCGGCCACCAGCACCCATGACTACCTCCAACTTTCGCGATTGTCGCGTTGGCATGTCGAAAGCGAAGCTTTGGCCCGCGCCTTGGCCATGGTCGTCGAGGCACAGGCGCGATTACCGATGGCGCAGTTCTGGGGAGGCGGGATCACCGCTTCAAGTGATGGCCAGTTCTTTCCGACTGCCCGTCAGGGCGAAGCGATGAATCTCATCAATGCCAAATACGGCAGCGAACCCGGGTTGAAAGCCTATACCCACGTTTCCGACCAATACGCGCCCTTCGCCACGCAGGTCATCCCGGTCACCGTGAGCGAAGCTCCCTACATACTGGACGGATTGCTGATGAATGAGGCCGGGCGGAAGGTTAAAGAACAATACGCTGACACTGGCGGGTTCACCGATTTGGTCTTCGCCGCCACATCCCTGCTCGGATACACGTTCATTCCCCGCATCCGCGATCTGCCGTCAAAACGCTTACATGTGTTTGAGCCGAAGGCAGTCCCGGATGAGTTGAAAGGACTGACGGGGGACCGCATTCGCGAGGCCACGATCATCGCCAACTGGTCCGACATCCTACGCGCTACAGCCACCATGCTGGCCGGCAGAATACCGCCCAGCCAATTCCTCAAGAAACTTTCTGCCCGCCCCCGACAAAATGACCTGGCGCTCGCGCTACGTGAAATCGGACGGGTAGAACGGACACTCTTTATCATCGAATGGGCGCTCGATATGGACATGCAGCGCCGCGCCAACATTGGCCTGAACAAAGGCGAAGCCCACCACGCTCTGAAGGGTGCCCTGCGAATCGGACGACAGGGCGAAATCCGCGACCGTACCACAGAAGGTCAGCATTATCGGATCGCAGGGCTAAACCTCTTAACCGCCATCATTGTCTTCTGGAATACACGAGAACTCGCAAAATCCGCAGCAGCCCGAAAACAGGAAGGACTCGACTGTCCGCCAAACCTCCTCGCCCACATCTCACCTTTGGGGTGGGCACATATCGTGCTCACTGGCGAATATCGATGGAGGATAAGCACCAACCAAGCCGCTTAAAGGGGGATTCCGCACTCAGCCGCACTCGACCCC
>NZ_JBGFGN010000034.1:0-415 GCF_041224595.1 Donghicola sp. XS_ASV15 | reverse complement strand
TGGTCGGCAGGTACGATCCTTCCACCAGCCGGATGATCTCCAGCTTCTCGGATGCGGGATATCTCATTCGTCGTCGCCCCCATCTGTCACACGGCAGGCGAATGCTCCGCATTCTGCCGAGAGGGCCCGAGCATGCTTTTTTTGAGCAGCCGTAGCTCCAGGGCCTGTTCGGCAACGACTTCCTTCAGATCGCGTGCCTCACGGCGAAGATCTTTGACCTCGGTCGACGTCGCTGCACGTGCGGTATCACCGGCGAGGCGCTTCTTGCCAGCTTCGAGGAACTCCTTGGACCAACTGTAGTAAAGGCTCTGCGCAATTCCTTCTCGTCGGCACAGATCGGCAATGCTGTCCTCGCCTTTCAGGCCGTCCAGCACGATCCTGATCTTCTCTTCCGCTGAATACTGCTTGCGGGTGG
>NZ_JBGFGN010000028.1:0-404 GCF_041224595.1 Donghicola sp. XS_ASV15 | reverse complement strand
TTTGGGAAGCACACATCACGGGCCAGGCCGTCCTCATATCTCTTCAGGAAGAAATACAGACCGACCGGTCTGGACAGACTTGGGTCGGTAGCTCAGGTGGTTAGAGCGCACGCCTGATAAGCGTGAGGTCGGAGGTTCAATTCCTCCTCTACCCACCAACTACTTTTTCCACGAATGTTGTAGCGGCGGGCGACCGTTTCTCTGCTTAGCTTATATCACGAGCTCCTTCCTTTTTTACTCCCTTGGTTTCCTCTTCCCTCCCTCCCCCCCCTCCCCCCCCCCCCCCCCCCCCCCCCCCCCCCCCCCCCCCCCCCCCCCCCCCCCCCCCCCCCCCCCCCCCCCCCCCCCCCCCCCCCCCCCCCCCCCCCCCCCCCCCCCCCCCCCCCCCCCCCCCCCCCCCCCCC
>NZ_JBGFGN010000023.1:0-3701 GCF_041224595.1 Donghicola sp. XS_ASV15 | reverse complement strand
GGGGTCTGCTCCGGCTGAGTGCAGAATGACACCCTAAGACCGGAGATCACCTGGTTTTCCACCTGTATTCGCCTGTGAGCAGGATATGCGCCCATCCGAGGGGCGAGATATGCGCCAGAAGGTCTGACGAACAGTCGAGACCGGCGCGCTTTCTGGCTGCAACTGCGTGGCCAAGATGCTTGGTATTCCAATAAATGATGATCGCGGCCAGCAGGTTAAGCCCTGCCATGCGATAGTGCTGCCCTTCAGAAGTTCGGTCTCGGATTTCACCCTGGCGACCGATACGGAGGGCGTTTTTCAGCGCATGATGCGCCTCACCCTTGTTCAGACCAATTTGTGCGCGGCGCTGCATGTCGGCGTCCAGTAACCAGTCGATAATGAACAGGGTGCGCTCAATCCGCCCGATCTCCCGTAAGGCAACAGCCAGCTCGTGCTGACGGGGATATGATGCGAACTTCCTCAACAACTGGCTGGGCGGCATGACACCCGCCGCCATGGTAGCGACGGCGCGCAAAATGTCTGGCCAGTTTTCCGTGATCAGCTTTTCTCTGATCTTACCGCCGACCAGCCCGCGGATTTCCTTCGGCGCCGTAGCGGGGTCGAAGAGATAGAGCCGTTTTGACGGCAGATCGCGGATGCGGGGAACGAAGCGATAAGACAGGAGTGCGGTTGCGGCGAAGACATGATCCGTGAAGCCGCCGGTGTCGGCGTATTGCTCTTTGATCTTCTTCCCCACCTCGTTCATCAGCAGGCCGTCCAGAATGTATGGGGCCTCGTTGACGGTCGCAGGGATATTCTGTGTGGCAAACGGGCCGAACTGGTCGGAGACATGGGTGTAGGCTTTCAAGCCAGGCTCCTGTCCATACTTCGCGTTGATGAGGTTCATCGCCTCACCATGCCGCGTTGTTGGAAAGAACTGACCGTCGCTTGAAGCGGTCATACCGCCGCCCCAGAACTGCGCCATCGGCAATTTGGTCTGCGCCTCGATCACCTTGGCAAGCGCCCGGTTGATGGCATCGCTTTCAACATGCCATCGGGACAAGCGCGAGAGTTGGAAGTAGTCATGTGAACTGGTGGCCTCGGCCATTTTGCTGAGGCCAAGGTTCAATCCCTCAGCCAGCAACACGTTTAACAACCCGATGCGATCCTTGCAGGGAACGCCGGTGCGCAGGTGTGTAAAAGCTTCGGTGAAGCCGATATCGTCATCAACTTCCTGCAGCAGATCGGTGATCCGGACGGCAGGCAGGCGGCCATAGAGATCAAGCACCATGCTATCAGCATCCGCCGGGATTGCTGCCGTCAAACGATCAATCTTGAGAACGCCGTGCTCGATTGAACCGCCGGGAATCGCGCCGGTTCGCGCGGCCTTGGCCAAACGCGTCATACCTTCCGCCACCCTTTCCTTGCGATCATCGAGCCAGATCTCAGGTTCGAACGGCATCGTCAGGCGAGGGCACGCTTTGGCTGTTTCTATCGGCACCAAAGCCTGTTTCAGATCAGCGTAGCGCCGGGAGTGGGGCAGCCAGATATCGCCAGATCGGAAGGCTTCACGCACCTGGAACAACACGGCGACCTCCCAGAGCCGGTTGTCACCTGGATCCTGAGTATTGAGGTGTCGATGCCATTTCGAGGTTCGGCGCAAGAAGCCAACCTGACGGGGTGCATCAGTTTGATCCTGGGCGATAATTTTTGTCGCTTGCATCAAGGGCGCCGCCACCGGGGCGGCGCAGATATCGAGCGCCCGCAGCATTCTTGGGGCATAGCGCCGGAACCGGTGATATCCATGAACAACATGAGACAGGGCGTCAGCCGCCATCGTGTCAGTCAACTCGGCCGCGGTTGTCACCATACGTTCGAGGTGAGACCAGCCACACGCAACTTCGACGGCGGCATCAAGGGACACGCCATCTGCCTTTGCCTCCAGCAGGGCAGCACCGAGATCCTTGAAAGAACGTAATGTCTCACGCAGCGAAGATCTGGCATCCGCGATGCGCGCGTCGGATAACCTTTTCGCATCGCGCCAAGTCTTGCCAACGATCCGGTCATGGGTCTCGATCACGGCATCGGCAATGGCCGCCTTCCATTCCACAGCGCAGACGGCAAGGATCGCCAGGCGCCGGTCACTCGTGATGTCGCGCAATCCGTCGGCAAAGTAGCGCTCGCCCTGGCGGCGCAGGCGGGTGATCCGATGTGGTGGTACATCGACCAGAATGTCCGGTGAGAGGCCCAGGCCCTGCAAAAACTCTAACCTGTCCAGAAGCCGCGATGCGCCCGCCGAGTTGCCGCCCACCTCAAAACGCCGGAGCCAAACGAACCGGGTGACATTGCCGTCCACAATCTCGGTCAACAGCGTGTCCAGTTGGTCCTTGACCCGGTCATCAAGTTTGGCGGTGATCCGGCTTTCAATTCGGCGTTCGGCCGACACCAGGGCATCGGCGCAGAGCCGCTCGATGACAGAGATGCCGGGCAGGATCACCTGCGACCGGCGGCACTCTTCGACAAATCGGCGCGCCAGGTCTTCGTTGGATCGGGCAGTTTCAGCCTCGTTCTCAAGCCAGGAGTTCAGACTGCGCGCGCCTTGACCAGAGAACATCTTGAAGCCGTAAATCTGGCGCAGGGCGTGGAGGTGCTGCTGACGGGTTTGCCGACGTGCGGCATATGGCAAGACATCGTTGCCGGTCAGGCCCAACTGAGCCGCGATGAAGCGCAATACCTTTTCCGGGATGACCTCCCCAGATGACAACAGCCGACCGGGATAGCGTAGGGCGCAGAGCTGTAGGGCAAAACCGATCTTGTTCTCCGGTCGCCGCCGTTCGTTGATGTGCTCGATATCGTCGTCTGCCAGTGTGTAATGCCGCAACATCAAGGTTTCGTCAGTCGGTAGATCAAAAAGCGCCGTACGCTGGCGCTCGGTCAAAATGGTGCGATGCGCCATGTTTCTTTTGCTTTCTATTTGGGGATTGCTTATCGATGATTGTGTAATGGATTAAGGAATAAATGCCATGCCCGAAAGCTGGGGGTTTCGCCGCATATCACAAACGTTCGTTTGTGAAACATGCTGATCGGATACGCGCGCGTCTCAAAAGCCGATGGCAGCCAGTCGCTTGACCTACAAAAGGACGCTCTTGTTGAGGCGGGCGTCGATGAAAAGCAAATCTACTCCGATCAGGCCTCGGGCAAGAAAGACGACCGCCCGGGCCTCGAAGCTTGTCTGAAGGCTTTGCGCGACGGCGACGTCCTAGTCATCTGGAAGCTGGACAGGATGGGCCGCAGTCTGAACCACTTGGTGAAAACGACGACCTTACTGTCAGAGCGCGGTGTCGGCCTGAAGGTGCTGACAGGCCAGGGGGCACAGATCGACACGACCACCGCAGCCGGTCGGTTGTCATTTGGCATCTTTGCAGCGCTCGCTGAATTTGAAAGCGAATTGATCCGGGAGCGCACAATGGCTGGGTTGCAAGCCGCCCGCGCTCGAGGGCGCAAAGGCGGGCGAAAGTTCGCACTCACCAAATCCCAGGTCCGGATGGCACAGGCCGCAATGGCCAACCGGGACACATCCGTTTCAGAGCTGTGCAGTGAACTGGGCGTGAAACCCGTCACCCTGTACCGATACGTCGATCCCAAAGGCAACCTGCGCGAATATGGAGAACGCGTCCTCGGCGCTTAAGGTGTCATTCTGCACTCAGCCGGAGCAGACCCCA
>NZ_JBGFGN010000002.1:0-279 GCF_041224595.1 Donghicola sp. XS_ASV15 | reverse complement strand
TTTGTTGAGCGGGGTCAACCCCAGCCAGGCCGCCAGATCGCGTCCGGTCCGAAACTGTTTTGCATCGCCGATCGTTGCGACAATCGCCGAAGCCGTGATCGGTCCGATCCCAGGCATGCGCATCAATCGGCGGGCATCCGTCTGTGGGTGGCTCCTGCATTGCAAGTGTTTTCTGGTGATTTCTGCGGTCATTTTCGTCAGTACCGTCGTCTGTCCGGCCTGTTTATGTTTTGGCATTGCCTCCACTGGCCCTGATGAGTTCCGCAAGCGAGGTTCCAA
>NZ_JBGFGN010000130.1:0-17694 GCF_041224595.1 Donghicola sp. XS_ASV15 | reverse complement strand
GCACCTTCAAATACAAGTCCACGGTGTATATCCCCAAGCCCTCCCGAAATCCGAAAGGGCAAAAGTGGACGACTTTTACGCCGCCCGCGACAACACTATGCCGTCGCTACCGTGGCCGAGTATTGCTCCGCCGTTCACATATAGAGCTTGCGGATGCGCGCCGCGACACGCTCGAACCGCGGTTCGATAGACAAAGAGGCTGGGAACTGGCGGCGGATACTCGTCGAGGCACGGTCATTCGCGCTCAGGTCATTCACTAGTTCACTGAGCATCCGGTCGCTCGCTTCGATTGCGCGGGCAACCTGTTCTGAGTCCGAGGCAAGCTTGGGCATTAGATCGGTGATCACGGCCAGAACTTCGGGGATCATCTGGATCGCGTCCACGTCCATCGCAGTATCATCTGCGTCGCAGTTATCAGACATATAGGCCTGAAGCTGTTCTTTGGTGCTCTCCAGTGCTTCGCTAAAAGTCACGTAGATTTCTGGTACCGTAGAGACCACCGAATTTACCTGCTGGGAAATCACGATCATGTCTGCAGCAGCGCGCCCTTCGCGGGCACAGGCAATGATGGTGTTCAGAGACGCAAGTTGCATCTGGAAGGCCGAATTGTTCAGATTGCGGCTATGTTCCTGAAGGCTCTCATCCGAGCTGCGGATCGCATCGAAGAGAGCTTTGGTCTCTTCGCACCCACCTAGAATTTGCTTCTGCTGGCGCAACGTTTCGGGATGAATGGCCTTGTTCGACAACTCGTGACGGTCGGCAAAGGCTTTGCGCAGGGCGGTATTGCTTTGGGCGTATTTGTCCAGACCGGCCGCGAGACCCGACAACACGTGCATCGCCTTCTCGGCATCAGTCAGAGTTTCTTTGATCGCTTGCTCCATCTGAATGTCCGCCAAGGCGGTCAGAAGCTGGTTCTCGTTGGAGTCGGCGGGGAAAGATTGGGCTTCGTGCAGGATCTGCTGGATGTGCTCGGCGCGCTGGCGGGCGCGATCGCCTACCTGCAGCGCCTGAATGATCGTCATTACCTCGCCTTCGGCCTTGCTGTAATAGTCGTTCATCCATTCCGCCGCATCATGCGAACTTTCCAGCGCATGGCTCAGGGTCTCTAGCGCATGTTCCAAAGTCTGGACTTCGGGGCGCATCGTGTCGGCGAGCGTCAGGGACTGATCCTCTGCAAACACCAAGAGCTTCTGTAGGGATTTGGTGATGGTCTCCGTAGCTTTGAGCATTTCGGCGACTTGATCCGAGGCGTTATCGGTAATCCCAGAGATGTTTTCGGCCAGACGCACCAGTTGCTCGCCCTGCTTCAAGGTGCGGTGCCCCTGTGCGATGATCCGCGCGTTCAGCGAAACGATGCCGGCAGAGTGGATGTTCTGCGCAAGATCCTTGATCTCCGCATTCATCATCTGCCGCTTTCGGCCGATTTCGGTCATGAACCCCGAAGACTGCTTGATCCGGTCGTCGATCATCGTCGCGAGAGCGCTGATGTTTTGGCGCCCCTGTGCGACCTTTTCGATCTGGTGAGGGTTCGTGATCTCGACCAGATCGCCCATAGCGCCCTTGAGCTGCGTCGCTTTTTCACTGGCCAGAAACAGGTTGTCAGTCACTCGGCTGAACACGGTTTCCAGACGGAAAAGCGGGCTGCGCAGGATGGCGTTATGTTCGGTTTGTACAGAGGCTGCCATGTTTTAGCGTCCTAATGCGGTTTGTGTTAGGGAAGCGCCCGTAGAGAAACCCATGATCTCTGAGGCGATGTCGTTCAGGGCAACAGATCGGACCGCTGCGCCGCGGAGTACTGCTTCGCGCGGCATGCCGTAGACGACGCAGGTTTCTTCGTTCTGCGCGAGGGTCAGCGACCCTGCTTTGCGCATTTCGAGCAGTCCTTGAGCGCCGTCGTCCCCCATGCCGGTCATGAGCACGCCCATTGCATTCTTTCCGGCCTCGCATGAGGTCGAGCGGAACAGCACGTCCACGGAGGGACGGTGGCGGCAGACATAGGGGCCGCCAATGACGTTGCAGCGGTACTTGCGCCCCACCCGGGTCAGGGTGACGTGAGAGTGGCCAGGGGCGATGAGCGCCAGACCTTTTTCCAACTCGTCGCCGTCCTCTGCTTCTTTCACGCGGATTGCGCAAAGACCATCGAGGCGGCGTGCGAAGGCTTCGGTAAAGCGCTCTGGCATGTGCTGAACGATCACCACAGGAGGGCAGTCGGGCGTGAGTTCTGTCAGAACTTTGGCCAGTGCGTCGGTGCCGCCGGTGGACGCACCAATAGCGATGATCGGCTCCGAATAGGGAACGGGCGGTGCATTCTCTGCACGCGGGGGCAGGATCACGTCAGCCGATAGTTTCTTTTCTGCGACCAGCGGCTTGCGCTCTACCGGTTTCTTGTTCGGGCGCACGCGGGCCTGAGCGGCCGCACGAACAGAGTCGCAGATCTGGATCTTGGCTTCGTCCGACATGGCGCTGCCAAGCTGGGACTTGGACATGACTTCGACGGCGCCCATCTCGAGCGCCTTCATCGCAGTCTGTGATCCGGCCTCTGTGTGGTTCGAGCAGATCACCACAGGCAGCGGGTGCTGGGACATGATCCGGCGCAAGAAGGTCAGGCCGTCCATCCGGGGCATTTCGATGTCCAGCAAGATGACATCTGGCAGGCCCGCTTTCATCTTTTCCACGGCATCAAAGGGATCGCGGGCGGTGTCCATGACAGTGATATCAGGCGCACTCTCAAGCATCATCTTGAGCATAGTGCGTGCAGTGATCGAATCCTCGACGATCAAAACGCGGATCGCGTCTGCATCTTTCTTGACTGTATTCATGTTGCCCTCTCCTTCTTGAAAACGGCAAAAGACACCTGTTTTAAGCGGGAATCCGAAACGACCATGGATTCAGAGTGGCCGACGAACAGGTGTCCCCCAACTTTGAGATGATCGGTGATTTCGCTGATGACGCGGCTTTGCGTTTTGGAATCAAAGTAAATCAACACGTTACGCAGAAAGACGACGTCCAGTTCCTTGTCCACGGGGTAGTTTCCGTGGATCAAATTCATCTGCGCAAAGCGTACGCGGTCCCGCAAAGTTTTTTCGACGCGGCCGCAGCGCAACCCCTTTGAGTTGTGCCCCATGACGAAATAGCGGTCGAGCAAGGCGTCGGGAATATCCAGAAGCTGCTCTTCAGGGTAGACGCCAGCGCGGGCCTCGTCGAGGATCGCGGGCGAAATGTCGGTCCCGAGAATGCCATACTTGAAGTCAGGCACGTTACCCGCGTACTCCGACAGAAGCATGGCGATCGTGTATGCCTCCTGACCCGAAGATGCGGCAGCACTCCACAGTTTAAAGGGCTGACCTGCGGGATGCTCCGGCAGGATCTTGTGCATAAGCCATTTGAAGTGGGCAGGTTCGCGGAAAAAGTCGGTTTTGTTGGTCGAGACAAGATCGACGATGTGCGTCATCTCTTCTGTCAGACCGTCTTTTTCAAAAAGATGAACCAGATAGTCGTCCATCGATTTCAAACCGATGGACGTGTAGCGGCGACGCATCCGACCTTCGATCATGCTTTGTTTGTTCTCCGGCATCTGGATGCCGGTGGTCTGAGTCACAAGGGCTCTGAACCGTGCCTTATGGCATGCAAGATCGGCGCTAGGCTCGGGTTTCATGCATTGACCCCGCCAAGGGCGTCTTCGACATGCTTGTCCAAAGATGCGATGACCTTGCTGCTCAGCAGGCGGTCAAGATCCATCAGGGTGACATAAGCGCCATTGCGACGCGCCAAACCGGCTACGATCCGGCGATCCCAGTTCAGCATGGTGCCGGTGTCGATTGGCTCGATCCGGTCATCGTCAAAGCGGCTGACCTCTGTCACCTTGTCTGTCCGCAAGGCCAAGAGCTGTTCTTTGCCGTCGTCCTCGACCCAGAGCACGACGATGCGGGTGTCCACATCGTCTTTGCGGTAGGGGCGCCCAATCAGGGTCCGCAGATCGACGACGACGATGCTGTCGCCACGCAGGTCGATAAAGCCCATGATGTACTCGGGCGCCTGCGGAAGCTTCTGGATGTCGCGGGCATCGAGGATTTCGCGCACGCGCTCTACCGGAATTGCCATCAGCGTTTCGTCAAGCATGAAGTTCAGAAAGGTACCGCTCGCGGCGGGCGCTTTTTTCTGATCAGGCATGGGGCTTCTCCGGTTGGAAATCTACATCGTCATTGTCTGCGCCTGTGGCCAGATCGAACGAAAAGCCTCCGTTCTTCAGGTCGGTGCCGGCAAAGGACACATCGTCGTCACTCTGCTCCACTGTGATCGGTGCAGGGTTCGAAGTGGCCTTTGGCGCAGGAGGCGTGGCTGGTGCCGCCTTGGCTTTTGGCGCGGGCGCAGGTGCAGGTGTCGGCTCGGGCATAGGAGCCTCGAGGATTTCATCCACGCTGACAGCGGTGTCGAAATCACCCGTCCGGAAGAACGAGATCGAGCTGCGCAGAGTGGCGGCCTGGGCTGCCAGCTCTTCAGCGGTTGCCGACATTTCTTCAGCCGCGGCGGTATTCGACTGGGTCACGCGATCAAGACGGTTGATCGCCGAAGAGACCTGACTGCCGCCCGATGACATCTCGCCATTGGCGCGGGTGATGTCACTGACCAGATCAGCGGTCCGCTCGATGTCAGGGACCAACTGGTTCAGCTTGGTGCCCGCATCCAGCGCTGCCATCATGGTTTGCTCTGACAGCGAATTGATTTCGCCAGCCGCGTGTTGGCTGCGTTCAGCCAGCTTGCGCACTTCCGAGGCCACGACGGCAAATCCACGACCATGTTCACCCGCACGAGCGGCCTCGACCGCGGCGTTCAGGGCCAGCAGGTCGGTCTGACGCGCAATCTCTTGAACAACGCTGATGCGCTCTGCGATGGTGTTCACCGCGTTCACGGCCTGCTTTACCGCATCTCCGCTCGCACGCGCATTTTCGGCCGATTTTTTGGCCATGCGTTCGGTTTCTAGGGCATTCTCGGCAGTCTGTGCGATATTCGACGCCATCTGCTCCATCGAACTCGAGGCTTCCTCGGTCGAGGCGGCTTGCTGGGTCGCAACATCGCTCATTTCTTCGGACGTCTTGGCCATCTGGTCCGCGCCGGTGGACACGTGACTCGCTCCCGAAGCGACCTCGCCTACGATGTTCCGCAGGCGCTCGACCATCAGGTTAGCATTGCGCAGAACTTCGGTGATTTCGTCGTTGCCTTTCAGGTTCGCTGTCTGCGTCAGATCGCCATCTGCCACGGCCTTGGTCAACTCGCTGGCGCGTCGCAGACCACGGGACAGCGAAGACAGGATCCACAATCCGGCGCTCACGCCGATCAGGGCCGCCAAACCGATAAGGCCCAAGATGGTCATCCGGTTTTTCTGAAAGATGTCGCCCGAGGTAACCAAGCTTGACGCCATTGCGCCGTCATTGATTGCCAAAAGTTCGGTGATCGCAGCGATCATCTGCTCGTCCAGCACACCTCCTTCTTCTCGAAGGATACGCGCGGCTTCATCAGTTTGATCGAACAGAAGCATCTGCATGACTGTTTTATTCATGCTGTGAATTTCGTCGCGCACCCTTTCAAACTCGTCGATGGCAGCGTTCGCTTCTTCGTTCGAGGTATGCTCGCGGACCTGTGCAAGCAGATCGGTCTGGATCGTGCGGTATTGCTGCATCTTGGTTTCAAGATCGCGCTTTACCGCTGTCGAGTCTGACAGAAGGTAGTCGCGGATCATGGTCTGCGTGGCAGCCTGATAGAGCGTCATCTCGTAGGAGCGCTCAATGGCATCCACATTCTCCATAATAACCCGTTCGTTGCGGTCTTTCATCGACTCAAGGTCGCGCAATGCAATCACGCCCGAAGCGCCAGACAGGCCGATAAGCACGGTGCAGGTGACCATCAATTTGGCTTTAATGGTTAATCTCATGTCGGAGCCTCTTACTCTGCGCCTACCAATTGAGGTTCTTGGCTGATCTGGTTTTCAAAAATCGAGACGACATCGGGGATCGCGACGAACGCGTCATTCCAACGGGCCATTGCAAGGAGCGTGCCGGTCGGCCAGCGGGTGCCGACGGCGGGTACGGGACGCAAAGTGTCGGGTTCGATTTCCGTGATGGCGTGGACCTTTTCTGCGATCACGCCCACGGTCATGGTCTGTTCGTTCACCGAGGTTTCGATGATCAGGATGCGGGTCTCGCGGTCGGCTGCCTTGAGCGGCATTCCGAACAAAGGACGCCAATCCGCAACAGGTAGGACGACCCCACGAATGTTGATCAAACCGGCAGAGAAGTCGCCCGCGCAGGGCACAGGTGTCAATGTGGGCAGTTCCAGGACTTCGCGCAGCACGTCTGTCGGCAGAACCATCTTTTCTCCGCCCATTTCAAAGGCGACCACGCTGTTCAGGCGCGGAATCAGGTCAGCATAAGTTTTCTTGGTCATGCGGCGGTTCCTTTCAGGCGCTGCTCGATCTTTTGGCCGAGGCTCACCAAGTGGATCACGTCAAGGATCAGGGCCACGCATCCGTCCCCGAGAATGGTCGCACCCGAGAAGATCTTGAGGCGGCTGTGTAGGGGCGAGAGCTGTTTGATCACGGTTTGGTTGGTGCCAATAATTTCGTCGACGACCAGACCGACGCGCGTATCGTTCGCGCCCACGATGACAATCTTCTGGTGGGTCGATGCAGAGGCATCAGGGTTAAACACCTGACGGAGGCGCAAAACGGGCACCAACTCGTTGTTCAGCTCGATCACATCGGTGGCAGAGGTGCCGCCAGCCAGCTCTTCGGGCAGTTCTAGAATTTGCTCGACCGACAAGAGGGGGAGTGCGTAGCGCTCTGTGCCAACACCGATAAGCAGGCCTTCGATGATCGCAAGGGTCAGCGGCAACCGCAGGGTAAAGACCGTTCCTTCGCCGGGCTCCGAGGCGATCTCGATCGTGCCGTTCAGGGCTTCGATCGCCTGTTTGACCACGTCCGCGCCGACGCCGCGACCGGACAGGGCTGTCACAGCTGCTGCGGTCGAGAAGCCGGGTTCCAGAACCATTTTCAGCACATCGCTGCGGGAAACATCGCTGTCTTCGGTCAAGAGACCGCGTTCGATGGCGCGCTTGCGGATTGCCTCTTCGTTCATGCCGCGGCCGTCATCGATAATTTCGATGACGACTTCTGCGCCCGCATGGCGTGCCGATAGCTTAACCACGCCGCGTTCAGGCTTGCCCGAGGCCGCACGATCTTCGGGGCCTTCGAGGCCGTGGTCGACCGAGTTGCGGATCATGTGAACCAGCGGATCGGTCAATTTTTCGACCACAGTTTTGTCGAGTTCGGTCTCTTCGCCCTCGACGATGAAATCAAAGCTCTTGCCGGTGGTCTCTGCCAGATCGTGGCTGAGGCGGCGGAAGCGACCCATGATGCTGGACAGAGGGGTCATGCGCAGCGCCATCGTGGAATCGCGCAGACCCAAGGCGAGACGTTGGATGTCTTCGACAACGCCAAGCAGCGCTTCGTTTTCCAACTGGTTCGCGATCGCGGCCAGTCGGGCTTCTGCAATCACAAGCTCGCCAACGCGGTCCATGATCAGATCTACACGGTCGGCTGCCACACGCAATTGCGCAACGGCTGCAGGTGCGGCCTTGGCGGCTTTGGGAGCCTCTTTCGCGGCCGCTTCGGGCTGCGCGGGTGTAGCCTCGGGGGCAGTGGCAGGGGCAGGGGCAGGGGCTGCGGTGGCGGCAGGCTCGGGTTCGGCCGCAGACGCGACTGGTTCCGCGTGTATGGCCGCGAGGCTTAGTTCCATTTGGTCTTCGTGGAACATGAAGACGTCGCGGATGGCACTCTCTTTGATTGAACCAGGCAGGATGACCTGCCAGCCGGTGTAGATCACCTTGGTGTCCATCTGCGCAATCGAGGGCAGACGGTCAGTCAGAGGGCGAACGATCGTGGTTTCGCCCCCTAATTCACGGAGTTCATCCAGCATTGCGATGGGGTTGCCACCAATCTCCATAAAGTCCGGGGGCAACCGGAACTGTAGATCCCATTCCTGGATCTCGGCTGGTGCGGTGGTGGCTTCGGACGTCGCTGGGGCAGCAGAGGCCGCAGGTGCCTCTCCACTGGTGGCTGCAGCCAATGCGGCCGTCAGCTCTTCGTCCTTAGCGAGATCGGGCTCGCCTCCTTCGAGAAGCTCTGCGATCAAGTCGTATGCGGTCAAAGCCACGTTGATCAGTTCGGGCGTCACAACAGCATTGCCGGATCGGACGGCTTCGAAGGCTGCTTCGAAGTTGTGCACGAACGAAGCAAGGCGCGAAAAGCCGAACATCGCGCCTGTGCCTTTGATCGTGTGAAGAGCGCGGAAAACGCCGGCGACGACTTCAAGGTCGTCGGGGGTCTCCTTTAGAACCAAAAGTCCCTCCTGGAGGGCTTCCATGAGGGCTTCAGCTTCCTGACGGAAGATCTCCTGCGTTTCCGCGTCCATCATTATCCGGCTACCTTCTTGACCACTGCGAGAAGCTGTTCTTGTTCGAACGGCTTGACCATCCAACCCAGCGCGCCAGCGGCGCGGGCGGCTTCTTTCAGTCCACCTTCGCTTTCGGTAGAAAGAAAGATGATCGGCACACCCGAGCTGCTGGGGTCAGCACGGTAGGCCTGAATGAATTCCAGACCGGTCATGTTGGGCATGTTCTGGTCGGTGATCACCATCGCATAGCGATGGGCTTTTGCAGCCTCTAGGCCTTTGGCGCCGTCAACAGCTTCGGTGACAGCGTATCCGGCCTGTTGAAGGGTCATCGATACCATGCGTCGCACCGACGGCGAGTCGTCGACAATCAGGATTTCTTTGCTCATTTTGTATTCCAGTAAAAAGAGGGATCAGTGCCGCGTCGACAGCGCAGCCAACTCGTCGTCGGTCAGGCCGACGCGCAGGAACGCTTCTGCAAGTTTGGGCGAGATCAGAAGCGCGGCAGTCACTTGATCCTTGGTGACCGCTTTTTCTTTCAGTGCGACCATGATCAACTGGGCCATGCCAAAGAGCACGGTGTCCGAGCTATCATCGTCGATATCTGTCGTCAGTTCGGCGCTTTCGGTGCCAACAGCATCCTCGAGAGAAACGCGAACCGGCTCTAGTTCCGCAAGCGAACTGGTCATCTGCGACGACAGGTTAATTTTAATCTTATCCATGGGTCCTCCGCAGGATTGCCACCAAAATCGGGGCACGCTCTAATTGTGGACGCGGCGCGGCGGTTCTGCATCCTGTCAAAACGTTTGTTCAGAGCGGGTCTGTATAGTCCGAAGGTATACGCGGTGGTCACCGAAGGGCGGGCAATCGCGCCCATTGCGCCTCTCGAACGCAGCAGGACCTAACGTCAACGGCCACCTTGCATTTCTGCAGGGTGGCCGCGCAAATTTAGTGATTCTGTAGGCGTGCGTTACGCGAGTGATGGCAGCCAGAGGACGATTTGGGGGAAGGCCACCAAGAGTGCGATGGTCACTGCATCAGCGATGAAGAATGGCGTGACCCCCTTGAACACGTCCTGCACGCTCAGATCATCACGGACGCCAGCGACCACAAAACAGTTCAGACCAATGGGCGGCGTAATCAGGCAGAACTCGGCCATTTTGACCACCAGAATGCCGAACCAGATCGCACACATGGGCCCCGACATCCCAAAGGTGCTGTCCGCTGCGCTCACCATCTCGCCCCCATTCAGGGCCATGACGGCGGGATAGACCACAGGCAAGGTCAGCAGCAGCATTCCGATCGCGTCCATGAACATCCCAAGTATCGCGTAGGCCAAGAGAATGCAGATCAGGATCAGTAATGGGCTGTACTCCAGCGACGTGATCCAATCCGAAAATGCGTTCGGCAGATCTGCAAAGCCCAAAAAACGCACGTAGATCAGAACACCCCAAATGATGGTAAAGATCATAGCCGACAGACGGGCCGTTTCGATGATCGCATCTTTGAACTGCGCCCACCGCATTCCGCGTGCCAGTGCCATCACAAAGATGATAAAGGCCCCGACCGCGCCGCCTTCGGTGGGGGTGCCCCACGCATCGCCGCCAAACGGGTTGTAGACAAAGAAGATGATGATCACGACCACGGCGACGATGGGCAGGGCGGGGGGCAGAGACGCAAACCGCTGTTTCCACGTGAAACCCCGCACCGGCGGGCCAAAGTTCTTGATCGTGAGCGCGAGCCCAATGATGAGCGCGCCGTAAACGATGGCCGAAAACAGTCCGGGGATGAAACCTGCGAGCAGCAGCTTGCCCACGTCTTGTTCGACAATAATCGCGTAGATCACGAGGATCGCCGAGGGCGGGATCAAGGAGGCCAGCGTGCCACCAGCGGCCACAACCCCTGCGGCAAAACGCTTATCGTAGCCGATTTTCAACATCTCGGGGATGGCCACGCGCGCAAAGACTGCAGCCGTCGCGACGGATGCGCCGGACACTGCGGCAAAGCCTGCGGTCGCAAAAACGGTCGACACGGCTAGTCCGCCCGGCACCCATGCAATCCAGCGCTTGGCGGCTTCGAACAGGGCGCGGGTCAGTCCCGCATAGTAGGCCAAATAGCCGATCAGAATGAAGGTCGGGATCAGGCTGAGCGCTTGGCTGGCAACCTTGCCGTGGGGGACTTGACCAGCTGTTTTCACAGCGACCGTCAGGGCCCATCCGAATTGTTCGGGGTGCATGCCCTTCTTGGCCCAGAATATCCAGATCAGGCCAACCAGACCGGCCATTGCCGCCGCGAACGCCACGCGCATTCCTAGCAGAACCATGACCATCATACCGCCGGTGACCCAGAGGCCGATTTCAATGCTATCCATGGCCTTAATCCCTGCCTTCGATGTGTTCAGCCTCGGCTGCGGCTTGTTCGGCAGCACTCTGGATCAAGGGGACGGCGACGGGGCTGTCGGTTCCGCTGATGATCGCGCGTCCATAGCCAATGACCTGAATGGTGCACCGCAGGCAGAGCACGGCAAAGGCGACGGGGGCCAAGAGTTTCGCGGGCCAGATCGGCAGGCCGATATCGATGGTGCTGTCGCGGCTCCACATGGGTTTGCTCATGTCAAAGCTACGATCAAAATGCGCCCAAGTGCCCCAGACAAGCAGCAGCATCAGGATCAGGATCAGCGCGGTGGTGATCAGCTCAAACAGCCATAGGGGGCGGCCCGACAGGCGCGCGACCAGAATGTCCATACGGATGTGCCCGCCGTCCCGCTGCACGTAGCTGATCCCCAAGAACGCGATCAGCGGCATCAGCTGGGTGATCCAATCCACATATCCGGGCAAAGGCTGGTTGAACCCGTTGCGCCCTGACACGGACACCACTGCCAAGACCATCAGGCCAAAGACAGCCAGACCGGCCAACAAGGCCATAAAGCGCTCCAGACGCATCAACCCCTGATCCATGCGGCTCAGGAGGCTGTCGTCGGTCAATACTGTGGCAGACCCCGCCATGCGTATTCCCCGTTCATTCAGAATGGACAGGCCCCGAAGGTCGTCTTCGGAGCCTGCAACAGTCTTGGGTTAGTCCAAGCGGATCACTTGCGGGCGTCTGCCAGCGTGTTGTTCACCAGATCATAGAGCTCTTGGGCGGGCAGGCCCTGTGCGCTCATCTCTTCGATCCAGGCTTGGTGGATGGGGCCGCCGGCCTTTTCCTTGAACGCCGCGATTTCTTCGTCCGAGATCATGACCTTCTGAACGCCCTTCTCCTCGAGAACGCTGTCCCAACGCTCCAGCAGTTCGCCGTAGTTGGACAGGTAGTAGTCGATCGCCTCGGGAACGGATTCGTCCAGAATGGCGCGGTGTTCATCCGACAGGCTTTCGTAGGCGTCGATGTTTACGACCACGGGGCAGTTGACAGTGCCGGGGTTCAGGTTCGCGGTCCACCAATCGGCCTCGTTGATGGTGCCAAAGGATAGGTGCGCGTGCTGAGCAAAGGCCACGGTGTCCACAACGCCCGACTGCATCGCCTGATAGGCTTCGGAGCTGGTCACAGATGTGGGGACGCCGCCTACAGCTTCGAACGCCCGACCCAGACCGCCAGTCGCGCGAACGCGCATGCCGTCAAACTCGGCCAGTTCGTCGCGGGGCTCGCCAGTGCCGACCAGATTGTATTGGGGCATGGGGCTGGTCATCAGCATCTTGGCGTTCCACTGTGCCATTTCATCGGCCACGGCGGGGTGGGCGTAAACGGCGTGGCTGACGGCAACCTCTTCGTCCAGCGTGTTCACGCCAAGGAAGGGCAGTTCCAGCACCGTGATCGCGCGGTTTTTGTCCGCGTGGTAGCCCGCGCAGAACTGGGCCATTTCAAAGGCGCCAATGGAAATACCGTCGAGGTTCTCTTTGTTGTTGGACAGACCGCCATAGCTGACGTTCATGGTGAAATCACCGCCTGACTTTTCCGCAACCAGTTCAGCCAGCTTTTCGATGTGCTCGGTGAAAGCGCGGCGCTTGCCCCAAGTGGAGACGTTCCATTCGGTTGCGCTGGCCTCGGCAGCGAAGCTGACAGCAACAAGGGCGATGGCCGTACGGCCAAGCAAAGTTTTCATATATTTTCCTCCCATTATCGCGCCCTATCCCGCACCTCGTTTCCAAGGCTCCTCTTGCGGTCAGAGCGTCTGATGCCTCAATTCGTGCATGACCGGACCCCTCATGGCAAGGGTAGCGCGCGGCTTTTTCCACCCAGCGGAACTGTAAGATGTCTGGGCATAAAAAAGCCGCCCACTGGTGATCCAGAGGGCGACCTTGTTCGTAATCGGTAAGGTTTTAGCCCGCGAGGGCGCCAATCACCTTGGTTAGGGACACAGTGCCTAGGTATTGGCCATCCTCTTCGGTCACGCCAAGGGTCTGGTTTGGTGCCTGCGCCAACGGGTCCAGCGCATCGTTCAGCAGTGTGCCCGCTGGAATGTTCGCGCCGTCATAAGGCGTTCCAGCCTCGGCCAGTGCCCGCAGTCGAATCACTTTGCCGCGGTTAATGTCCTTGGTGAAGTCAGCGATATAGTCGTCGGCGGGGGTCAAAACGATCTCGGGGGCGGTGCCCTCTTGGATCATGGCGCCGTCGCGCAGGATCGCGATCTTGTCCCCAAGGCGCAGCGCCTCGTCCAAATCGTGGGTGATGAAGATGATGGTCTTGTGCAGTTCGTCCTGCAGTTCCAGCAGGATGGATTGCATGTCGTAGCGGATCAGTGGGTCAAGCGCACTGAACGCTTCGTCCATCAGCAAGATTTCGGCGTCGGTGGCTAGGGCGCGGGCCAGACCCACGCGCTGCTGCATGCCGCCAGACAACTGGCCTGGATAGTGATCCTCGTAGCCGGTCAGGCCAACGCGGTCGATCCAGTGCTGGGCCTTTTGCTTGATCTCTTCTTCCTTGAACCCTTGTACCTCGAGCCCGTAGCCGACATTCTCCATCACCTTGCGGTGGGGCAGGAGGCCGAACTTCTGGAACACCATCGAGGTCTTCTTGCGGCGGACATCGCGCAGCTGCTTGTCCGACATGGTCAGCACGTCGTCGCCGTCGATCAGAATCTGACCATCAGTGGGCTCGATCAGGCGGTTGATGTGGCGGATCAGGGTCGATTTGCCCGAACCGGACAGGCCCATGACGACCTGAATCTGCTTGGCCGGAATATCGAGGCTGACGTTGTTGATCCCCAGCACGTGGCCGGTCTGGTCCAAGAGTTCTGGCTTGCCGAGGCCGCTTTTGACCTGCGGCAGCACCTTTTTCGGGTTCTTGCCAAAGATCTTGTAGAGGTTTTTGATCTGTACTTTGAGTTCGGACATCATTTGCCTCCGTTGCGGTAGGCTTGCAGACGCTTGCCGTAGGTTTGCGACACGCGGTCAAAGATGATGGCCAGAGCTACGATTGCCAGACCGTTCATCAGACCCAGCGCTAGATACTGGTTCGAAATCGCACGCAGTACGGGCACACCAAGGCCCTTGACCCCGATCATCGAGGCGATCACGACCATAGACAGTGCCATCATGATGGTCTGGTTGATGCCGGCAAAGATGTTGGGCAGCGCCAGCGGCACCTGCACGCCCCACAGTTTCTGCCAAGGCGAAGTGCCGAACGCATCGGCGGCTTCGAGCACGTCCTTGTCCACCAGCCGGATGCCTAGATTGGTCAGGCGCACGATGGGGGGGATCGCGTAGATGCACACAGCGAGCAGGCCCGGCACTTTGCCAATGCCAAGCAGCATCACAACGGGGATCAGGTACACGAAAGACGGGATGGTCTGCATCACGTCGAGGATGGGTGTGATGATGCCTTGGGCGCGGTCGGATCGCGACATCAGAATGCCCAATGGTATGCCAATCGCGATACAGAGCAGCGTTGCGACCGAAATGATCGCCAGCGTCGCCATCGTATCTTCCCACATGTCGAGGACACCGATCGCGATAAACGCCAGAACCGAGCCTGCGGTGATCTTCCACGAACGCGACCCAAGCCACGCCAGACCGCCGACGACCAACAGGATCACGGGCCAAGGGGTGGCCTCGAGCAGTTTCTCGAACCAGATGAGGAACCGCAGCAGCGGATCAAAGAAATTTTCTAGCTGTTCGCCATATGCGCGGGAGAAACCCTTAAAGGTCTCGTCGACCGCTTGCTTCATGCCGCTCAGCGTTTTGCGGCCTAGGGAGGGAAATTCGTATAAGAATTCCAAAGCCGTCACCTCTTATGTTGTTTTGTCGACCGGATTACGGCCCGGCGCTCATAGAAAACGGGGGGCGCATCAGACGCCCCCCGTTCAACGTTCCTAATTGCTCTTAGAGCTCCGACTTTACGGCTTCGGCCGCTTCTTCGGAGACCCAGCCAGTCCAGACATCGGGGTATGCCTCCAGGAAGTGGTAGGCTGCGTCTTCGCCAGTCGCCTGGTTCTCGTTCATGTAGACCAGCATCTCGTTCATGATTTCGCCGGGGAAAACACGGCTCTTCAGGTAATCAACGGCGATGCCGCCTTCCTGCATCAGACGATCGGTGATGATGCTGTGAACTTCGGACTCGGTGTACGACGAAGGCTGCGGGTCGAGGCATTCCTGTTCGGGCTTGACGATGCAGCCGTCCCAGTTTTCGCTGCCGGCCCATTCAGTTTCCCACTCAAGCATCTGCAACTTGTACTTGCCGATGATCGCGGTCGGAGCCCAGTAGTAGCCGAACCATGGCTCGTCACGCTCGACAGCCTTGGCGATCGAGCCGTCCAGACCTGCAGCCGAGCCAGGATCGACGAGGGTCCAGCCCTTGTCTTCCATGTCAAAGGCGCGGAAGAGGTTCGCGTTCGAAAGCTGACAGCCCCAGCCTGCGGGGCAGCCCATGAAGGCACCCAGCGATTCATCTTCGGCGTAGGGGAACAGCTCGGGGTGCTCCAGCAGCTTTTCGACAGTATCCAGCTCGGGGTGGTCTGCGGCGAATTTCTCGGTGACCCACCAGCCTTCACCCAGTCCGGTGATCGGGCCTTCGACGACCGAATGCAGGCGGCCTTCTTCCATCGCGGCCATCAGGGGGTCGCGCACAGCGTTGATCCACAGCTCGCCTGCGACGTCAGGCTCGCCCTTTTCATTCATCGAAGCAAAGGTGGTGGTGGTCGCGCCGGGGATTAGTTCGACGTCGCAGCCATATCCTTCTTCGAGGATGAGTTTGTCTACGTTTGCCATCAGTTCCGCCGAAGCCCAGTTCATTTCGGCCATGGTCAGCTCGCCGCATTCGCTGGCCATCGCGCCGGATGCCAGAGCTGTGGTCATACCAAAGGCGGTGAGCGCGCCAAGTTTCTGAAGTTTCAACATCATCCCTCCCAAGGGGTTTGCTTTTCGCTTTTGCCGAGTGGACCCCGACGATCATTGAACCTCGCCGCCGCTTTTTGCGAGTGCAAAATCGCGACACCGTGATGTCGGAAACAGACCATATGTTAGCGGAAGAGTAAAGGAATAGAGCGAAGCGCGCTGTGCGCTCTATCCATTTGCACAGAGGCAACGGCCTGTGGGGCAGGGCAAAGACGATAAATAGCTGGAGACGCGAGAAGAGTGGTCGGATCAGTCGTCTATTTTCGACGCGGCGATCGCCAAGCCGTCGACTACTGCCGTAAATGCCTCTGATCTTTGCAAGGTCGCCGAGGGGCAGACCGCTTTGGCTTCGTCTTCGACCATGGACATGAGGCTGGAGCCGCCCACCAGAACAATGGTGCTGATCTGCATGGGCATCACGCCCGCTTCTACAAAGGTCTGGTAGAGCGCATTTCGCATCTTCTCGCGTTGCCCTTCGAGGGCGGCGTTCATGCTGCCCTTGGTAATCGGGGCAGCGAGTCCCGGTTCGACAAAGCCCATCTGAATTTGGGTTCCGGCCTGACCAGTGTTCGCACCGATCTTGCCCGCTTCGACCGCAAAGGCCAGCTCGTGCCCCAACTGCTCTTTGATGACGGTATCAAGGCGGGTCATGGCGTCGGGGTCTTCGGCATGGCGCAGCATATCGTCGACCAGCTTTTCGGTGTCACGAGAATAAACAAAGGGGATCTTCGCCCATGTTGCCAAATCCGCGTAAATCGCGTTGGGCACAGGAAGCAGTCCATCACCAAAGGTGCGCCGTAGCGCGCCCCCATAACCGAGTAGGGGCATCGCGTGGGTCATCGAGATTGCGTGGTCAAAATCTGTCCCGCCAAGGCGCACACCGTGGCTGGCCAGCACCTGAATGTTCTCGCCACTGGCTTCAAAGATCGAGAAGTCAGACGTGCCCCCCCCGATGTCTACAATGAGCCCCAGTCCATTTATCTGCTGGTCTGCGGCATAGGCGTGGGCTGCTGCTTCGGGTTCGTTCATAAACGCGATCTCGGTAAAGCCAGCAGCTCGGTAGCACGCCTCCAAATCTTCTAGCGCACGTGAATCCTTTTCAGGGTCGTCCGAGTGGAACTGTACAGGGCGGCCCGACAGAACGCGTTCACAGCTATGCCCTGATTGCTGCTCAGCCCGCGCGCGTATGCGCGAGAGGAAGGCTGTCACGACATCGGCGATGGTGCGGCGCTGCCCGCCGATCAATCGGCTCTCGTGAAGCAATGGGTCGCCAAGCACGGATTTGAGCGCGCGCATGTAACGCCCCTCTTCTCCGTCTATCAAAGCCGACGAGGCGGCTTGTCCATAGAGCATGGTTTTTGTCTCTGCGGGAAAGAACACGGCCGTGGGGACAGTATCTGCGCCAGCTTCCAAGGCGACCCGCGAAAGCTGCCCGTCATAGTAAGTGGCGGCTGCGGAATTGGAGGTTCCAAAATCGATCCCAAGTCGGATGGCGGCCATGGTCTTTCCCTCGAATTAACTGAAGCCATGGGCTAGCGCGGAGGGCACTGGGCATCAACAGGCAATAAAAGCGTATGACGGGTTTCGCTCTGCGCGGTCTCGCTTATGTCTTTTATTATGGCTTCTCAGCTTTGGCAGCGTGTTTTGTTTGTTTAGTTTTTTCACAGAAGTGTCTCTTTGTTGCTTTATGGTTTTTGGACGGGGTTTTGAGGACTTGCTGGGCGCTTAGTGTGTGTTTGGCGGTTTTTTTTGTGTTTTTTGGTTTTTGTTTTGTTTTGGGGTTGCGACTCTTTGTAGGTATCCGTAGAAGGCCCCTCACCGGCGGCGCTGAGGCGCGGTTGGGACGGGCAGACGGCTCTGAGGCTGGACGGTTCGGTTAGAAATTCTGGAGATATTGGTTGGCTGCAGTTCTAAGGGATTGG
>NZ_JBGFGN010000128.1:0-59490 GCF_041224595.1 Donghicola sp. XS_ASV15 | reverse complement strand
AACGCCCTCACTCAGCCCTTGGCGGCAGACCGCCCGCCATGCTTTATTGGCTGAGAAAAGACGGAACCCAACCCGATCAGCAGGTGCAACGAGTAGCTTAATTTATGCCAGATCCTGTCCAATGATCGGGGAGTAGCTCAGGTGACGGTTTTGTCCACCGAAAGGTTCGAGCCCTATAACCGAGTCAAGCTCACCCCCTTGCTTGCAGGTGCCGTCCAATTCGGGGAAATCGTCACGCCGGGCTTTGATGACCCAGGGCAAGATTTGCGCTTGCTGACCGGAATGCGCGCCAAGTCGATTGATCGAACGCAGCGCTTTGTGACCACGGCTGATGGACAAATTTGGCCCTTTGACAAGCTGATCATCGCGACCGGATCGCGGGCCTTTATCCCAGGCGTGCCCGGTCGCGACCTGCCCGGCGTTTTCACCTTTCGCTCGGCCGAGGATGCCTCTGCCCTGATGGCTCGCAGTATTAGTGCGCGTCGCGTTGTCGTGATCGGGGGAGGCCTGCTGGGTCTAGAAGCTGCGCGCGGGATGCAGCAGCGCCAAGCCCAAGTCACCGTCGTCGAACATGAGAACCGCTTAATGCCCCGTCAATTGGACGAGGATGGCGGCGCGGTCTTGGCCGAGAAGATCATAGAGCTTGGCGTCAAGCTTCACGCAAGCGTCGCGGTTCGCGCCATCGAAGGCGAGCACCGGGTCGAGGGCGTGCGGCTCGCAGATGGCACTGTATTGCCCTGCGATACCGTCATAATTTGTACTGGCGTTCGGGCACGAACCGATTTGGCGCAGGCCGCGGAACTCCGCTTTAGCCGCGGGATCACTGTCGACGATGCCATGCGGACGTCAGACCCCGACATCTATGCGATCGGCGAATGCGCTGAGCACAGAGGGATCGTGCATGGTCTGGTCGGCCCCGGCTACGAGCAAGCCGATGCAGCCGTCGCGGACATTCTGGGAGAACACGGGCACTACGCGGGCTCAACTCCGACCACAAAGCTAAAGGTCATCGGTGCGGACGTTTTCTCTGTTGGCCAGATTGAGCAGTTGGAAGTTGCCGCCGACGTAAGCAGTCGTGTCTGGCGCGGCGAGACTGGATATCGTCGTGTTTTCCTGCGTGGGGGCCGTTTGGTCGGCGCGATTGCCGTGGGAAGTTGGTCTCAGGCCAGCCGCGTCCAAAGCGCCATCCAGAACGAAGCGTTGATTTTCCCTTGGATGGTCGGGCGCTTCTTGCGCGGTGGATCGCTCTGGATTGAAGAAGACAGCGACATCTCGCAGATGCCAAATGCCGCGACCGTGTGCAACTGCACTGGTGTTACTTGCGGACGGCTGCGCGACGCGATGTCAGGCGGAGCCAACACCCCCGAAGCGCTGAGCGCGGCGACCGGCGCAGGCACAGTCTGCGGCACGTGTGTTCCGCTGCTGGAAGAGATGGTAAACAGCGGCGCAGCCCCCAAGCCCGTTCGCTGGTATCGCCCCATCCTGATTTTATCTGCTTTGGCCGCGCTCGCTGCTCTGACCGTCGCGCTTGTGCCGCGCATCCCCTACCGCACCAGTTTCGACGCAGAGAGCCTGCGCGTTTGGCTGTGGCGCGACAATATCGTGCGGCAGTGGACAGGCTTTGTCCTGCTTGGGTTCACTTTGGCCGCGCTGGTGATCGGCCTGCGCAAGCGCCTGCGGTTTATGGACAAGCTTGGGGCCTATGACGGTTGGCGGCTGATCCATCTGGGGATCGGTGCCTTGGCTGCAATCGGGCTGATTGTACACACCGGGCTGCGTCCCGGTGACAACCTGAACCTCATGCTCTTTATCAGCTTTGCCGCGACGCTGGTGTTTGGCGCGGCAGCCGGTTTGGCAACGGGGGGCGATCACGAACTCCGTGCCCGCCGCATCGGAACCGCCCGCAAACCCGCCCGCCGTTGGCCCACCTGGGCCCATATCGTGATGATCTGGCCGTTGCCGTTGCTGATCCTCGCCCATGTTTTAACCAGTTACGCGTTCTAAGGAGGGCAACAGATGTCACGCAACGCCCTTCTTTGGATGCTCTGGAGCCTGCTGACCTTTGTCGGTGCAGGCGCTGTTTTCGCAGCGCTTTATATCGGCGGCGACCGGACGGTCCTGCTGCCAGGTCAAACAGCTGGGGCCCACCACCAGCTTGAGATCGCCTGCGAAACCTGCCACACCTCGGACCCGTTCGACAGTCAAGCCACGGTCCGCAAGGACATCAACAAGACCTGCACGACCTGCCACAAAGACGAGTTGAAAGAGGCTGACGACAGCCATCCGAAAAAGAAGTTCACCAACCCGCGGATGGCCAGCTACTGGGAAAAAATTGACGGGCGCTTCTGTACGTCCTGCCATTCCGAGCACCAGCCGGAAATCACACTGCCGATGATGGTGACCCTGCAAGGCGATTACTGCGTGGCCTGCCATTCCGAAGGCGAGCAGGACATTCGCAAAGACCGCGAGAGCCACGCAAACCTGACCTTTGACACCTGTGCCTCCTCGGGCTGCCACAACTACCATGACAACCGCGCACTTTATGAGGATTTCCTTGTAAAGCACGCCGATACACCGTGGCTGATGGACGAACCCGTGGTGGCCGCAGCCGCCCTGCCCCAACTGCCCCGCGCCAGCAGCACAGACGAGATAGAGAGCTATTTGGCCTCGCTCGACGCGCCTGTTCAGGATGACGAGATCGCCCACGATTGGGCTGGCACGGCCCATGCTGCGGCGGATGTCACCTGCACGAGTTGCCACGCCCCCGAAGAACAGGCTTGGACCGACCACCCCGAAGAGGGCATTTGTGCGGACTGTCACAAACCCGCAGCCAAGAGCTTCTCTCTCGGCCGTCACGGGATGCGCCAGCACTCGAAAATCTCGAAGCCTCGAGACGCAGGCAAACAGCTGAAATCTCTGGGCTGGAAAGATGCCCCCGAAGATTTAGTCACCGCGCTGAATGCCTTTCTTAACGACCCGACACCGCCTGCGATGATGAGCACGGACGAGGCTTTGGTCGACCTGTCGGAGGACGTCCACGGTCTGGGAATGACCTGTACCTCCTGCCATTCTCCGCACAAGGAAGCACCACAGCAAACAGCCGTAACCGCCTGCCTTAGCTGTCACAACGACGATCACAGCCAAAGCTACGAGGAAAGCCCGCACTTTGCCCTCTGGCAGGCAGAAGCCACAGGCACCGCACCCGCGGGCACCGGCGTGACCTGCGCCACCTGCCACATGCCGCAGTCCGAGAAAAAAGGCTTTGCCGTCACCAACCACAACCAGAACGACAACCTTCGCCCGAACGAGAAGATGATCCGCTCTGTCTGTCTAGACTGTCATGGATTGGGCTTTGCGATCGATGCGCTCGCCGACCCTGCGCTGATCGCGAACAACTTCAAGGGCCAACCATCCCGCCACATCGAAAGCATCGATTGGGCGACAAGCCGCGTGGAACCGTCCGACCAAGGCGCCAACCAATGAACGCACGGTCCCACGCAAACCCCTGCCAAATCATAATCCAACAGGAGAGATAGTTATGACCAGCTACGGAACAAAAATCAAAGCAGTCCTTCTCTGCGGCGCAATGGCGTTCAGCGGAGCCACTGCCGTCCACGCCGAAATGGAAGAGCAAGAAGTTGCGGACCTGCTGCACCTTGTCATGTCTTCGGACCGCACAGTCTACACACGCATGATCGTCAACCGTCTGGCGGTCAAAGAAAAAGTCATCACCGCCTCCGAACACTTCGAAGATGAAAAAGCGCTGGTTCTGCCCGCACAGATGTTCCGCTTTGGCGCGGAGATGGTGGCCGAAGAAACCGATGCTTTCTCGTACTCGCTGTTGTCGCTCTGGCCGATTAACAAGCAGAACGCTCCTGCAACCGACCTCGAAAAAGAGGGCCTACAGTACCTCGTCGATAACCCTGGTGAGAACTTCTACGGCGAAGAAGAGCTTGGCGGTCAGAATTACTTTACCGCGTTTTACGCCGACGTCGCTGTGGCCGAGGCGTGCACCTCGTGCCACAACGATCACAAGGACTCGCCCAAGACTGACTTCGAAGGCGGTGACGTGATGGGCGGTGTGGTTATCCGCATCCCTGTGGAGTGATCTGGTGCGGCGTGCGGTGATCTGCGCGGCGCTCCTTGTGGGCGCCCCCGCAGCGGCAGAAGTCGCCTTGTCCGACGTGCTATCTGCACGTGGGCTTGACGGTTTTGTCACAGTGGACCGACTGCCCCAGCCGGACACCCCAATGCTGATAGAAGGCCAAGGTGTCTGGGAGGGCACCTGTATGGCCTGCCACGGCGGGAACAAAGCTACCGGCGCCCCAAAAATTACCGCAACCAACAAATGGCAGCCCCGCATCGCGCAGGGGCTGCCCACCCTAATCGAACATGCCACGCAGGGCTTTGTGGGCAAGACCTACACCGAAATGCCCGCCCGCGGCGGCAATCCCGACCTCAGCGACGCAGAGATCGCAGCATCCGTGGCATTCATGGTTTGGGCGAGCGGCGGCGCGGATGAAGCACTCGCCTTCATCGCAACAAACAAGGAATGAGAGAAATGACCCCTGAGAAAATTACCCTCGTGCAAGACAGCTTCAAAAAAGTCGCACCGATCGCTGGCCCCGCGGCTGACATCTTCTACGACAAGCTCTTCGAACTTGCGCCGCAAGTGCGTCCCCTCTTCCCCGAAGATATGACGGAGCAGAAGAAAAAACTGATGCAGATGCTGGCGATCGCTGTAAACGGCCTCACTAAACTGGACGAAATTCTGCCCGCCGTTCAGGATCTTGGCCGCCGCCACAACGGTTACGAAGTGACGCCCGAGCACTACGGTTATGTCGGCGAGGCCCTGCTCTTCACCCTCGGCAAAGGCCTTGGCGATGATTTCACCCCCGAAGTCAAAGAAGCGTGGGCAGAAACTTACGGCGTCCTCGCAGGCGTGATGATTGAGGCACAAAACGAAGCCGCCGCCTGATCTTTCCGGGCCGAGCGACATAGTTCGGCCCTTCTCGCTCTAGCGCCAGGATGGACCCTCCCACAACGCGTTGCGTGCTTTAAGGCTCTGAAAATCGAGCCGTTCGCTCACCCCGCGTTTCGGACACTGATTTAAGATTCGATTTTTTATCTGCAAACCTCTCGCGGAGAGGAGATCAGAGTTGCCGAAGCCGACGAACAACTCACCCAAGTTCAAAGCGCAAGTCGCGCTTAAATGCACTGAGCTTCATCTGGTCCAAGATCAACATGACCTGCCGCTGAACAATCATAGAGCGGCGTTAACAGCCTGATGGGCGTCAATCTGGCCAAATATCTTGGTCGGCGAACTCAAATCGCCAGATCTTAACGCGACTGTACCTGTTGACCGAAAAATTCAGTCAACAGCCCTTCAATGGATGTTCACAGCACAAAAGTACGGCGATCAGCGTTTGAATAGCTTGCTTCTCGCTGGTCGTTGACCATTTCCAAAACTCTGAGAGTCGTCGCGGTAGAATGAACCACTTCTCGCCATTTCTGCCCCTGCAGTATGCAACTTCAATCCGATCAGAGCATCTGAGTCATCAAGCCCTGAGATTTCGACCGCGCTACCAACCTCTTTACAGAAACCTGCTCTCTCATACAGTGCTTCAACTTCGATACGCTGGTCACGATCAGGGCCATCAATCCAGATTTCTAATCTGGTCAAAGGACGCGCCCGACCGCGCGAGCCGAGGAACTGACCAGGATGCGCCACTTGACCGGTGTTCGCATCACGCACGACGATATTTACATTGTTCTCCGCTGGCAGCAGAAGGCCTTCGATCGTTTGGTTTGCGCCATTGCCGCGCGCCCAATCGCCCGCTTTAACGGTGACATCTCCGACATTTGCAATATGGGCAATGACGCGATCTTCGTAACTGGGCTCACTCCGGTATTGGCTGGAGGCTGCGTTGCGATCTCGATAATCGATGCGCTTCGCCGCAGACGAGGAATTCCATTTCTGGGCAGACTTCTCGCCAAGGTATTCGACCATAACACCAGCGCGCGCAGGTTCACCAGGATGGATTGATTCGATCTCCAGGCTGAGGATCGCTGGCCTTTGGCACCGCACAACCCAGCAATCGCCGGGTTCGGCGAGGACGTCGCTCTGCGCATTGGGATCAGTGATCAAGGTCAAGTTATCGCGAGATTGCGTGGGAATGTGGGCCCGAATGATGGCATTTGAGCGCCCACCTTTTGCTTCGTAGCGAATTAGGGCGAGGCCCGTGGTTAGTTTAATGTCCTCAATCATAGACTTGCTTTCTAATATCTTATTCTTCGCGCATTGCGCTGTCCCAACGCCGCAAAATGGGTGTGAGAACGTATTCCAATGCAGTTCTCTCGCCAGTTGGCAGAATGACTGAGACCGTCATACCAGCAACCAACTTATCCTTAATCTCATCCGGCACAGTTTCTGAAAGCATGTGCACTTCGGCTTCATAATAACTCTCATCAGAGGCTGAATCGACGATTCTATCCCGCGAGACTGCGAAAAGCTCGCCCTTGGCTGGCGCCATTTCGATACTCGCAAACGCAGGGAAGGTAATCAGTGCCTCAATTCCCGGAAGAATGTTCTCAATGTCGTTCGGAGAAATTTTGGCCGAAATCACATAATCCGCCGTGTTTGGCGCAATCTTCATGATCGTCTCACCAGAGCCGATGACAGCTCCGACATTGCTTAGGATGCTCTCCTGCACGGTGCCCGAAACAGGGGCCTTGACCTCGATGCGCTTCAGGGAATCGCTACTGACGATCAGATCACGCTCCAATGCACGGATCTCTGTGTTCACTTCGTCGAGTTCTTCAGCTGCAGTCTGACGATAGGTTTCAACCGACTGACGAATCTGCAACTCGAGACCCGAGATTGACTGCTTCGTTCTTGCAATGTCGATTTCCGCCTGCGCAATCTTCTCCTGAAGCTCTAACTGCTCGCGGAGCAACGTCAGAACCGCCGCCTGATTGGTCAGCCCACGATCAAACAAACTCTGCTGATTCTTCAAATCCCCTTCGACAAGCTCCAGCGCCCTCTCCGCAATACTGCGCCCGAGTTCTAGGCCCTTGATCTCTTCTCGGTACTGCTCGATCTGTGTGCGGAAAAGTTCTTCATTTTGCTCCAATGTCGTTTTCGACAGTGAGAACTGACGCATTTCGTCGTTGAGTTGCTTTTGAAATGCCGGACTATTTTGTGCAGCCATCAAAAGATCCTCTGGGAACTCCAATACGTCTCCAAGCTCGATCTCTTGTTCCAATCGAACGCGTTTTGCTTGTGATCCGAGCAGCTGTGTATTGTAGAGTTCCGCAGTAGCTTCACCGGTCGTAGGGTCAAGGCGCAAAAGAACATCGCCCTGCTCAACTTCTTGCCCATCCCGCACCAAGATTTGGGAGACAATCCCGCCCTCAAGGTGCTGGATTATCTGAGTATTCGCAGCATTCTCGATCACACCTGATGAGACCGCAGCGCTATCCAATCGCGCTGTGTACATCCACCATCCAAGTCCGCCAAAGAAGATAACAATCAGCAGGACACTATTGCGAATAGCGCGGTTTAGAATTCGATCCGTATGCAACAGCTCTGGCCGTTTGCTGGTCTCGGGCGCAGGGAGTGTGTTTGTGTTAACCATGTAACTGCGCTCCTTTGGGGGCATCAGTATCGTCGTTGGTCGCAAGCAAGCGATTTCCCGACTGCTCAAGCCTTCCGATCATATCATCCTTGGAACTGAATGAGTGCATGTAGCCGTCTTTGATCACCAGAACATAGTCGCTGATTTGAAGCATATTGGTCTTGTGCGTGCTGAAAACAGTCGTCGCCCCGGAGCGCTTCATCTCGAGAATGCCGTAGGCGAGATTTTTTTCTCCTTCGGAATCCAAAGCGGAATCGGGCTCGTCCATGATCAGAATTCGGGGCGAGTTATAGTAGGCGCGTGCCAAACCAATTCGTTGCTTTTGTCCACCGGACAGCGGCGCACCATCTGGTGCTAGGTTAAAATTCAGGCCACGCTCAAGGCCTTGGACCATCTCCAACGCCCCGGCACGGCCGAGCGCTTCGAAGATCTTGGTGTTGTCTGTCTGGTTTGGATCAAACCGAGAGACGTTTTGCGCCACCGTCCCCGGCAATAGGTCCACAGTCTGAGGCAAATACCCGATCGAAGCGCCGCGCTGTGCCTCGGGCCACTGCGCCATAGGAAAGCCATCAATTTTCACATTTCCAGCGCTGGCCTGCTCTGCTCCTGCAAGCAACCGGAGCAGAGTAGACTTCCCGGCACCACTCGGGCCGATCACCGCAACAACGGACCCTGCTGGAACACTGAAATGGACCCCAGAAAGCAAGCTTTTACCTGCCTTGGTCCTGTAACCAACATGTGCGCAGGTGAGGTGGCCAACCATAGTCGGCAGAGCGGCTTTCTTCACTTCCTGATTCTTCTCGAGAACCCCGTTCAACCTTTGCATCGCGTCGCGGGTCTCTTGAACCACAGACCAATTCTTTGCAATCGCGACCGCTGGCGACACGCCTCGCATCATAACAATAAATGCAGCCATGCCCGTCTCCGCTGTTACCTTGTCGAGCAAAAACAATACCGCCCCGACGAAAATGACCAGCACCATCATCCCACGGTTCAAAACGTTGATATACGTCTCCACATATCGCGCCGACATCTTGCCTGTTATTAGTTTATCTGAGGCATCTGCTTGTAACTTGCCCCATCGGTGGCGGACACCTTCCATGAGCCCCATTGCGCGGATCACATCGGATTTTGCCGCTGTAGAAAGACCAAAAGCATAGGCTTCATCTTCCAATGGCTTTGCTTCTTTCCGAGCGAGTTTCCAAATTTTGCGCGCCTGAAAACTGAACAGTGTAATCAGAGCGATGAGCACAATAGAGACCCAACCAAATACAGGGTGCAGAATGAAGAGCACACCAACAAATAGGGGCGTCAGTGTCGCATCCATCAAGTTCGCTGTGAAATTTCCAGTGACCCCGTCGCGGAAAATGGCAATATCAGAATAAGAGCGAAAGGCATCTTTCTGACCGCTTCTGTGCACCGCACCAAAAACTAATGATCGTAGGTCATTATCGATCTTGAAACCGATCGCAGAAAGGCCATTGTCACGGTAGTAGCCGATGGCACCCCAGACGATCAAAATGAAAACGACCAGCCCAGTCAGGAACCAGAGCGTCTCCCAACTGTAGCTCACGAACACACGTGAGCTGACCTGCAAGAGGTAGATGAAGGGGCTCAGCGCCAAGATCGCAACAAAAGAGCTTACAAACCACAGTGTGAGGTATTGGGAGCTATATCGCTTTAAAAGACTTGCAATATTCATTATCTGTCCATTGCCCAATATATTCAGGGCCTAGCAAAAAGGTCTCCGAACTTGTATCAATCTTTCATTCCTCTTCAAGAGCTTTGGGATACAGCTCACAGGATCTTTGATCCATTTTCATACAAGCCAACACTGCGCGAGAGATTTGTACCAATCTGCATGGAGGAAAGCTTCGCTCTGAGTAGTCACTACCCGATTGTTTGGCGACGCAACGATGTCGGCGGGCTCGAGCTAGTTGCCGTCCGCACCTTACTGAGAGATGCTGAAATTCCGGGCATTAGGAGGCTGGGACTTGATGCCTTGCCCACACTTTTGCAGGCCTACCCCTTCAGACACAAAAATCACTTGCTTGGAGATTTCGACATCGGCTTGGATCGCGCCGCGCCAGCTTCAGAGCGAAACGCCGGCTCCTACATTTACGACCACCTTGGGAATATGAGCTCGGGTGCTGAGCTGAAACTGAAGAAACTTGAGCTGTTCACGCGTACCGCTAAGTGGGAAAATTCTCTCACATCGGCACTAGTGCGGCATAACATGCTTGAACCGGTTGAGTTGCCATCCGATATTCAGGAGCGGTTTGAGGTTCCTGAGTTTTTCACCGCAATTCTAGAAATCAACCATCCTATTTTACTGGCGGGGATCCCAAGCGAGAGCTGGAAGTTAGCTTTAGCATTTCTCTCAGCCCAGCGGCTATCCCTTTTCCGTATGGGTCAGATTATTCGACGAAACGAGCGGGAAATAGAAATTTCATGACTGAGTGGTACGCAAATCTACCAGGGAAGCCCAGGCCCGATCCCATCAGCGGGAAGCACCTTGCAGCATGGCCAGACGATGGACCACTGAACTTCGGACAATCACTTGGCTTTTGCCCATTGACCTACAGTGAACTTCATATGATCGCCTATCACCTTCCCATCGCAGCGATTGCAGGCAGCGAAGGGCCAGAGATAATGCTTGATTTACGGCGAGACCGCCTTGTCTCTCCTCCAACCAACGTGGCAGGCGAATGGAAAATGCATTATTTACCAATGGCGTTGCGGCTGTTGCCATTCAATGCAACAGCCTCTGGGAAGGAAGAGAGGCTCCTAGACCTGCATATCGGAGAAAACAAAGCTCGTAGCCCCGAAAATCAGGCTTCATTGAAGAGACTTCTCGTCAGATTCGCTCAGGGCAGAAAACGTTTAACGACGTCAGCGAGAATTCTTGTCGAAGAAGGCTTCCTGACAAATGACATCAATCCAGCCATTTACGAAATTGATCAGAACGCTCTGCTTCAAAAAACGTTGCAGCGACCCCACGCGCAAGCATTTCGGCTATTGATGGTCATGTTGTTTTCCCAAAGGAACTATGTGACCACACAGAGGTTCTCTGCCTTTATGCTGCACGACTCTCCGAGTGAAATCAAAGAAAAGAAAGACGGGCTGGATATCTCCAAGTTCCTTTCATCTGGCAGCTCTATTCAGTTTTAAGCATGACAAGATGCGTCTACCAGCGCAGCTCGCAAAGGAAGCTTTATGGCAGTAGATGGGACACGATTTCATCCACTGCTTTCCAAACTTGTCTTTCAGGCGCCATTAGTCGTTTGAAAGTTGCTTTTTTGGGCCTTTCCCCAGAAAGCTGACCTGTTTCGACTTGGTACTCCTTGTGCCAACTCTTCATATCCTCAGCAGAGAACTGGGAGATTCTTTCCGACGCCTCTCGCAGCTTTTTTATCTTCCTGTCTGAAAAAAATTGACTTGCATTCAAAGACTGAGGGGTCTCGATCGAAGTTTCGATTGCTCGGAGTAGTTCACTTTCCATCAAGGGGCGTTGGAAGAACTCAGCATCAAGCGCACGTGCATCATCCTTGAAACGCGCGTACATTTTCTCGGCATTCCGCTTATCAAGGCGAAGCTTGGTCCATAACCTGTTCGATTTACCGCTCAACTGTCTGGCGACGGCCGCTCCCAAAGGAAGTCGCAAGTGTTTGGGAACACCTCCCTGAATGAGCCCCTCTTGAACGATTAATAGGCCCGATAGTTCCTCCAGCGACAGGCTTTCGTTCGACGGCTCAACAGATTCCAGTTTGTACCTTTCGCCCCCCAGCAGATGGGAAAAAAAGTCATCAACGATGTCGTTTGACTTTAACTCACCGTACATAAAGGGACGCAACGTAAACCGCTCTTGTAGGAGCTTTTTCCATCCCAGAAACCTCGGATGATACTGAAGCAGCGTGCCACCGCACATAATACCTGTGAATTCATCCAAGTTTCCGGTGAAGGCCCCAGTTTTGATGCGTTGTGCGTAGCCAGAGATCAAACGACCTGAATGAGATCTGACATATGCGATCGCTCGGACATCTTGAGAATACTCTGGCAAGTGCTCTTTCAGGGCTGCATCGAACTGAGCAGGGGCAACTCTTTCAAAAAACTCTGCAGATATAATCCCCACGTCAGCAGTATTACTTTCGCACCACGCTCGCTTGGCATTCAATAATCTTTTTATTCTCTGCTGATTACCTTTGGCAATTACATTGGCGAGCACACTCGCGTTGGTTTCGGGTTGGCTTACGAGCGTTGTTTTCTCTGGTACACATGCATTTTTACGCATCGCCGCTTGAATTGCAGTCGACCCACATTTCGGATCGCCGATGTGAAAAACAAGATTTTTAATCACGAACAATTCTCCCGCAGAAGGGGTAGCGCAAAGCTATGATTATTGTCTCAGCTTTCACTGAGGTTCTTGGCACGTGTCTGAATGCGCAGATCTTCAAAGTGACGGACCCAAGGTTCGGCTTGCTTCTCAAAAGCACTCGCGAACATTTCTGAAAAGAGCGTAAGCGTTCGCAGTTCTGACTCTGAAAAGTAGTCCTCAGGCAGCATTGATTGTGGCGTATCGCAGGCCGAACGGACAGCGTCATCCAACGCTTCAGCTAAGAATGGCGTCTCCGCAAAAAAGTCTCGGTCCATCGATTTGGCATCCTCGAGGAACCTGTTCTGCGCTTTCTTCGCCAAATCTTTGTGAATCTGGACTTTTGTCTTCGGGCCAGCCTTCGCTTTGTCGTGCCCCTGCGTCATTCCAATCACCCGATGGACTTCCCACCCCAGATGATGACGAAAGATCCAAGGCTTATGCTCTACGAATTCGTGCAGAAAGGAGATCCGAAGGAGATCCTCAAGGCCAAGCGAAACGTTGCTCCGATCAAGTCGTGTCAAATCAGCTATTTCGTAATTTCCAGAGCCAAACGCATATTCAGAGAAGTCGGAAATGACTGACTGAGAAACAAGGAGCCGACGAGAGAAAGGCCGCAGAACAAAAGCCTCGCCAAATACGGCTTTCCATTCCGAGAACCTCGCATGATACGGGAAAATGTTATCTCGCTTCATGCGGCTGAGATAGAAGGCCTCAAGATCACCTTTGAAATTTCCAATCTTCAGGCTTTCTCCAAAGGTCGCCAGAATCCAAGAAATATGCGGTCTAACATATGCAATGACCTTCAGCTCGCTAACATGCGGCGCAAAGAACTCATCGTAAATCTTCTTGAACCGGGTCGCAGAGATGTCCGCCAGCAACTCAGCAGAGATAACACAAATATCCGAGTCAGAATGAGCTATCCCGTTCGCCATTTTGGTCAGCGCTGATCTTGCTTGTTCCTTGCTCTTTTCTTCACTGCCCTCGTAGTTACGGATGTGCTTCACGATCACATTGTGGGCGAGTTTGGAGTTATAATAAGGAAGCTGCCCGTTCACCGAAATTCGGTTTGTCGCAAGCGCGTCTTGAATTGCAGTTGATCCGGTTTTGGGGTCGCCGATGTGAAGAACCAGAGTTTTCTTACTCGAAATAGTCATCTTACTACGCCCCGTCATTCAATGCGTATTCGTCCTGCAGTCGGCCAGCCAGGTCACCCAAGCCGCCCAACCCTTTAGTGGGCGCACTTAGCCAACAATGTCGGGAGGGTGCAAGACCTGAGCCCATAGAGCGCGTTCTCTGTCATCAAACAGCGACATTTTGAGCAGGACAGCGAGCAACCTTGCAAAGATCCGCCAAACATCGTTCGCTGCCACTCATAAGCGCCCTGAATGTTAGGCGTTCAGACCGGTGCGACGAAGAATGCGGGCACCTTGACGCCCTTTTGCTGCGCCTCAACGAATCCACGCGCAGTGTCCAGAGCCTCGCGAATTGTGACGTCCATATCGAGGTAGCGATAGGTCCCCAAGCGGCCAACAAAAGTGACGCCAGACGCCGCGTTGGCCAATTCCACATACTCAGAGAGCAGAGCTTTCTCTTTGACCTGACGGATCGGGTAATAAGGAATGTCTGCAGGCTCAGCCGCGCGGGAAAACTCTCGGTAGCAGACCGATTTTTCGTGGTTTTCCCAAGGGGCAAAGTGCTTGTGTTCGGTGATGCGGGTGTAGGGTACGTCGACCTCGCCATAGTTCATGACGGCGCAGCCTTGGTAATCCCCTTCATAGTTGAAGCGTTCAAAATCCAAGGTCCGATAACCCAGACGCCCTAGTTTGTAGTCGAAATATCCATCCAGTGGTCCGGCATAAAAGACGTGTTCGTAGCCTTCGGCCATCTCGGCGCTGAATGTCGTGTTCAACCGAACTTCGATGCCAGAACAATCCAGCATCCGCTCGATCATCACGGTATAGCCGTTTTGGGGCATCCCTTGAAATTTGTGGAAGAAGTAGTTGTCATCGTAATTAAAGCGCACAGGCAAGCGCTTGAGGATCGAAGCAGGCAACTCGCTGGGATGGCATCCCCACTGCTTCATCGTGTAGCCTTTGAAAAAGGCCTCATAGAGCTCCTTACCCACAAACCGCATGGCCTGCTCTTCAAAGGTTTGAGGATCCTCAATGGACGTGTCCGCCTGCTCTTCGGTGATAAACTGGCGCGCCTCATCGGGGCGCATTGTTTTGTCGAAGAACTGGTTAATGGTGTGCAGGTTGACCGGCAGCGAGAAGACTTGCCCCTTGGACGTTGTTTTCACGCGGTTTTTGTAGGGCATGAACGTCTCGAACGTGTTGACGTAGTCCCAGACTTCTTCGTCATCTGTGTGAAAAATGTGGGGGCCATAAACATGGACCATAACGCCGGACTCTGCGTCCCGTTCAGTATGACAGTTCCCCCCAATGTGATCGCGGCTATCGACGATGGTGACCCCGTATCCGTCCTGAGCGAGGTGGCGGCCAATCACCGCTCCGGACAACCCCGCCCCAACAATCAGAATTTTACCTTTAGACGCAGCTGAAGTGGTCATCATCAAAGTCCCGTACCAAAAATTCAGCGTCGTTAAATCTGATCTGTGCGTTAGGAACAACCGTTATCAATGTGTCCTTAGAAAAAGCGCGGATCTATGCTCTGATGCGTTCCGTATAAGGTGCGGACGCCGCACATGATTCCATCGTCTCACTCCAGGGGTACCGCCGACCACAACAACTCTGTGGCGCGCCCCAGAACTCGGCAAGGTCAGACATAGTGCCTCAGGCTGCTGAAATTCGGCGCTTTTGCTCGACTTTTTGGCGCAAGGACCGTAATGCCTTCGGCAACCTCTTGCCACGTAAATACGTTTGGTATACATCCGCATACAATTAAGCTTGCCGCCGCTCGCCAACCTATATTTTGCCGTCCGGCACCCAAGCTTGCCCCACCACTGAACCGCAGGGATCGCCATGAGCTTGTACACTGCCTATCTTGAAGAAATCGAAACCCGCAAAGGCGAGGGACTGCATCCCAAGCCGATCGACGACGGCGCGCTGGTTGCTGAACTGATCGCGCAGATCGAGGACACAGCGAACGCGCACCGCAAAGACTCGCTGAACTTCTTCATCTACAACACCCTGCCCGGCACCACGAGCGCCGCAGGTGTGAAGGCAGTGTTCCTGAAAAAGATCATCCTTGGCGAAGCAACCGTCGCAGAAATCACCCCCGATTTCGCGTTCGAACTGCTGTCGCACATGAAGGGCGGCCCCTCGATCGAGGTTCTACTGGATCTGGCACTGGGTGATGACGCAGAGATCGCAGGCAAAGCTGCTGACGTCCTGAAAACTCAGGTCTTCCTCTACGAGGCAGACATGGAGCGTCTGGCCGCCGCGTTCAAAGACGGCAACGCCATCGCAAAAGACATTCTGGAAAGCTACGCAAAGGCCGAGTTCTTCACCAAGCTTCCCGAAGTGGACGAAGAAGTTAAAGTCGTGACCTATATCGCTGCCGAAGGCGATATCTCGACCGACCTTCTGTCGCCCGGCAACCAAGCGCACTCGCGTTCGGACCGCGAACTGCACGGCAAGTGCATGATCAGCCCCGAAGCGCAGAAAGAAATTCAGGACCTGCAAGCACAGAACCCTGATGCGCGCGTCATGCTGATCGCAGAAAAGGGCACCATGGGCGTTGGCTCGTCGCGTATGTCCGGCGTGAACAACGTCGCGCTGTGGACCGGCAAGAAAGCCAGCCCCTACGTTCCCTTCGTGAACATCGCCCCCGTTGTGGCAGGCACCAACGGCATCTCGCCGATCTTCCTGACCACTGTTGGCGTGACCGGCGGTATCGGTCTGGACCTGAAGAACTGGGTCAAGAAGCTGGATGAGAACGGCAAGCCGATCCTGAACAATGACGGCAACCCGATCCTTGACCAGAAATACTCGGTCGAGACCGGCACCGTTCTGACCATCAACACCAAAGACAAGAAGCTCTACAGCGACTCCGGCGAAGAGCTAGTGGACGTGTCCTCTGCCTTCACCCCGCAGAAGGTCGAGTTCATGAAGGCCGGCGGTTCCTATGCCGTCGTATTCGGCAAGAAGCTGCAGACATTCGCGGCTGAAACTCTGGGTGTCGAAGCCCCCGCCGTCTACGCGCCTTCGAAAGAAGTTACCGTTGCCGATCAGGGCCTGACCGCTGTTGAGAAAATCTTCAACGCGAACGCTGTCGGCGTCGAAAAGGGCAAAGTGCTGCACGCAGGCTCGGACGTGCGCGTCAAAGTGAACATCGTTGGCTCGCAGGACACCACCGGCCTGATGACCAGCCAAGAGCTGGAAGCCATGGCGGCGACCACCATTTCGCCCACCGTTGACGGCGCCTATCAGTCGGGCTGTCACACTGCTTCGGTTTGGGACAAAAAGGCTCAGGCCAACATCCCCCGTCTGATGAAGTTCATGAACGACTTCGGTCTGATCACCGCGCGCGACCCCAAGGGCGAATACCACGCGATGACCGACGTGATCCACAAAGTGCTGAACGACATCACCGTCAGCGACTGGGACATCATCATCGGCGGCGACAGCCATACCCGTATGTCCAAGGGCGTTGCCTTTGGCGCGGACTCGGGCACCGTTGCTCTGGCACTGGCGACCGGCGAAGCCACCATGCCCATCCCCGAGTCGGTCAAAGTGACCTTCAAGGGCCAGATGGCGGACCATATGGACTTCCGCGACGTGGTACACGCAACTCAGGCGCAGATGCTCAAGCAGTGCGGCGACAACGTGTTCCAAGGCCGCATCATCGAAGTGCACATCGGCACTCTGCTGGCGGACCAGGCGTTCACCTTCACCGACTGGACCGCAGAAATGAAGGCGAAAGCCTCGATCTGTATCTCCAACGATGAAACCCTGATCGGTTCGCTGGAACTGGCCAAAGGCCGCATCCAGACCATGATCGACAAGGGCATGGATAACGAAGCCAAGACCCTGCAAGGTCTGATCGACAAAGCCGACGCGCGCATCGCAGAAATCAAGTCGGGCGAGAAGCCTGCCCTGACCCCCGATGACAACGCCAAGTACTTTGCCGAAGTCGTCGTTGATCTGGACCTGATCGACGAGCCCATGATCGCCGACCCCGATGTGAATAACGCCGACGCATCGCGCCGCTACACCCACGACACCATCCGCCCCGTCTCCTACTACGGCGGCGACAAGAAGGTGGATCTGGGCTTTGTCGGCTCGTGCATGGTGCACAAGGGTGACATCAAGATCGTCGCGCAGATGCTCAAGAACCTCGAAGAAGCCAACGGCAAGGTCGAGTTCAAGGCACCGCTGGTTGTGGCCGCACCGACCTACAACATCATCGACGAGCTGAAGGCCGAAGGCGACTGGGACATCCTGCAGAAATACTCGGGCTTTGAGTTCGACGATCTGTTCCCCAAAGCCAACGCCCGCACCGAGTACGAGAACATCCTGTACCTCGAGCGTCCCGGCTGTAACCTCTGCATGGGCAATCAGGAAAAAGCGGAAAAGGGTGACACCGTTCTGGCGACCTCGACCCGCCTGTTCCAAGGCCGCGTCGTAGAAGACAGTGCCGAGAAGAAAGGTGAATCACTTCTGGCTTCGACCCCCGTGGTCGTTCTGTCAGCGATCCTTGGCCGTACGCCGAACAACGACGAATACAAGGCAGCCGTCAAAGGCATCAACCTGACCAAGTTCGCACCGCCGCAGGAAATCCCCGGCACCTCGCGTTCGGTTCACTTCTGATCCCGTGACACATGACAGTCTTTTTTGGCCGCCCCACTCGGGCGGCCATTTTCGTTTTGCTTGGTGGGCTTTCAAACCATCTCAGCCTAGCCCTACGCCGATCATGGCCAGCAACACTCTCCGCGGCCTCTGAAACACATCCAACACACAAGTGATGATTGGCACTCTTCCTGATCCCGCGCTTCATGGTAATGGCAGCGTATGGACATCGTTATTATCACCACGATCATTGCATCTTTCTTTGTTGTCATCGGCCTCGCAGAGCCTTTGGCGGCGCGGCTACGTTTACCCTACAGTGTGATCCTTGCTGTCTTGGGGACCCTGATCGGTGTTGGCGCGATCTTCTTTCTTCAAACCGAACTTACAGACGCTCTGAACCCGGTAGCAGAGGCGATCCTTGGTCTGCCCATCCGGTCCAACGTCTTCCTCTACGTTTTTCTGCCCACACTTCTCTTTCAGGCCACCTTGGGCATGAACCTAAGGCGGATGCTCGACGACTGGGTGCCGATCCTGCTGCTGGCCGTCGTGGCTGTCGTGGTTGCGACACTCAGTGTGGGATATGCCTTATCAGCGGTCAGCACCTTGCCCCTCGCAGCGTGTCTTTTGGTCGGCGCAATTGTCTCGACGACCGATCCGTCGGCTGTTGTCTCGATTTTCCGGTCGATCTCGGCGCCGCAACGTCTGGCCCGCATCATCGAAGGCGAGAGTCTGTTGAACGACGCCGCCGCGATTGCGCTCTTTGGCCTGTTTATGGGTTTTGTGATGCTGGGTGTGCCTGACCCCGAGCTTGGAGAAGCTTTGGGGCGTTTCCCGATGCTCATCGCAGGCGGCGCCTTGTGCGGTTGGATCCTAGCACGCATCGCGGTGCGCGTGATGTCGCTCTTCCATCACCACGAACTGGCTCAGCTCACGATCTCGGTCGCGCTCCCGTATCTGGCCTATATTGGGGCAGAGCAGACGATTGGCGCGTCGGGCGTTATCGCGGTTGTTGCGGCAGGTCTTACGCTAAACCTCGCTGCACCGGGGCGGTTGCAGCCCCAAACATGGACCAACATGCGCGAGCTTTGGGACGTGTTGGCGCATTGGGCAGGCGCCTTGATCTTTATCCTAGCTGCCTTGCTGATCCCGCGCCTCATGGATGGCGTCCGCCTGTCTGACATTGCACTCATCGGCGTGGTGATCGTGGCGGCCATTTTGGCACGCGCCGTGATCCTCTTTGGCTTGCTGCCGCTGCTGACATTCATGCGGGCGTCCCCTGCGGTGGAGCGGCCCTACCGCACAGCCATTTTGTGGGGGGGGCTACGCGGCGCAGTCACGCTTGCACTCGCCCTTGCCGTCACCGAGAGTTTTCGTGTCCCCGCAGAGACCAAGCGTATGGTCGGCATCCTTGCAACCGGCTTTACGCTATTCACTCTCATCGCCCAAGGGACGACCCTGCGCTGGATGATCGGCCGTCTTGGCCTTGATCGCCTGTCCGTCATCGACGAAGCGCTCTCGCGTCAGGTCGTTGCGGTAGCCCTCCAAAATGTGCGCGAAGAGATGTCCCGCACAACCGACGACTACGACCTGAGCCACGAGATCGTCCGCTCCGAAGCCAAGGGGTTTGGCCAGCGTCTGGACGATGCCGTCCGCAAAGCAGAAACCGGCGTAGGTATCAAGAATCGAGACCGCATTACCCTTGGCCTGATCTCACTGGCGGGCCACGAACGCGACACCATCCTGTCTCGCCTAAACGAGCGGACGATTTCAGCGCGCATGGCCGAGCAACTCCTGTCAGAAGCCGACCGGCTTCTTGAAGGGGCTCGAACTCATGGCCGCAGCGGATACAACCGCGCCGCCAAACGGGGCATCACCTATGGCTTCTGGTTCCGGCTCAGTGTCAAGTTGCACAACCGGATCGGTCTGTCGGCTTTTCTGGCTCGGATGACTGCGGATCGTTTTGAATTTATGCTGTCGCAGCAATTGATCCTGCGCGACCTTGGCAAATTCATCGACGGGCGCATCCGGCGCATCCACGGAAGACGTGTGGCGGAACTGCTGCAGGAAATGCTGGTGCGACGAACGGAACAAGTCGAAACCGCCCTCGACGGCCTTCGCCTGCAATATCCGGGTTACGCCGAAGAACTGGAGCGCCGTTTCATCCGGCGCGCGGCCCTCCGGCTCGAAGAGCGCGAATACCACGCCATGCACGGGGATGGGTTGATCGGAGCAGAAGTCTTCACGACTTTGATCCAAGATCTCTCCGCTCGGCGCGCCTCCGAAGAGCGCCGTCCGAAACTCGACATCGCGCTGCAACGGACGGAATTGGTGCGCCGCCTTCCTCTTTTTGCAGAACTGGACAAAGCCGCAATCAAACGTCTGAGCCGCGCACTGAAAACCCGCTACGTCGATGCGGGCGAAGTCCTGACTCGGAAAAACCACCCCGCAAAGAGCGTCTATTTCATCGAATCCGGTGCCGTTCAGGTCGAGGTCGCCAATCAGGAATGGCGCCTCGGTCGCGGCGAGATGTTCGGGCAGATGGGCATTTTGACCAGCAAAACCTATCGTGCTGATGTGCGCGCCATCGCTCCAACAACCGTCTTGGTACTCAATGAGCAGGCGTTTTTGCGCCTTCTGCGCCGAAGCAAGGCCATACAAGAAGCCGTGCGCACCGCTGCGGTGCAACGCGGCGTCGATCCAGATACGCTTCTTCCTAAACCCCCGCTGCGCGGAAAGAGGCTTGAGGCTGCCGAATAGATTTGGCGACTGGCGAAACTAAAAAAAGAGCCCGGCGAAACGCCGGGCTCTTTATTATCAGCGACTTACCATGCAGAGTTAAAGTAGGATTAAAGCGCTCTCGATCATCGCGGCATCTGTGACACCCTTCAGCGTCAGCGAGTTGCCATCGACCTCGATAATATAATTTCCGTTCACCGCGCTGCCATGGGCCGCAAGGAAGGCGCTCGAGTCCCCTTCATCTGAAACACCCTCAAACTGCAAGACATCCTGCCCTTTGAAGTCAAGGATGACATCAGCACCAAATCCTTCGCCGAACACAAAGGTATCCGCGCCGGCGCCGCCACGCAGCTTGTCGTTGCCCGCACCACCAACAAGCGTATCCGCACCTTTCAGACCAAGCAGGCGATCATCGCCCTCGAGCCCCTCCAGTTGGTTGTCCTTCTTGCTGCCACGGATCAAATCATCCTCGGTGCTGCCAATCGCGTTCTCAATCTTGACCAATTTGTCGCGATCCCCAAAGCCGTCCACACCGAACCGTTTGCCCAGATTGATCGTCACTCCTGCGTCACCGCCAAATTGCGCATCATACTCATAGCTCACTGTGTCAGAGCCCTTGAGCCCGTTCAGAACGTCATTGCCTTTGTGGCCGCTCAGGACGTTATCCTTGGCATTTCCAAACAGCTTGTCTTTGTAATTAGAACCGTAGACGTTTTCGAAGTTCTTGAAGAGATCGACATCACCCTCGCTGCTCTTGCTCGCCCCTTTGCCAAGGCGAACGACGACAGAGGAGGAACTGTTGAAGTAACTCAGCCAATCCTCACCGCTACCACCATTGATGGTGTCGTTGCCATCACCGCCATCAATGGAGTCATCCCCTTCGGCGCCGTCGATCAAATCATCCCCGTCGTTGCCAAACACGCGATTGTCGCCGGAGTCCCCCGCGATTGTATCGTCAAAATCGCCCCCCTCAACTTGCTCAAAGCCAGTGATGAAGTCGGTGTTTCCCCATCCATCAATGGCAATACCAGCGCTCAGGTCGACTGTTACGCCATCGGTCGCTCCGTAGTAGTCTTCGGTCCAGAAGCTCAAACGGTCAAACCCAGCGCCACCTTCAAGCGTGTCGGAGCCGTTCAAACCAGCGATCAGGTTGTCTCCGTCATCCCCGATGATGCTGTCACCCTCCGAGGAACCCTGCACAGATTCAATGCTCTCGAAGGTATCAACATTCCCGTCAGCCTCGGTTGCAATGCCTGACACCATGTCAACAGAAACCGCGCCCGCATCGGCGTAAGAAAGTTCGTCGGAACCCTCACCGCCGTTGATTGTGTCAACACCTGCACCGGGGCGAATGTAATCGTCGCCCGCACCACCATCCAACAGGTCATTCCCGTCTTTGCCATAAAGGCTATCATCGCCGGCGCGCCCATAGGCTGTGTCGTTCCCGCCCGAAAGCCAAAAGTAATTGTCTCCGGCATCGCCGGTTACACTGTCATTTGCATCACCTGTTTCAACATTCTCGAAATTCGAAATTGTGTCGCGGTTTCCCCATCCATCGTAACCGGAACCTTGTGCAAGGTTCACAACAATCCCCTTCGTACCTCCGAGCCGATAGTCGATGTCATAGCGCAGCCAATCCGTTCCGCCGCCACCATCAATCGTGTCGTAGCCCTTGTAGCCAGCAAAAGAGTTATTCTCGTCATTGCCCACAAGCGTGTCGCCGTAGAGCGATCCGCTCACGGATTCGATGTTTTTCAAAACGTCTTTAACGCCATTGCCATCGATCGCCACGCCAGCCGCCAAATCTACGGTAACAGCAGCAGTGTCATAATAATGGCTAATGCGGTCATACCCCGCGCCGCCGTCGAGGGTATCTTGACCGCCCTCGCCGTTCAGGTAGTCGTCCCCGGCTCCGCCTTGCAGTAAGTCATCACCATCACCGCCATAGATTGCGTCATCGCCAGCTTGCCCGACAATTGTCTCATCTTCGCTGGTACCATAAAGATTTTCGCCGGCATCGGTGCCGCTGATCGTCTTGTATTGTGTGGTGGAACGGGCAGAAAAAGTCATCGCCATCTACTGTACTCACTAGAAATTGAACTGACACGTGCGCGCAAAGGCTTAAAGCCGATGCAAGAATGCACCTACACAATTACAAGTAATACTTACAAATGGAAATACTGTGACACCCTAGACGGTTCGCTGAGAAACATTAAAGCGGAGCTTAGTCGCGTGTGCGCTTGCGCACGAGCTTACTCGCCACATGCGATACCGGCATTATTTTTCCTTACTCTCTGGCAGATAATGCGTCCGAAACAGCCTGTCGGTCAGCGTCCGTCACCTCGCACAGATAAAGAACTTGATCTTGAACTTCAGGTATCACGATCGGAGATTGAAGCGCATCACCCGCGGTCGCATGAAATTTCTCGTTCAGAGGTCTAAAGTAGCCCGTCCATTCCGAAACCTGCTCTTTCGTATAGAGTGAGGTTTTCACTTTTCCTGGATGCCGCGACTTCAGCACCGAAGCGACCTTCTCAATCTGTTCGTCTGACGGCTGCACACCGTTCAGAAGTTCACGTCCCAAATAGTATCCCAATGGATCCTCTGAAACATTGTGGCTGTTGAACTGTTGCAAACCCTCGGTGTCACCATACCCAATGTGATCGACAAACGACCCCACGACACCCAAGGGGTGACGGCCAAAACTGCTGTAGTTCAGGAAGGAAATCTTCTCAGGCTCAAAAGCGTGCAGAAGAAAATCGTGCAGCTCACTGTAATCAAAGAATAATCCTGGATTATGAGGGTTCTGGGTCGCGTTCTGAACCCACTCAGGAAAGACTGTCAGGCGATTATGATCACGGATCTGCAGGAAAACAGACTGCAAGAAGGTCACTTGATCCCGCAGGACAACAACGATCTCGTGACTATCAAAACTCGGCGTCAGCTGGATCAGTTGCTCGAAGTCGACAGTCTCTGGCGCTTTACGGCTAAACTCCTCGCTGCTCACAACAACCGTCACCGGCTTGCCAGGCGCAATGTCATTCAACGCACGCCAATCCTGTTCGTATGTCGTGTGAGGGAGGTACTGGCGCAACTGCTCGTTCCACAATGCTACCAGGTGATGCTGCGCATATCCACGAGGCGGAACGGGGTAAACAACGCCGGCCTTTGCCAACGCATTGCGGTTTCGGAAAAGACCATACTGCAGTGAACTGGAGGCCGTCTTATGAAGACCGGCATGAATAATGATGCGACGGTTCGTGGTTTTCATTTCTAATCTTCTGCAGTCCATGCGCTCGGAGCACTGCGGGCTATGGTCAATGCTCAAAGCGAATAGGCAAAGGGGTATTTTTGCAACTCAAGTTTTCTGACTGACTTAGATGAAAGTCACAAGCATCGGAAGTATCAAGTTCGCCATCGTTTCATCACTTTCCCACTTCAGCGCACACACGCGTCCCCACACCCATGCAAACAAGGGAATATGGGAAACAAGTCAAACTAAAGTATCGATCGCAACTTTCACGCACCTGGTAAAAGCGCTTCGCACATTGCTTACGATTCCAGATCGCAGAACGAGAACTGTACAATTGCGAATATATTAGCCTGCAACAATGCAATTCTCCCATTGAGCAACAAGACCACGACTCGCCACCTTCGATCTGCCTCATTTTTCCGCAGCGCGGCACCCGCATAAGCTATTGATAAACAATAGTTATATATCCTTTACCAACTATCGAAAGAAATTCAAAATTCATTTCAGTCAATTTATTGCATTTATATATCCCGATGGTATTAATACTCATGGTTATCGATTCCGATGATAGCGAGTGCATTGGTAAACCACATACAATTGGCTCACATTTTGGGCCCGCATGTTAGGGAAAATTTCATATGGCGGTAAGTGAATATGGCGCTGATGAGCTGCAGAACGACCTGGGTGAGATCCGGGAAGGTGTAGCTGACGAAGTGCTTGAGGCCCTTGAGGGCGAAGAAGACGTAACTGTGGCGGTTCTGGCTCCCGACGAGGAAGTTCCGGATGATGTCGACGTCGTCGTTCGCGGCAACGAAGACGGTTCCAAGACCATCGAAGTCGTTGGTTCGAACAAGCAAACCACAGTTGGCGGTGACGAAGACAACTCGATCGATCTGAGCGACGATGAATTCGCTGAGCAGGATCCTGATGGTGAGGAGCCTGTCAAAGAAGTCTTCGCCGGCAAAGGCGATGACGAAGTCAACGGCAGCGACGGTGGCGACATTGTCAAAGCCGGTCTGGGTGACGATGCGGTCGAAGGCGGCTTCGGTGGTGACAGTGTCTTTGGCGCAGGCGGCTCTGACGAACTCGACGGTGGCGCAGGCAACGACAGCCTCAAAGGCGGCAACGGCTCTGACACCCTGTTCGGTGGCACTGGTCGTGACTTCCTTGGCGGCGGCAAAGGCAAAGACGACCTCGACGGTGGCAAAGGCAACGACACGCTCAATGGTGGCGGCGGCAACGACACCCTCTCCGGTGGCGAAGGCGCAGACAAGATGTTCGGTGGCGTTGGCAACGATGTCTTCTACGGTGGCGCAGGCGACACCATCATGGGCGGCGCAGGCGAAGACACTGCGTACTTCTCGGGTTCCTTGGACTCGAGCGAAGAGCTCACCGGTGGCAAAACCCTCATCACCTTTACCGATGGCTCGACCGTCATCGTCAAAGGCGTCGAGAACTTCGAGTTCGACTACGACGACGGTTCGGACAGCTAAGTACAGTCCCAAAACAACAGAGCGAAGCTACGGCTTCGCTCTACTTTTTTAGTACTCCAATTTCGAAAAATTTATGAATACGTCTCACATTCAAAGGCTCTTGAAACAGGGTCGAGACACTCATGCACTTGCTGCATTTCATCACGTTTTCGCCCCCTTTGACCGCTTAGGCGCCAAAGAACTGATGTTGCGTGCCCGCATTCTAGCGCGCGTCGGAAATCCTGCTGCGGCAGTGCAAGATATTGATCGGGCATTGGAGCTGGATGGATCAGATCCTGACATTCTACTCTTTGCCGCACACCTAAAGCAGAAAGCCAAACCACACATTGCACATGAACTCGGGCTTCAAATTCTGGGTTCAACCAGCACAAGCAGCCGCCACCGCAAGGCCGCGCTGCGGTTCATGGACCCGGCCCAAATCCCGTTTATTGTTCAAACCGAAATGAAAGTCACCGACCGGATCACGGCTGTGCGTTGGGCCAATCAGGCAAGCGCGTTGCATGAACGAGGCTCTGGCGACTTCGAAGAAATGCTCGGTGCCGCCAAGTCCGGTGATGCGGTCCTTTTTGCAACCGACACCTACTTGGACAAACCGTCCGAGGGTAGCAGAACTTTGTCCTTTGACGTCGCTGAACAAAGCTTTGAAATCCACGTCAGAAGCACGAAAAAAGCCATAAACGGCCGGATTGGGCGCGGGACGAGGCATCGAGGCCGGCCCTGGATCGTCATACCAGTCCATGACGGGGGAAAAGCCCTAGCAAGGTGCCTTGCCAGCGTTCTTGCTGAATTGGACCAAACCCCTCGGGCACGTTTGGTGATCGTCAACGATGCCTCCAAAGAAAAAGCAACCGCACGTATCCTCTCCGCAGCGTTGCAGCATGAACGTGTAACGATCGTCAGATCACCAGAGAATTTGGGATTTGTCGGCGCGGTCAACCTCGGGCTTCGCTCCATCGGGCCCGGTCCAGTTCTCTTATTGAATTCTGACACTTACCTTCCCAACGGGCTCTTAAACCGGCTTGTTTTCCATCTCAAGGAAGACGACATCGGGACCGTCACACCCCTGTCAAACAACGCAGGAAGCTTCAGCGCGCCCAAAGCTCGGACCGGTTTCGAAATGCCATCCGAGTCTCAGTTAGAGCAGTTGTCCGCACTGGCGTTCAAACAGAACCCGCGCACCTCGGTAGAGGTCATGAACGGCAATGGCTTTGCAATGCTCATTTCAGAGCGCTGCTTAGAAGAGACCGGCTTTCTCTCGACAGACTTTCAAAGCGGCTATTATGAAGAAGTCGATTTCTGCATCCGTGCCGCAACCAAAGGGTTCCGTCACATCGCAGCAGTTGATTGCTTTGTCGGTCATGTGGGCGCGACCAGCTTTGGCCCAGCGAAACGCAGGCTGGTTTCGGACAACTATCGCACTCTGATCAAGAAGTACCCGTTCTACGCGCAAGCCTATGAGCGCTATGCGCAAATCGACCCGCTGAAGGATTACTGCGAGGCTTTGGTAGACGAATCTGATTGGGAACCAAAGAAAATACCCGATGCACGCGACACCGAAGACACTGAGCTTCGGTCGATTGATGTCAAGGATATCCCGATTTTTCCAGTTCAAGGAAGCTTTGACAGCGCACTTGAACGGCTCCACTTGCGCCGAATTGCCTTACTTCCTCAAGAGGCTCTTGAGTGCGTCGGGCAAGAACTCCGAATTGGTCATGAGTACCACATGGTTCATGACCCAGATGAAGGCCTGCAACTTTTCGATCAATCCGATACGGTCGTTGATCGACTGCCTCTAGAAACAGTATCCTCACAAGATATCGAAGCCTTTGAAGACAGGCTTTTGGAACTTTTGAACGGAACCAAAGATGCCGCTTGAATCCGCCGTAGACTTTTATCAACCCGGCTACATTCGCGGCCATGTCTACGACCCTGAAAAGCCATCTCAGAGATGGGCCGTTGGTCTTTTTCACAACGGCAATTTGGTGGGCACATACTATGCCGATCAAACCGTTGATGACTTAGAAGATAAAATCGACGTCCCTTTCGACTGCGGCTTCGAGTTCAATCTGAACAAAGCCGTTTTCAACGACAAGGATCTCCTGACGATCTCAGTGCTTAATGCAGAGCACACAATTACCGAAGTCTGTATGAAAGACTTTAAAGACTGGAGAGCCGCCGGTGAAGGTTTGAATGCTGGACTGGTGCGTCATGCGAGTGGGCTCACCCTGTCTGGCCATCTCAATGACTCAGTCACGAAGCACCCGTCATACGAAATTCTGGCCTACGACGGTGACGATCTGGTTGGCCGCACCCGTCTTTATCGATGGCAACACATTGGGAACCCTCGGAACGCGAACGGGCAGCGCGTCGGGTTCGAGATACTCGTCGACACGAAATTGGCGGATGGCATTCCAAGAAAGCTCCGAGTCGAAACATCGACCGGAATGGCGCTTGAAGGGAGCCCTGTCGATTTCATCGCATATCCCAATAGCATGAGAGATGTGTGGCTCGACGCGGAAGGGCGACGCAAAACCCGGACCGCCGATATGGCCTTGGATCGCATTCTGGAAAACAGTATGCCCATGACAGCTTATGCCGAGCTTTATCCGGAGCTTCTGTCCAAGTCACTGAGCAACAAAGAGATCGAGCGATTTGGATTCGACGGCAGTTTCTGGGAGCTGTCCGGCAGTGACTGGACGCTCGTCTTCAGCGCAGCCGTCACACCGCGCAAGGACATTCAGACGATCCTGCCCGCGCGCCCCGAAGGCATGGTCTACTTTGACTTGGGCGTGCAGAAGGGCCGGGATGTCTGGCCACTGCTTTTTCCCGCATTCGACCAAGAGCGTCAGCTAGAGCAAGGCTATGCCGCACTCTGTTTCGCCGCTCCGTCCTACTTGGTGGCACGTGCGATGTCCCAGAGGCCACGCTCTCCACTCGAGGTTTTTTTAGAAATCCAAGACCAGCTCGGCAACGAAGACATCCAGCACATTCCGCACCCTGCAGGACTGCTTAACGAAGAAGAATTACGCCTTTCTCGGGGTCTACACGAAACGGTCTTGCGCGATTATCTGCCAAAATTTGCCCCTAACGCGCAGATCCTTAGCAATACTGAAACGCTATTTCCCGCAGTGCACGTCAAACGCCCGCTCACTAGCAACCAAGTCAGCGTGATCATCCCCACTAAAGACCAAGGGGAAATGCTGACGGAGTGTATTGAAAGCCTGCGCAGCAGCAATCCAGAGTTCGACCTTGATATCATCGTCGTCGACAACCGATCAGAAGAAGAAGAATCTGCGCAGTTCTTTAATGATCTAGAGGACACCGGCGTAACGATCCTAGAGTATGACGACGGTTTCAATTTTTCGCAGATCAACAATCTGGCCTGTGAATTCGCAAAATACGAGCGGGTTTGCTTTCTCAACAATGACGTCCTTTTTCCTGAAAAAGGCGTCTTGGCAGAGCTATCCAGCCGCATCGAAGACCCGACTGTTGGTGCTGTCGGTCCACTTATGGTCCGCGCCTCTGATATCATCCAACACGCTGGTGTCGCCCTTGGGCCCAGCAATGGCGCTCTTCATTCCTTTGAGGATCGTATGCGGGGAGATCCCGGTTATACAGAGCTCTTGAAAGTTGCGCACGAGTGCAGCGCCGTTACGGGTGCCATGATGTTGACCCGGAAATCCCTGTTTGAACGCCTGGGAGGCTTCGAAGAGACTCTGTTTGCAGTCAATTTTAATGATGTGGATTACTGCCTTCGACTGCGTGAGCATGGGTACCGCGTGGTATTCACGCCCCATTGCTATGTCCAACATTTCGAATCCGTGAGCCGCGGCAAAGAACACGCCTCTCCTTCGGGGAACAGGATGCGGCGCGAGGTTGATAATCTGCGTATGCGGTGGCGTGACGTCATCCTGAATGATCCATTCACGCACCCGCTGCTCTCGACGGACACCCTACCCTATCGCGCCCTGTGCACCCGCCACAGAGCGCCCACCCCCAGAAATTCGACTATCAAGGCAAGCGCCATAGTCCCGAACTGGATTTAAGAGACGACTTTGGAAAAGATATTTTTGAACCTTGGTTCTGGCCCCCGCAGCGCGCTGCCCAAGGATGCGCCTGAATTCTACGGTTGGCGCGAAGTGCGCGTCGACATCAACCCCATGGCCAATCCGGACAAAGTGGCCAGCCTGACCGACATGAAGGGCGTGATTGAAGACAACTTTGCTGACTTTGTCTTTTGCTCTCACGCAGTTGAGCACTTCTATGCCCACGAAGTTCATTCGGTGCTCGCAGAAACTGTACGGGTCTTGAAACCCGAAGGCGTCGCCGTATTCCGGACGCCTGATCTTGAACAGGTCATGCGCCTAATTGATCCAGAAGACCTTGAAAAACCGATCTATTCCTCTCCTGCCGGAGACATCACTGCCCTCGACATTCTTTATGGTCACCGCGCATCTATCGAGGACGGCGACCAGTTTATGGCGCACAAGTCAGGCTTTACCGAAGAGTATTTTGCCAAGCTGCTTCTTGATGCGGGCTTTTCCGAAGTCCGCACGGAAAAAGGTAGTTCGATCGACTTCTGGGCCCAAGCTGGTTTCAAGCGCCTCGCGATGCAACATCAAGTTGCAGCCCTCAAAGCATCCCTCTGATCATCCGGGCGCCTGCCAGACCCCGCCTTGTGTTAACCTCGACAACCTCCTGATTTGCGCCATGTGTATTGGCGATTGTCAGGAGGGAAGCGGAACGTGGGCAAGGATCACAATACCCTTGGGCGGCCGATCCCCAGCGGCCGCCTAACCAGAGTGCTACGGATGGGCGGGCTCGCTGCTGGCATCTCGGGCGGCGTCGCGGCCGGTGGCCTGCGCTCTCTGGCGACAGGCCGGAAACCGGACCTTGAACAATTGGTGTTTTCTCCGGGCAACATGGCGCGCCTCGCCGAGAGCCTTTCTCATATGCGCGGCGCGGCTCTGAAGCTTGGGCAGATGCTGTCGATGGACACCGGTGTCGTGCTTCCGCCCGAATTGAACCGGATTCTGGCAGGAATGCGGGATAGCGCGGTCCCCATGCCTCCCAAACAGTTAAAGCAGGTTTTGGACCGTGAATGGGGGAGCAGCTGGCAGAGCAACTTCAAACGTTTTGACGTTAGGCCTTTCGCCTCGGCGTCAATCGGTCAGGTTCATCGCGCGACCACCCGAGAGGGTCAGGACTTGGCAATCAAGGTCCAGTACCCCGGCGTGCGAGACAGCATCGATAGCGACATAGACAACCTCGCAGTTCTTCTCAAAATCTCTGGTCTTCTGCCAAAGGACGCGCCGATCGACGACTTATTAGAGGCAGCCAAACGCCAACTTCATGCCGAAGCGGATTATGAATCCGAGGCACAAAACCTGTTCACTTTCGCGGATCTTTTGCGAGACGATCCGCTATTCCGGCTTCCTGATCTCAATACTGGACTGAGCAACGCCCATGTCCTCGCCATGAGCTACGTCCACAGTGAGCCTCTGGAAGCGCTGGCTGATGCTCCGCAAGAGACCAGGGACCAAGCGGCCGAAGCACTGATCACACTTGTGCTACGAGAGCTTTTCGAGTTCAGAGTGATGCAGACGGATCCAAACCTCGCCAATTATCGCTATTCACCAAAGGATGGTCGGATCGTTCTGCTTGATTTTGGCGCGGTGCAAACACTTGCGCCAACTCTGCAAAACAATTTCAAAAACCTGGCCCGCGCGGCGCTCGCTAGAGATGTTGACTGGACGCGCGCGGCAATGCAGAAAATTGGCTATTTCAACGATGCGACCCCCCAGCGCTTTCAGACCGTCTTTCTAGAGATGTTCGATATGGCGATGTCCCCTATTCGGCAGGAAACGCCCTTCGATTTTGGCAAGTCTGATCTCATGCACCGGCTGCGCGACCGCGGGCTCGAAGTCGGGGGCGAACGCGAACTACAGCAGGTTCCCCCTGCTGAAACGCTGTTCCTTCACCGCAAGATCGCCGGAACGTATCTGATCGCTTCGATGCTAAAGGCCAGAGTCAAATTACGTCCATTGGTCGAAGCCTATTGCGCCGAATAGCCCACCGCCAGAGCCTGCACGTGTCCAATGACCCGCGCAGGATTTCACTTGGCAATCTGGCTATTCCTGTGTGTGCGGTTGCTATCGAACTTGGTGCGACCTCGCCGATCGACTGCGGCCCAACAGAGGGTCGCCCACAAATGCGGCAAGCCCACTTACTCTGATGAAGCTCCCTTGGGTACGGTCGGCCGATAATTCAAAACCGGAGCGAGCCAACGCTCCGCTTCGCCGAGCTCCATGCCTTTGCGGGCAGCGTAGTCTTCGACCTGATCGCGCTCGACCTTCGCGACACCAAAGTAATAGGCGTCGGGATGACCCAGATAGAGCCCACTAACCGAGGCACCGGGCCACATCGCCATGCTTTCTGTCAGCGCAACGCCGGTGCTGGCTTCGGCATCCAGTAGTTTGAACAGCGTCCGTTTCTCCGTGTGGTCAGGCTGTGCCGGATAGCCGGGGGCCGGGCGGATACCGCGGTAAGGTTCGGCGATCAGCTCAGTGGGGCTGAAAGCTTCATCCTTGACGTAGCCCCAGTAGTCACGGCGGACCCGTTCGTGCAGCATCTCGGCCATGGCTTCGGCAAAACGGTCGGCCAGCGCCTTGACCATGATGGCGCTGTAATCATCGCCTGCGGCTTCGAATTTCTTGGCAATTGTGTCCTCTTCGGGACCCGCAGTGACCACAAAGCCGCCCACGTAGTCGGGCGTGCCCTCGGGCGCTACGAAATCGGCAAGCGCCATATTCGGGCTGTCTTTGCGTTTAGACGTTTGCTGACGCAGGGTGTGAAGCACATCAAGTGGCTGGGTCCGAGCGTCGTCGGCATACAGCTGAATGTCGTCACCCGTACGGTTCGCGGGCCAGAATCCGACCACGGCGCGGGGCTTGAACCACGTCTCTCCGATAATCCGCTGAAGCATCGCCTGCGCGTCGGCAAAAAGGTTGCGCGCCGCTTCGCCGTATTTCTCATGCTCTAGTATGCGGGGGTAGACGCCCTTGAGCTCCCAAGTCTGGAAAAACGGCGTCCAGTCGATGTAGCGCGCGATCTCCGCCAGATCCCAGTCGTCGATGACCTGCTGACCCGTGAACTTCGGAGCCTGAACAGTGTAATCTGTCCAATCGATTTGCATGGCGTTCGCGCGGGCTGCGGCCAAGGGCAGGCGCTGCTTGGCCAGTTCGGCCCGCTCGTGACGTTCGGCGACCTCGGTGTATTCCGAGCGGATGCCCTCGACGTATTCATCCCGCTGCGTGTCGCTCAGCAAGGCAGACACCACGCCCACCGCGCGGCTCGCGTCGGTTACATAGATCGCTTGATTGCGTTGGTACTGCGGGGCGATTTTTACTGCCGTATGCACCTTCGACGTGGTTGCGCCCCCGATCAGCAGAGGCACGTCGAAGCCTTCTTTTTCGAGCTCGGTCGCCAGATGCACCATTTCATCCAAGGACGGCGTGATCAGGCCCGAGAGGCCGATGATATCGACGTTATGCTTGCGGGCCTCTTCCAGAATTTTCTGGGGTGGGACCATGACGCCAAGGTCGATGATTTCGTAGTTATTACAGGCCAAAACCACGCCGACGATGTTCTTACCGATATCGTGGACGTCGCCTTTGACCGTGGCCATGAGGACTTTGCCCGCAGCCTCGCGGCCATCGCCGCCGTTTTGGCGCTTCTCTTCTTCCATATAGGGCAGGAGCACGGCCACGGCCTGCTTCATGACGCGGGCGGATTTCACCACCTGCGGCAGGAACATTTTGCCTGCGCCAAACAAATCGCCGACCACGTTCATGCCCGCCATCAACGGGCCTTCGATCACATGCAAGGGGCGCTCGGCCTGTTGTCGCGCCTCTTCTGTGTCGGCATCAATGAATTCTGTGATGCCATTGACCAAGGCATGTTCCAACCGCTTGTCGATAGGCCATTCACGCCAGGACATGTCCTTTTCGCGGGTTTTGCCACCGCCCGCGCCGCGATAGCGTTCCGCAATCTCTAGCAGGTTCTCGGTGGCGTCAGGAGTGCGGTTCAGAACCACATCCTCGCAAGCGTCGCGCAGGTCGGCATCGATCTGGTCATAGACCGCCAGCTGACCGGCATTGACGATGCCCATATCCATGCCTGCCTGAATGGCGTGATACAGAAAGACCGCGTGCATCGCCTCGCGCACGGGCTCGTTTCCGCGGAAGCTGAACGACAAGTTCGACACCCCGCCCGACACATGAGCGTGGGGCAGGTTCTGGCGGATCCAGCGGGTGGCCTCGATGAAATCGACGCCGTAGTTGTTGTGTTCTTCGATGCCGGTGGCCACCGCAAAGACGTTGGGGTCAAAGATGATGTCTTCGGGCGGGAAGCCAACCTTTTCAGTCAGCGCCTTATAGGCACGCTCGCAAATCTCGATCTTGCGCTGAAGGGTGTCGGCCTGGCCTGTCTCATCAAAGGCCATGACCACAACTGCCGCGCCATAGGCAAGGCATAGGCTGGCGTGATGGATGAACGCCTCTTCGCCTTCTTTCAGCGAAATCGAGTTCACCACCGGCTTGCCCTGCACGCATTTCAGGCCGGCCTCGATCACCTCCCATTTCGAGCTGTCGATCATGATCGGCACTCGGGCGATGTCGGGTTCAGCGGCGATGAGGTTCAGAAAGTCGATCATCGCCTGTTTGCTGTCGATCAGACCTTCATCCATGTTCACGTCGATGATCTGTGCGCCATTTTCCACCTGATCGCGGGCCACATCCAAAGCGGTGGCATAGTCGCGGTTGGTGATCAGCTTGCGGAACTTGGCAGAGCCGGTGACGTTCGTCCGCTCGCCCACGTTCACAAAGGGGATGTCCGCGGTCAGGACAAAGGGTTCCAGACCGGAAAGACGCAGAAGAGGTTTAGACATCGGCGGTCTCCTTGATCTGGCGGGGGGCGTAGGGCGCGACATGCTCCGCGATGGCGCGGATGTGGTCAGGCGTGGTGCCGCAGCAGCCGCCCGCCACGTTGATCAGACCTTCGCGGGCAAAGACCTCGACCAGTTTGGCGGTTTGCTCGGGCGTTTCATCGTATTGGCCGAACGCGTTGGGCAGGCCCGCGTTGGGGTAGGCGCAGATGCGGGTGTCTGCAACGCCTGCCAGTTCCGCCAGATGCGGCCGCATAGCATCAGCGCCAAGGGCGCAGTTCAAACCCACGGTAAAGGGCCGCGCATGACGGACCGAGTGCCAGAAAGCCGTGGGCGTCTGCCCCGAAAGAGTCCGTCCCGAGGCATCGGTGATGGTGCCCGAAATCATGATGGGCAGTTGCCGACCCACTTTGGCGAAGCTCTCAAACGCGGCAAAGATAGCCGCTTTGGCATTCAGCGTGTCGAAAATCGTTTCGATCAGGATCAGATCAGAACCACCCGCGATCAACCCGTCGATCTGCTGGCCGTAAGCGGCGCTCAGTTCGTCAAAGGTCACGGCGCGGTAGCCGGGATCATTCACATCGGGACTAATGGAAGCGGTGCGGTTAGTCGGCCCCACAGCGCCTGCGACCCAGCGGGGTTTGCCGTCCTGCGCGGTTGCGCGGTCCGCAGCGCGGCGGGCCACCTGTGCGCCCGCGACGTTCAGATCATGCACCGCGTTCTCCAAGCCGTAGTCGGCCTGCGCGATGGTGGTCGAAGAAAACGTATTGGTTTCCAGAATGTCCGCACCCGCTAGAGCGAACTCTAGCTGGATGTCCTCGACCGCTTGGGGCTGGGTCAGAACCAGCAGGTCATTGTTGCCCTTTTGCGGGTGGTCCAAATGGTGGCGGCAGCCAGGACCGTGAATATGACCGCTGGCGGTAAAATCTTCTTCGGTCATGTTCAGGGTCTGGATCATCGTCCCCATCGCACCATCGAGGATCAGAATACGCTCGTTGGCGGCTTTGGCGATGGCATCGTACGAAGGGCTGCGCGGCAGCGAGAGAGAGTTCATGAGGGCACCTGCTTTCTGCGCACGCGCGTACCACGGTCAGGAGACAAAGCATAATTCATGCTTCTTGAGTTTGTTATGAACGAAATTCATATTCAGTCAGCGCACCGCTTCGCGGATGCTCTCATTGACGTTGTGACCAAAGGCCCACCCGGCTGTTTCGCTCGGTTGCGCTCAAACCATTTAAAACGGTTCACAACGCGAAAACGGCGCAGCGACACCCCTCTTCCGAGTCGCGTCCCTGCCCTATCACGTTCGAGATTGACTCGGCTATGAACTCCCTGCATTACAAAGCCGTGAACGGTTCTGCGTGGCGCGACACGGCGCAGCAGAAGTAAAAGGGAACACGGTGCGGCGTACCCATCAGGGACCAAAACCGTGGCTGCCCCCGCAACTGTAAGCGGTGAGTGCGTCCAACACGCCACTGGGGAACACCCCGGGAAGGCAAGGACAGCATAACGACCCGCGAGCCAGGAGACCTGCCGTCACGGGGTCGGGAAACCGGCCTTACCCAACCGGACGCCGGGGTGAGCGTCTGGCTCGGCAGGTCTAAAAATCTACCGTGTCCAGCTTCCCTACTGTCCTTTCATCTGCGGGCCTATGCCCCGCATTCTGAGAGGTTCGAAATGAAGAACAAACTCCTGTCAGCCGCCGCGCTGATCACATTCCTCCCGATTGCCGCGCAGGCGCATTTTCTCCTGCCTTACGCTGACGAAACACAGATTTCGACGCCGGGCGATGTCCCCTTGGCCGTTGTGTTTTGGCACCCCTTCGAGAACGGCCATGTGATGGAAATGGAGGCGCCTGAAGCCTTTTACATGATCCACAATGGCGAAAAAACAGATCTGGCTGATCGTCTGGAAGCCGCCAGTTTCAAGGGTGCAGAGAACGAAAACAACGGCTTTCGCGCGACCCTGCCCGTCAAACGATCTGGCGATTACGTCGTGGTGACCGAACCCGCCCCATATTTTGAAGAGAGCGAAGACAAGTATATCCAGCAGCTCACGAAAGTGGTTTTCAATCGTAACGAGCTCCCGACAGATTGGATGAACCCCGTTGGCCTGCGCACCGAGATCGTCCCCTTGGTCAAGCCTTACAATGTGATCACGGGCTCGAGCTTCACCGGCCAAGTCCTGAGCGAAGGCAAGCCCGCAGCGGGTATCGAGATCGAGATCGAGTACGTCGCTGCGACACCCGACATTCAGACCTTTTCCGCCAGTGAACCGACCGTCGGCACAATGCCCGGCGGAACCGTAGTCGCTATATCTGACGCGAATGGGTACTTTACATTCGGTGTTCCCAAAGCCGGGTGGTGGGGTTTTGCTGCTCTCGAAGCAGGCCCAGAGACAGAACACAACGGCAAACCTCTGAGTCAGGACGCCGTGTTCTGGATCAGAGCCTACAATATGGAATAATCCATGCACATTGTTGACGGCGCTCTTTCAAACTCTGTTGTCATCGCTGGCACCGTTTTGGCTGTCGGGGGCGTAGCCATGGGCCTCAAACGGCTAAGCCTAGAGAGGATCCCCGCAACCGGGATCCTCTCTGCCAGTTTCTTTGTTGCCTCTCTGATCCACGTGCCGATTGGTCCGTCTTCGGTGCACCTGATCCTGAACGGTCTGGCCGGGCTCATCCTGGGGTGGGCCGCATTCCCGGCGCTCTTTGTTGGGCTGTTGCTTCAAACCGTGTTCTTTGGCTTTGGCGGGTTGACCGTCTTGGGGGTCAACGCCCTGAACATCGCTGGGCCAGCGGTTCTGACCTGGCTCTTGTTCGGCAAGTTGGTCGAGCGTAGTTCCCCCACGACCGGCGCGATCTGGGCCGGTGTCGGTGGCGCCTTTGCTATCGCGGCCACAACATGTCTGGTCGCCTTTTCACTGATGCTCACGGGCGACGCGTTCATTCCCGCGGCCAAGCTGGTGTTCTTCGCGCATATCCCTGTCATGGTAATCGAGGCGCTGCTCACAGGTACGGCGGTCTATTTGGTGCGCAAGGTGCGTCCTGACCTTTTCTCGGCGATCAAGGGAGCGGCACATTGATCCGATACCTTGCCCTAATTATTGCATTGATTGCGCTGCCTTTCCCTGCTGCTGCTCACAAGGTAATTTTTGCGATCTTCAAATCCGGAGACTCGATTGAAGGCGAGCTTGGTTTTTCGAACGGTGACATGTCTGCGGGAACCACTATTCAGGTTCTAGATGCCCAAGGCGTGCAAATCGGCGAAGCTGTGACAGACCGCGATGGCTTTTTCATCTTTACCCCCACAGAGCCAATTCCGCACGTTTTCAAAGCGGATATGGGCGCAGGGCACGTGGCCGAAGCCACAATGCCCGCAAACGAGATCGCCGAAATCCTAGGCGTGGCTGCGATCGAGGAAACGTTGTCCCAACAAGCACCCGCCGGAACGGCGGAGACCGCGGCGCAGGTCACAGTGGCCTCTTTGTCCAACGAAGAACGTCTTGCCATCGCAGAAGCCGTACGCGACGAGATGCGTCCCCTACGCCGTGAACTTGCGGCATATCGCGAAAAGAACGACCTTCAGACCGTTCTTGGTGGCATCGGCTACATCTTTGGCCTGTTCGGTCTGTATTTCTATATCGCCGCCCGGCGGCGCATGGCAGGGCAATAGATGATGCAACGACTGACCAGCGCAGAGAAAGCCCCCCGCACAGGATCACTTTTCGCGATCGGTCCGATCCCTGATCTGGATCCGCGCCTGCGGATCGTACTGGCAACCGTCTTTGCGCTGGTCGTGGTCGGCTTATCCGATCTTCTGGCGCTCTTTCTGGCGGTTCTGGTTGCTGGCGCTTTGCTGCCGCTTTCCGGCCTACCCAAAAAGCGCACGCTCAAGCGGATGGCTGGGATGGACGGGTTCATCATTTTCACTCTGATCCTCTTGCCCTTCTCTGTGCCCGGGACGCCTATGCTCTCGGTTTTCGGCATCTCCGCCTCGTGGGAGGGACTGTGGCAGGCGGTCGAGATCGCGTTGACCGCAAACGCAGTAATTCTGGCGTTGATGTGTCTGGTTGGTTCGATGGAGCCTGTCACCATGGGCCATGCACTCCACGCCCTGCGGATGCCAGAGCAGCTGGTTCAGCTTTTGATGTTCACGATCCGCTACATCGAAACCCTACGCTCGGAATATCTGCGGCTCCGATCCGCAATGAAGATGCGCGGCTTCCGTCCTGTTACCAACTGGCACACCTATCGCAGCTTTGGCTATCTGATCGGCATGATGCTGGTACGCGCGCTAGAGCGGTCCGAGCGAGTGCTCGGCGCAATGAAATGTCGGGGCTTTTCGGGGCGCTTTGTCCTGCTCGAGTCCTTTCAGATGCGCGACCGCGACTGGATCTTTGCCGCTTGGATGACTACAGCGATGGTGCTGCTTGTTCTACTTGAGGCATGGCATGGCATTGCTTGATTTGCAGAACATCACCTTTGCATATCCCGGTCACGCACCTGTCTTGGCTGGTGCCTCGCTGACGCTGCGCGACAAAGAGCGTTTGTCGCTGATCGGGCCCAACGGGGTAGGCAAATCGACATTGCTCAAGATTGCGGTCGGTTTGCTACGCCCAAGCGAAGGAACGGTTCAAGCATTTGGCAAAGAGCGCAGAACAGAGCAGGATTTCTCCGAGGTTCGCCAACGCGTCGGCTATGTCTTTCAAGACCCTGACGATCAGCTCTTTTGCCCCACGGTAACCGAGGACATCGCGTTTGGCCCCCTGAACCTTGGCAAATCCCGCGAAGAGGCTCTGGCCATCGTGGATAGCATCCTGTCCCGGCTGCATCTGACCCATTTGAAAGACCGGATCACCCACCATCTGTCCGGCGGGGAAAAGCGCCTTGTGACCTTGGCGACCGTACTCGCCATGGACCCAGAGGTGCTGATTTTAGACGAACCGACAAATGCGCTGGATCAGGAGAACGAGGCGCGGTTGATCGATATTTTGCAAAGCCTGCCTCAGGCGCTCTTGCTCATTAGCCACAATCCCGAGTTCCGCGCCAAGATCACATCAGGCGCTTACGAATTAAAGGCAGGTGCTTTGAGCCGGGCGGATTGACGCTGGATTACACCGTGGCAGAAGCCCTGCGGCTCTGCACAGAACGCCGCACAAAGGCCACCACGAAGAGCGCAGTTAGCACCAGAATGATTGTCGGCGCAGGAGCGCTGTCTAGATAGAAGCTCAGGTAGACACCCGACAACATCGACAGGGCGCAGACCACCACGGAAACTACCAGCATGTGTTTCAAACTGCGCACCAGCAGGAACGCGATCGCGCCGGGGGCGACGAGCAATCCGATCGCGAGGATCAGCCCAGTCGCCGACAAGGTCGCAACGACCGTCAAAGACAGAATTGCCAACAGACCATGGTGCAGCCACCCTACCGGCAGCCCAGAGACCCGTGCCTGCGCGGGATCAAACGCATAGAGCATAAAGTCTTTCCACTTCAGCAGCAGGACCGACGCCACGCCGACCGAAATGATGCCGGCTGTCCACAGATCCTCGGACCCAACGCCAAGCATGTTGCCAAAAAGGATGTGATCCAGATGCACGTTGGTGTCGATCGCCACATACATCACGATCCCCAGAGCAAACATGCCAGAGAAAACAACGCCCATGATTGTGTCCTGCTTGATCCGACTGTTTTCAGTCAGAAAGCCTGTCGCGAGTGCGGTCACCATACCAGCGGCAAACGCCCCAAGGATCAGCGGCAGACCCAGAATATAAGCAAGTACGATTCCGGGCAGGGTTGCGTGACTGACGGCATCCCCCATCAAAGCCCATCCCTTGAGCACAAGAAAACATGACAGAAGTGCCGTGGGCACTGACACCAAAAGCGCTATCCAAAAAGCGTTCTGCATGAACGGAAACATGAAGGGCATCAAAAGGGTGTCGATCATGATGCATCCCCGTTTTGTAGAGCGGCCGCAGCTTGCCTGCGTGCGGCCAGAACGCCGTGCTTTGGCGCCCAAATAAAGACCGCCAAGAAGATCACGGTTTGCAGAACGACGATTACGCCGCCCGTCGCGCCATCAAGGAAATAGCTGATATACGCGCCCGCAAAGCTCGTGATCGCTCCGATCAAGACCGAGGTCACGATCAGCCTTGGGAACCGATCACACAGAAGATAGGCCGTCGCCCCAGGTGTCACGACCATCGCAATCACCAGAAACGCACCGACGGTTTGCATCGCCGCGACAACGCAGGCGGACAAAAGAGTAAAGAAGATTGCCTTGAGCAGCCGTGGGCGAAGGCCGATCGACCGAGCATGGCTTTCGTCAAAAAAAGTGACCATGAGATCCTTCCACTTCAGCAGCAGAACGGTCAAAGACACAAAGCCGATAATCGCAAGTTGCAGCGTATCCTCTGGCGTGATCGCCAGAATATTGCCCATGGTGATGGTCTGGATCGATACCGAAATCGGACTGACCGACGCCATAAAGAGCCCAAGCCCGAAAAAAGACGTGAAAATGATCCCGATGATCACATCATGCTTCAACCCGGACCGATCCGCCAAAAACAGCATGGCTGCTGCGGCCAAACCTCCGGAAAAGAAGGCACCAAGCGCGAAGGGCACCCCGAGGATATAGGCACCCGCCACCCCCGGCACGACGGAGTGAGACAGCGCATCGCCGATCAGCGACCAGCCCTTGAGCATCAGATAGGCGGAAAGAAAAGCACAAACACCACCCACCAAAGCAGACACCCACATGGCATTCGTCATGTAGCCGTAGCTAAAAGGCTCTAGCAGAACGCTCATGACCTTTGTGTCGCTTTGTGGGTACGATCGCCATATTGCACCAGCGGCCGCTCATCATCGGTAAAGATCGACAGGTGCCGCTCGTCTTCATCATCATGCAGCTCGGCGCCGCCAAGGGTGAAGTGCCGCAAAACGCCTCCGAATGCGGTCTCAAGATTCTTGCGGTTGAATGTCGTCTCTGTTGGCCCGTAGGCCAGCACTGTTCCCTTGACCAGAACGGTGCGATCGCAAAATTCGGGAACGGACCCCAAATTATGTGTGGACACCAACATCACCCGCCCCTCTGTCCGCAACTCGCGCAACAAGGTGATGATCTGTTCTTCGGTCTTCACATCAACGCCGGTAAAGGGTTCATCCAGCAGGATGACCTGACCGTCCTGCGCCAAGGCCCGCGCGAGAAAGACACGCTTCTTTTGGCCGCCTGACAGCTCGCCAATCTGACGGTGCCGGAAATCCTGCATATTCACGCGCGCCAACGCTGCGTCAACAGCGGCGTGGTCGGCTTTGGAAGGTCTGCGCAGGAACCCCATGTGCCCATAGCGGCCCATCATGACCACGTCTTCAACGAGGACCGGAAATGTCCAATCCACCTCTTCGGACTGGGGGACGTAAGAGACGAGATTGCGCTTCAGCGCATCCTTCACACTCAGTCCCAGTAGCTGAATTTCGCCTTTCGCCACAGGAACAAAACCCATGATCGCTTTGAACAGGGTCGATTTTCCGGCGCCGTTCACGCCGACCAAAGCAGTCACCGTTCCGCGCGGAATTTGAAAACTGGCATCGCGAAGGGCGGTGTGTCCGTTCCGATAGGTGACCGTCACGTCTTTGGCGCAAATTCCGCCTTCGGCAGTGGTGTCTCCTGACAGTTCCTTGTCGTGCTTCATTGCGATCGGCCTGTAAATGCCCCGAAATCAAAGGCGTTCAAAATATGGTCTCTTCGGATCAATTGATTCCGGCATTCAGGCCGTCAACAACTGTCTGCGCAGTGACCCTCAATAAATCGAGATAGGTTGGGACCGGCCCGTCTGTCGAAGACAAGCTATCCACGTATAGCACGCCACCATAGGCCGCACCTGTTTCCCGCGCGACCTGTTCTGCTGGCGAGGTATTCACAGTGCTCTCGCAGAAAACAACGGGAATATTGTTTTTTGTCACGCCATCGATGACCGCCCGTACCTGTTGGGGCGTGCCCATCTGGTCGGCGTTCATCGGCCACAGATACAGCTCTTTCATCCCGAAGTCGCGCGCCAGATAGCTGAATGCGCCCTCGCAGGTCACGAGCCAGCGCTGATCTTCGGGAACGCCAGCAACCGCCTCCTTCAAGGGATCCAACGTTTCCCGAAGCTTGGCCTTGTAAGCCTCGGCATTCGCTTTGTAGACCTCTGCATTTTCAGGATCCTGATCGGCAAAAGCACTGGCGATATTGTCGATGTAAATCTGCGCGTTCTCTAGCCCCATCCAAGCGTGGGGGTTCGGCTTGCCTTCGTAGGCACCTGCATTGATCGCTATCGGATCGATCCCGTCGCTCAACGTGACCGAGGGGATATCCCCCAGATTCCCAAGGAACTGCTCGAACCAGAGCTCTAGGTTCAAGCCGTTCCATAAAACGAGATCCGCGTCGTGGGCCCGAACGATATCGCGAGGGGTTGGCTCGTATCCATGAATTTCTGCCCCGGGTTTGGTAACAGAGACAACTTCTGCGGCGTCACCTGCCACCTCGGACGCCATGTCGGCCAAGACGGTAAAGGTTGTCACGACCTTCATCTTATCTTCGTCCGCGGATGCTATTCCGGCAGACAACGCGAGACATGCCGCTGCTGACAAGACGCTGTTTCGGTAGGTCATAAAAACACCATTCCTCTGAACTGGATCGATTCCGCACCTCTGGCCGCACCAAAGGGTTAAACAAGAGATAAGCGTGCCACTCCAGAATGCAATTGCAAATCACTCGCAATATAAACAAAGCGTAGTCATGGCACGGTTCCGCCCAGACATGCATCGAAGTCACGTAGAAGATGCCAAGAAACTAAGGTTCAATTTCGCGAGTCTGGCAAAGAAAACGCACCTCACGCAACCTTGCGTTTCGTTATACTATCACAGAAGAATAGCAATGTACGCGGTAGTGACGCGCATTTCGACACCACAAGGATAGCCCATTATGAAAAATTTCATGTTTTCCCTTCTTGCCAGCGTGGCGGCTCTCCCCGCATTTGCAGAAGAAACCCGCGAGATGCAGGCGCACATTCACGGGGTCAGTACACTCGAATTCGCAGTCGAGGGGCAGACCGCCGAAGCGATGCTAAAAGCCCCTGGGATGGATCTGGTCGGGTTTGAATACCGCGCAGAAAGCGAAGAGGACAAAGCCGCCGTTGCCTCGGCACTGACGCAACTCCAAGACCCAGCGACCGTGCTCCTCCTTCCGACTGAAGCAGGTTGCGAACTGAGCGAGGTTGATGCACATCTTTCCGAGGACGCCGATCACCACGATGATCATGACGATCACCACGACGAAGATCACGCGGAACATGAACATGAACATGAACATGAACATGCGGATCACGAAGACGAAGACGCACACAACGAGTTCTTGGCGCACTATCACTTTACATGTGCGAACCCAGAGGCTCTGACCCAGTTGACCTTTAGCTTCTTCGACACGTTCGCACAGGCCAAGGAGGTCGATGTGACATATGTGACCGACGCCGGAGTCGGAGCCGCCGAAGCCACCCGCGACGAACCCGTGATTTCTTTGAAATGAGAGAAGCTCCCGCTCTTGCAGTGAGTGATGTCCGGTTTTCCTGGCGAGGCCAAGGTGGGTTTGAAATGCGCTGTCCCGCCTTTGAGATCGCCAAAGGGGAAACCGTGCTTCTGCTGGGTGAGAGCGGGTCAGGCAAGTCGACCTTGCTGTCTCTGATCTGCGGAATAGTGGCCGCGCAGCAAGGACATATTTTTGTCAATGGAACCGAGTTGGGCGGGCTGAGTGCAGGCAAACGGGATCGATTTCGTGCGGACCAGATCGGAGTGATCTTTCAACAGTTTAATCTGCTGCCCTACGCCACTGTGGCCGATAATATTGCCCTTCCGCTACGTTTCGCCCCAGAACGTCAACGGCGGGCGGGGAACATGACATCTGTGATTACTGATCTTTGCACTGCTTTGGGACTGCCGAAAGGCGCCCCCCAGATGAAAGCAGGCACATTGAGCGTTGGCCAACAGCAACGCGTTGCAGTCGCCCGCGCTTTGATTGGCCAGCCCCCTCTGATCATTGCAGACGAACCGACATCTGCATTGGATGCGGCCACCCAAGCGGGCTTTCTGTCTTTGCTCTTCCATCAGGTCCGCAGTGCTGGCACCTCTTTGCTGATGGTCAGCCATGACGCGCGCCTGTCCGAGCATTTCGACCGTGTGGTTCACCTGACTGACATCACATCAACCCAAAGGAACGCGACATGATCTTGCGCCTCGCCCTCGGCTCGTTGATGGCGCGCGCCTTGACGGTTGGCATGACAATCCTTGCGATCGCGCTCTCGGTCACGTTGTTCTTGGGCGTCGAGAAGATACGGACCGGTGCGCGAACCAGCTTTGCCGATACGATTTCAGGTACGGATCTGATTGTCGGCGCACGATCTGGTTCTGTTCAACTGCTGCTCTATTCGGTTTTCCGCATCGGAAACGCGACAAACAACGTCACTTGGCAAAGCTATCAGGACATCGCCGCGCGCCCCGAGGTCGACTGGAGCGTCCCGATATCCCTTGGCGACAGTCACAAACAGTTCCGCGTCATGGGCACGACGCCAGAGTTTTTTGACCGCTACCAGTATCGCGGCGACCGCTCTCTGCGCTTTGAGAGTGGTTCGGGCCTATCTGACCTCTATGACACAGTGATTGGTGCGGATGTTGCGGCCACTCTGGGGTACAAGATTGGCGATCCGATTGTCATTGCGCATGGCTTGGCCTCTTTTACCGAACACGATGACCAGCCCTTTCGCATCGCGGGCATCCTCGAGAAAACCGGAACGCCGGTTGATCGCACGGTTATCGTAGGCCTGCGTGCCATCGAAGCCATTCATGTGGATTGGCAAAGCGGTGCAAAGACCCGCAACACCACCCCTGTGGAAACGATCCGTCAAATGGATCTGACACCTACCGCGATCACAGCAGCTTTGATCGGAACAAAATCCCGCCTCCAAATTTTTGGCTTGCAGCGCTGGATCAACGAATACCCCGAGGAACCCCTGCTGGCTGTTATGCCGGCCGTTGCCTTGCAAGAGCTCTGGCAGATCGTAGGGATTGCCGAGACCGCTTTGCTCGCCGTTTCAGGGATGGTGGTTATGACTGCCCTGTTGGGGATGATGGCCATGATTTTTGCTTCGTTGAACGAGCGTCGCCGCGAAATGGCGATCTGGCGCGCAATGGGTGCCAGCCCTGCAACTATCCTGGGGCTGCTCGTGCTCGAGGCAATGCTGATGGCTGCGATTGGTGCGGCTTTGGGCATCGCGCTGATTTACGGGCTGCTCGCGATCACGAGACCCTACATTGATGCCTCCTTTGGGATCTGGCTCCCCATCGATCCGCCGACCTTGCAAGAAGCCTCTGTTCTCGCAGGTGTGATCTTGGCCGCCGCTGTTTCCAGCCTTCTGCCTGCATTGCGGGCTTACCGACTCTCGCTCGCGGATGGTATGGTGGTGAAGATATGACAAAGAGACCCTGCATTGACCGACGGACTGTCCTGACGACCCTCTGCGCTGCGGGGGCACTGCCGCACGACGCGCTGGCAGAAGCAGGGGAAACGATCACGTGGGACGATCTAATCCCGCCCGGCCTGCCTTATGGCGAAATCATCGGACCCGGTATCATCGACGAAGCGGCCGATTTCTGGCGGCCCGAATATGATGCCAATTCCTTCAAGATGAACGAGGCACTGAACGGTAAGATTATCCGTATGCCCGGCTACATCATCCCGTTAGAGCAAACCAACGCGGGCGTCCCCAGCTTTCTTCTGGTGCCCTATGTCGGTGCCTGCATCCACACCCCGCCGCCGCCGCCCAATCAGCTGGTCTTGGTCGACGCAAATCCACCTTGGCCCAATGACAACCTTTGGGACCCCGTTTGGGTGACTGGCCTTCTGAAGACCCAACTGCAATCAACAGAGCTCGCCGAAATCGGCTATCACCTGACAGCGCAACATATCGAAATCTACTCATGACGATTTCGCGCAGGAGCTTTTGCCTGACCGCACTCGCAACTCTATCGTACCCAACATTCTCGCGGGCCAAAGAGGTGATCGACCTAGAGTGGCCGGATCTGCTGCCCGCGGATGCGACAGAAGCCAAGAACCCTCTGCGAGGATTGCTGTCCCACGACGAAGCGGCTCCTGCCGCAAGCCAGCCCATATCGACAGGGGTAAAATCAGACTGGAACGGTCAGATTGTGCGCCTTTCCGGTTTCGTCGTCCCGCTAGATTACGAGGGCACCGGCCTAACCGCATTTTTATTGGTCCCGTACGTTGGAGCCTGCGTCCATGTCCCGCCTCCGCCTGCGAACCAGCTCGTGCTCGTATCTACCGAGAGGCCATACGAGAATGAAGGTTTGTTTTCGGCTGTGACGGTTACCGGGATGTTTGGGACAGCGTCCATCTCGACGCAGTTGGCCGAGGTCGGCTACGCTCTGTCAGCAGACAAGATTACGCGCTATCGCTAAAACCCCAATCGGGGAGATGTCGCTCGCACAAAGAAACGCCGCTTTTGGTAGGCCTTTCGGTCTGAGGCTTTGCGGTCTGGAATCCTAAGAGCAGACACTGGTCTGCCAGCATAGGTTCTGCCCACTTTGGCAGGGGCAATATTAATCCCGACGGGGCATCCAGTGCAGCAGTTCGACAGCCGCCGACAGTTCGGCGCGGTTCGTCGCTAGAGGCTTTGGTAAACGATCTTCGATCTGCGCGAGTTGTCGCGTGACGGTGTTGCGATGCAGGCCAAGCACCTCTGCCGTCGCCGTCATACTTTCCCCCTGTCGCAGATAGCAGCGCAACGTCTTCAGCAGCACGGGCGATACCGTCTCGCAGCGGCCCAGAACCTCGGAGACAAAGCGGCGCGCGCGCGGGACGTCCGCCATCAAAAGGGCTGGCAGCCGTGTGTCTTCGTGGCGCGCGACGCGCACCTGATCGGGCGCGGATGCCAAAACCCGCTGAGCGGCCTGCGCCGCAGCATGACTTTGCCGAAAACCGTCCAGCCCCCGCCCAAATGTGCCGACAGCGATCCGGAGATCGGGTGGGCACAGACCGTCTAGCGCAGGCAGCTCGACGCCTTCTCGGACAGGACACCAAACCCAACGGCGCAAGCTGTCGTCGTTGATTGACAACAGAGGGCCATCTCTCAGGTTTGCGAGGTTCGACACCAGTCGATCCAGCACCGAGGGCTCCATGCTGGGATCAATCCCCCAGACAATCAGCGCAAGGTGTTCCTGATCCAGACGATAGCCCAGCCGTCTTCCTGCCGCTTGGACATCAACCTCCAGCCCTTCGAGGATCTGCGTCACCAACAGGCGCCGCCTTTCAGGCGAACCCGCTGTCATATCGGCAAGGACCCGCGCGTTTTCAGCTCGGATCAAGCTGGCGGCTTCGGCGACGAAGGTGGAAATCGAACGATGCGAAAATTCCAGCACCGCACGCAGTTCTTCCGGATCTCGGGTCAGCGCAAAGACCGCCGCACTCCAGACCTGCCAAGCCACGGCATGGCCCGCCTGGAACGCCGCGAGTGCCGTCTCGCCCTGCCCGCTTCGGGCATTTTCTTGCGCAGCGCGCAGAATATCCGGTGTCGCCTCATAAGTAGGGATACGCGCAGGATCGAGAATTGTGCGGCTCAGCCATTGCTCAAGGTTGACACGGTTGGATCGTCGCACCCGCGCAGCGATGATGGGATCTTCGGTCGCGCCAATCGCCGCAACCACGGCCGCATCAAGCGCCCGCAGCCCTGTCTCATCGGCACGAGCGCGCGTCGCTGCCTCGCGCATAAGCGTGTTGCGTCGTTCCTGCGTAACCATCAGTGGCCCTCCGACATGAGCAATATGCACTATAAATTACCATGGGTGATGCATTTTGCACCTGAATTCAGGTTTCGACGGCCTCTAGGGTGAGAACAGGGAGGAATTTACAATGCTTGATACGATGTCTGAACCAGCGTTCAGCGACGTCCTAATCCTTGGTGCAGGCCTGTCCGGCATCGGGTGTGCCGCCTATTTGGCCCAGCAGCGTCCAGACACGTCTGTCCTCCTGTTGGAAATGCGCGATGACCTTGGCGGGACGTGGGACTTGTTCCGCTATCCCGGCATTCGCTCGGATTCCGACCTCTATACGTTTGCATACGGGTTCAAGCCGTGGGACCGCCCCGAAACCATTGCATCAGGGCCCGAGATAAAGCGCTATATCGGAGAGGCCGCCAGCGAGGCCGGCATCCTTGACCGCATCCGGTTTGGCCGCAAGGTCACCACCTGCGACTGGTCATCGGAACAGGCGCTGTGGACCGTAACCACTCGGCAAGCCGACGGGACCATTGAGGTATGGCGCGCACGCTGGATCTTTTCGGCGACGGGTTATTACGACTATGCTCAGGGGTATCGGCCGGACTTTCCCCACGAGGACAGCTTCACAGGTCAAATCGTACATCCGCAGCACTGGCCCGAGGGGCTGGATTATGACGGCAAGCGGGTGGCGGTCATCGGCTCTGGCGCGACCGCGGTGACGCTGCTGCCGGAATTGGCCAAACGGGCCGCCCATGTGGTGCAGGTTCAGCGCACCCCCAGCTATGTCATGCCAATTCCGGCGGTCGACCCCTTGCTCGGCCTCTTTCGCCGCATCCTGCCAAAGGACCGTGTGGCCCCCGCTCTGCGCCGCAAGAACATCTGGAAACAGAATATCGTCTACCGCCTGTGTCAGCGATACCCTAACCGCATGCGCCGACTGATCCGCTGGGTAAACCGCAAGCAACTGCCCGATGCCTATCCCGTCGACACGCATTTCAACCCGCCCTATGATCCGTGGGATCAACGCCTGTGCGCCGTGCCGGGGGGGGATCTGTTTCACGCGCTGTCAGACGGATCTTGTTCTATCGTGACCGGTGGCATCGCCCGCTTTAGGCCCGAAGGCATCGAGATGCAGGATGGTACGTTGGTCGAAGCCGATATCATTGTGACCGCCACCGGCCTGACCCTGCGGCTCATGGGCGGGGCGCAGTTCAGCATTGACGGAGCAAAGGTGCGCTGGTCCGATCACTTGATCTTCAAGGGGATGATGTTGGACGGCATTCCGAACTTCGCGATGGCGGTGGGCTATACGAACTCGTCTTGGACGCTCAAGGTCGATCTGCTGTGCCAATACTTCTGCCGCCTGCTGTCAGAGATGGAGGGACGCGGAATGGCAGTCTGCACGCCGCAGCGCCCCGAAGGCCATATGGAAACGAGACCGCTGCTGGACTTCGCGGCGGGCTATGTGAAACGCTCTATCGACACGCTGCCGCGTCAAGGGCCAGAGGCGCCTTGGGTCATGAGTTTCAACTATCGCTCGGACGAAGCGATCTTTGCCCAAGGCGCGGTGATCGAACCACAGATGCAGCTGACGCCACTGCCACAAGGGGCCCCCGCATGATCTGCGCAGAAGAACAGTTCGCCGACCTACCAAGCGGCATCCGCCTCTGTTACACGGACGAAGGCAAGGGCGTGCCAATCCTCTTGATCATCGGGCTCGGCTTTCAGCTGGTGCACTGGCCGCGCGCATTTATCGATGCGCTCATAGCCGCCGGCTATCGTGTCATCACCTTTGACAACCGCGATTCCGGGCGCTCGACCTATCTCGATGGCCCTGTGCCGAACCTGCGCCAGAAGCTGTTCAGACGTGCGCCGCCAGGTGCCTATGATCTTGGCGATATGGCTCTGGACAGTGTGGCGCTGATGGATCATTTGCGCCTAGACCAAGCGCACATCGTTGGCATGTCGATGGGCGGCATGATCGCGCAGACCATTGCCGCGCGTCACCCTGAGCGGGTGGCAAGCCTGACATCTATCTTTTCTTCCACAGGGGCGAAGAAGGTCGGCCAACCCGGTCTGCGGATGATGCTGGAGCTGTCACGCAAGCCCGCAACAGATCGAACAGCCTTTATCGAGCGCCGGATGGTATTGTCGCGTTTCATCGGCGGCAAAGGCTTCCCAGCGGACCCAGAAGAGGCGCGCGAGACCTTTGCCCTGTCCTTTGACAGGGGCGGACTGGCGCAATTTGCGGGCACAGGTCGGCAGATTGGCGCAATCATCGCTTCGGGCGACCGCACCGCTGAACTGGCAAAGATCCACGCCCCAACGCTGGTGATCCACGGTGACCGCGATCCGCTGGTCCATCCATCAGGCGGCCGCGCCACGGCGTGGGCCATCAACGGCGCACGGCACGAAACGATTACTGGCATGGGCCACGAAATCACCGCCGCACTTGCGCCGCGGCTTTCGGCGCTGATCACGACCCACATCCGAGAAATGGAAGACCCGACATGAAAGACATCTTCACCAATCGCGTCGCGGTCATCACAGGCGCGGGCAGCGGCATTGGGCGCGCCCTTGCGCTTGACCTTGCCGATCGTGGCGCACGGCTGGCCCTTTCGGACGTAGACGTTGCAGGGGTCGAAGAGACCGCAGCAGAGGCTCATCATCGCGGCGCAGAGGTAGTCGCCGATAGGCTGGATGTGGCCGACCGTGCTAGCTATGCTGCTTACAGCGAACACGTATCGGCGCGGTTCGGCAGTGTGAATATGCTGTTCGGAAATGCGGGGATTTCGCCAACCAACGACACCTATACACAGATGCCCCCCGCAGAGTTCGACAAGGTCATGGCGGTGAACCTTGACGGGGTTCTGACAGGCGCGCGGGTCTTCCTGCCACATCTCATTGCCAGCGGCGATGGGCATCTGGTGACGATTTCCAGCCTCAACGGCCTAATGGCGCAGCCGCATATGTCGCCCTATGTGACGGCGAAATTTGCGGTGCGCGGCTTCTCTGAAGCGATCCGCCAAGAGATGCTGTACGACGGCCATCCTGTCGGCGTGACAGTTGTGCATCCGGGCGGTGTGGCAACGCAAATCGCGTCGCGGCGCGCAGCAGAGATCGACTCTCTACCCGCAGACAAGCAGCCCGCCGCCCGCCGCCGCCTTCAGGTCTATCAAGAGAAACTGTTGAAAATGCCCCCAGAGGAAGCGGCACGTCAGATCCTCGATGGTATGGCGCGTGGGAAACGGCGCATTGTTTTGACCGGCAAGGCGAAACGGCTTGATCTGCTCGTGCGCCTGATGCCGGAACGCTATCCGGTGCTCGTCGCCAAGAAGATGGAGGAACTCTTTGGGTAACATTCTTGCAGGCCAATCAGCGGTGTCCCCACAGCGAAGTGCTGGGATCACGCCATCACGTCACTGGGCCGATTTCAGCCAGAAAAAGTCCGACAAACGAACAATGCCAGCATCGTTGCCGTCATTTAACGACAAGCAACACTCGCAAATGCAGTTTGTGGGCACGACAATCCTACGTCTGACACCCATAGAACAGACGGGTTCTAGAAGCCAAACAGGCGTTTCGGGTTGTCCCACAGTATCGCATTCTGGTGTCCGACCTCTGGCACGAGGTCCGCAAAAAGATCCAGAAGGGGTCCGTAATCAACCCGTGACGGGGCGCGCAGGAACGGCCAGTCTGAGCCCCAAATGCAATTTTCGACCCCGAAGGCGTCGATCAGCGCCTGCGCGAATGGTCGGGTATCTTCGAACGGATGCGGCACCTGCGAAAACTTGACGTAGCCCGAAAGCTTGATCGCTGCGCGATCTCCGCGCCCCAGATCCAGTAGGGTTTCGAATGCGGGCTGGCCAAGGCCTTTGTCAATGTTGGGCCGCCCACAGTGGTCAATGAGCAGTTTGGCGCCTGAGTCCTGTAGCATTGGCAAAATATCCAGCAGCATCGTGTCCTCGACCTGCACCTGGAGCCACATGTCCAGCTGTGCGATACGGTCGAAAAGTGCTGCGTGGCTATTATAGTAGCCCGCAGCATAGAATGGCAGGTTGATCGCAATGCCTACGATGCCTTGATCTTTCAGCTCGGACAGGTGCCCGAGACTGGCATTGTCTGGTGCGACGGCCACACCTTTCCAACGCCCACCACTGTTGGCAATCGCGTCCAGCATACAGGAATTGTCATACCCGTAGCCGCTGTTTGGCTGAACAAGCAGCGCGTGTTCGACGCGGTGCGCCGCAAAAACATGCCGCATTTGCGCGGCGGTCGCGATCTCTTGGCCCGCGGGATGGTAGGGCGATGCGGGGTCATAAGGAAAGCGCGCGGGGTCGAAAATGTGGCAGTGGCAGTCGATCTTGGGACGTTCGGAAATGGACATAGCAAGCTCGTCAAATCAAGTGGGGCAATGCGTGGGTGGCAAAAAGCCGATGCTGGAAGGTCAACCCCAACCACGGATAATCACCGCGTTCCGATCGGGCATCGCGGGCTCTAGTGTTCCCACAAAGATGCGATGGTTCATCCAGGCAAAGCGACCCTCGGGTGCGGTCACTTCGATGACGGAACGGCGATAAGGCGCAGGACCAACGGTTTCGTCAATCTTCACGCGGTTATCGATGGTCAGGATCGCCCCATCATCGGTCTGCATCTCGTAAAGTGCATGGAGCGACTTGATCCCCTCCGATGTCACCAGTTGGCGATCTGCGCCGCCGGGCAGCACCTTTCCGAACAGGCCCTCTCCGCCCGGACCTGCGAACACCTGACCGCCCGTGATCGGCACAACGTAGCGATGGCCTCGGGGGGATGGCCCCCAATCCTCGCGGGCTGCAATGTCGACCAAGGCGGTCCAGATCAACGTCAACCCCGGCGCAATGGGTGGGTGACGTGCGATAATCTCTTCTGGTGTCATTCTACCAATGCCTCTTTCAATCAAATCTTGCAGACATACCGGCAGGCCATATCCCCCACCAAGCGGCGGCGATAGGCAAGCTCGGCCTCGGACCCAAGGTCCATACCCAATGAAATCTCGGTCGACGTCCTGTTCGACACCGCGTGAAACGCCACGCCAACGATCGCAAAATACAAATCAACCGTACGAAAATCAGATCGCATGGACCCCTCTTCGACACCGCGTCGACAAATTGCCTCTAGGGCCGATAGGTTTGTCCGCGAACGCTGCCGCACGATGTCTGATTTCTGGATCGTCGATCCGCGCGCCAGATTTTCAGCCATGATCAACCGCACGAAATCTTCGTTCGCGTTAAATTTCTCGAAGGCTTCGCACGCATAGGAGCGCAGTGCCTCCATTGCACTCTGATCGCGCTGAGGAAGCTCTGAAGTCACAACAGCACGCCCCACACGGGCATAGGCGGCTTCTAGCACAGCGGTGTACAGCTCCTGCTTGCAGGCAAAGTGATAGTATATCATGCGCTTCGACGTGTCAGAGGCCTTGGCAATTTCGTTGACACTGGCACCGTCGAATCCGTGGGCCACGAACTCTTTGGTCGCCACATCGATGATATTCGCGCGCGTCACTTGCGCCCGCGCTGCGCCATCCTGATCGGCAGACAGCTTGCGCCGGCCAGATCTAGCCTTTTCCCTACCCTCTGATTTCATTGCCAAAATCCTCCCATGGGGCAGTGTATCTGCCACCAGACCTCTTGCAACGAGAAACTCTCTTTACAGAAATGAACCACGTGGTACATAAATTTCAAGCGATATCTGAATCGCGGTGTCGGGCCGAGAGGACGGCCCTGCCCGATTTGATCGCGCAACATATGTCTGGGAGGAGACACCTGTGATTACCAAGACCATTCTGGCCTGCGTGGCCGCGTGCGCCGTTGCAGCCCCTGCCTTTGCGGCTGATAAAGTCGAACTGATCTATTCGGACACCGTGTCTGAAAACGACATCCGCACCACCACCCTGCGCGAAGCGTTCGGCGGCTGCCTTGGTGATGAGTTCGAATTCAAGTCGTACCACGGCGCAACCCTGTTCAAGCAGGGCACCGAGATGACCGCCATGCAGCGCGGCAACCTCGATATGGCGAACCTGGCGATCTTTGACTTCTACAACCAGATCCCGTCGACTTCGATCCTAGGGACGCCGTTCCTGTTCCGCGACTACGAGCACATGCGCGCTGTGTATGACTCGGACGTGCTGGACGAAATGCTGGCCGAGATCGAGGAAAAGGCAAAAGTTAAAATTCTGGCCTTCCCTTACATTGGCGCCCGTCATCTGGGCTATGTCGGCGAAGAGCGTATCATGACACCCGCCGATCTGGATGGCGTCAAACTGCGTATGCCCCCGGGCGAAGGCTGGCAGTTCGTTGGCTCTGCAATGGGCGCATCGCCCGTTCCTGTCCCCTTCACCGAGGTTTACACCGCGCTTCAGACCGGTGCGATTGACGGTCAGGACAACGGCTTCCCCGCTGTTCGCAGCATGAAGTTTGACGAAGTGATCAACCACATCGGCAAAACCGCGCACCTGATCGCCGCGAACGAGTTCACCATTTCGATGAGCAAATGGAACTCGATGACCGAGGCTCAGCAGGCCAAGGTGCAGGAGTGTGCCGACAACTTCGAAGCGGCGCTGGATCAGGTCACCATTGATCAGGAAGCCAGCCTCGAGGCGGATATGGTTGCCAACGGGATCGACGTCTACAGCCCTGACAATGCGGCATTCCAGAGCCACGTGATCGAAGTCTACCAGAACTCGGATTACTCCAAAGACTGGCCCGCGGGCATGATCGACGCGATCGTCGCGGTCGGTCAGTAAGGTTACTGCACACCACTGCGGCAGGGAGGATGACCCCCTGCCGTTTTCCGCACTCTGTACAGGATCGGTCATGGACACTGTCAGGACCCTCTGGCAACGGCTTGCGGCCTTGCCCCAGCATATCAGCGCCCTGCTTCTGGGCAGCATGTTCGCTGTCTTTATCTTGCAGATCGTATTCCGTTATTTCCTGAACCTGCCCGTGGGCTGGACCGTAGAATGGGTCACCATTGCATGGGTTTGGGGCATTCTGTTCAGCTTTGCCTTTGTGATCCGCCAAGGCGACATGATCCGCTTGGACATCGTCTACAGCGCCGTACCACGGGGCGTGCGCCGAGCCTTTGACGTGTTTAGCGGCCTGATCTGCGCTGGCATCTTTATTTACACTCTGCCCGCTGCTTGGGGCTACGTCACCTTTATGGAGATCGAGCGCACAGCCTACTTGCGCTGGCCCTTTGATCTGGTGTTCGGCATCTACATCCCCTTCCACATCTCGGTGATCATCCGGATGCTACTGGTCGCATGGGGCGGTATCATGGGCTCACGCAGCCGCGACGAGGTTGATCTGCACCCGGAGACTCACGACTATGATTGATCCGTTCCTACTCTCGATGGTCCTGATTGTGCTGCTGTCGATCGCCGGACTGTCCGTTGGTCTGGCCATGATGTGCGGATCGTTCCTCTATCTGATAATGAAGGGGTATGATCCCTCGATCGCATCCGAGCAGCTGCTTCAGGGCCTGTACAATGGGTACACCTTGCTCGCGATCCCCCTGTTTATCCTGGCCGCTGACATCATGAACATCGGCTCTCTGGCCGACCGCCTGCTGAAGTTCTGTCAGGCGTTGGTGGGGCGCTTCCGAGGCGGCTTGGGCCACGTGAACGTGGTGTCCTCGGTGATTTTCTCGGGCATGTCGGGATCGGCGGTCGCTGATGCCGTGGGCATGGGCAAGATCATCATTGGCCTGATGACCCGTGATGGCAAATACACCGCCAGCTATGCCGCAGCGATCACAGCGGCCACAGCCACCATCGGCCCGATCATCCCGCCCTCGATCCCTATGGTTCTGTATGCGCTGGTGTCTGACCAATCCGTCGGCTTTCTCTTTGCGGCTGGTCTCGCGCCCGGCTTGTTGATGGCGCTGGTCATGTCACTGATGAACTATGTGATCGCGCGCCGCCGCGGCTTTCCGACCGATGACGCTGTCCCCATGTCAGAACTGCCCCGCGTGACGATGCAGGCCTTTCCCGCGCTGATGCTGCCGGTCATTCTGCTTGGCGGGATCTACAGCGGCATCGTGACCCCGACCGAAGCTGCCGCCGTTGCTGCTGCTTACGCCCTGATGATTTCGGTCATGTTGTATCGCTCTGTTACCTTCCGCGCGTTCTGGGACACGTTGGCATCAGGCGCGCGCTCGGCCGGGTCTATCGGTGTGCTGATCGCCGGATCGATCACCTTCAACTACGTGATCACCCGAGAAGATATCCCCAACGCGCTCGCCACTTGGTTGGGCAGCATGGACCTGTCGCAAACCGGCTTCCTTCTGGTGGTCAATGTCCTGATCCTTCTGCTCGGCTGTGTGCTCGAAGGTGGGGCGATCCTTCTGATCGTTGTGCCAATCCTGATCCCGGCGGTTCAGGCCATGGGGATTGACCTGATCCATTTCGGCGTGATTGCGGTCGTGAACTCCATGCTTGGCCTGATCACGCCGCCCTATGGACTGTTGCTGTTCATCACGGCCAATATCACCAAACAGCCCCTCGGAGCGATTGTCCGCGATATCTGGCCTTTCATTCTGGCACTGCTGTTCGCCTTGGGTGTGATTACCTATTGCCCTGACTTTGTTCTCTTTTTGCCTCGCCTGCTTGGCTACCAAGGCTGATCGCACAGGAGTTTCCGATGCTGAACCCGCAAATCAAAACCTTTTTGGATATCTGGGGCGAGTCATGGTCTGTGCTGCCCGCTGGCGCCCCAATTTCGGACCGTCGCCTGTTGTTCGAATACATCGCCGACAAAATGCGCCTTCCCCAACCCGAGGGGATCGAAGTCTCGACAGCCTTTGTGCCGTCAGGCGGTCGGAATGTGCTGCTGCGGATCGAACGACACCAGAGCGAAGGTGCGCAGCCCTGCCTGATCTACATGCATGGCGGAGCGTGGATGCAGGGCAGCCCCATGACCCACGCTGATATCACCAGCCGGATCGCCGCCGCGAACGGGCAGACCGTGATCAGCGTGGACTATGCTCTGGCGCCCGAACACCCCTTCCCCAAGGCGATCCACGAAGTCATCGACGTGGCCCGCTGGGTTCACGAGAATGCCGAAACCCTTGGCATTGACCCCGCCCGGATCGCCATTGGTGGCGACAGCGCTGGCGCAAACCTGGCCGCAGCGGCGTGCCTAGAACTGCGCGGGACGGATGCCGCACCGATGGCGCAGTTGCTGGTCTATCCTTGTGTCCATTTCGAGATGTCCCTGCCCTCCTATCAGGAAAACGCAGACGGCCCCCTGATCCGGACCAAGGACATGCCCGGCACCAACCTGATGTATTGCGGGTCCGAAGCGAACCTGAAGCACCCCCTCGCCGCGCCCCTCCACGCCGAAAGCCACTCGGACCTGCCACAAGCCTTTATCGCCGTCGCCGAACACGATCCGTTGCGCGACGATGGTTATGCCTATGCCGACAAGCTGCGCGCCGCCGGAGTGCCCGTCGCATTCGACACAGGCACTGGATTGATCCACGGTTACCTGCGCGCGATGGAGCATTGCGATGACACGCGCACCAAGCTTGATGCAATGGCGGCTTGGCTGAAGCGCTGCTACACCTCCTGAGATTTCCAAGCCGCAAGCGCTCATCATAATTCTGAACATCGCTACCAAGCGGGTCACAAAGCTACCTTGCTTTGCGCCAACTGAGGCAACAGTGTTGCATATGTGTAGAATATTGGCCGCTTCCGAGAAGAGCGGCTGGTGTCAGGGAGAATGTGATGAGCCTAATCCAGTCTGTTGATGTCCGACACTTTCAAGTGCCTCTTACGGAGGTTCTTGTTGACGCAAAGCATGGCAGTCATTCGCACTTTGAAATTATTACTGCGACAGTCCGGCTTACCGACGGAACAGAGGGTACGGGCTACACCTATACTGGTGGGCGTGGGGGCAGTGCGATCGCGGCGATGATCCGGGATGACCTTGCACCTTTTGTGGTGGGACGGGACGCGACTGATGTTGAAGCGCGCTACGAAGAAATGCTCTGGCATCTTCATTATGTGGGCCGTGGTGGCGTCGCCTCATTTGCGATTTCGGCGGTAGACATTGCGCTTTGGGATGCGAGGGGAAAACGCACGGGCGAACCGCTCTGGAGAATGGCAGGCGGGGCCGGCAAACGGTGCAATGCCTATGGCGGAGGGATTGATCTTAATTTCAGCCTGCCAAAGCTTGAAAGGCAAGCGGAGTCCTTTTTGGCGCGCGGCTTGAACGGCGTAAAGATCAAAGTCGGTCGACCGGAGGTTTCAGAAGACATCGCTCGCGCAAAAGCCATCCGAAATGTGATAGGCAACGACAACGCCCTGATGGTTGATGCCAATTACGCGCTCACAGTCGAACAGGCGATCCGTGCCGCAGAGGGCTTTCGCACGGTAGATGTACTGTGGTTCGAAGAGCCGATCATTCCCGACGATTACAAAGGCTATGCCCGCATCGCCAAAGCGGCAGGAGTGCCGCTGGCCATGGGGGAAAATCTACACACCATTCATGAATTTGACATGGCTTTCGAAGATGCTGGGCTTAGCTTTATCCAACCTGATGCCTCGAATTGTGGCGGCATAACCGGCTGGCTACAGGTTGCCAATCGTTCACTAAAGGCAGGTATTCCGATCTGTAGTCACGGGATGCAGGAACTCCATGTGGGGCTGGTTTCGGCGCGTCCGAATGCAGGTTGGCTTGAGGTCCACAGCTTTCCGATAGACGACTACACAAAACGTCCTCTGGTGATAGAGGATCATCAAGCAGTGGCAGCCGACGAGCCCGGCATTGGTGTAGAATTTGACTGGGCTCGTCTTGCGCGTTTTGAGCGCTCTTGATCACGTCTTTTACCAACGAAGAGATATGGGTTAACTGGGGACATCGACAAGACAGAGCGGTAGCGCCAGTCGATCTGAGCGCCCGTTTATGTCTCCGTCGTTTCCCCTGATATCGATTGAGGAGACAGGCGCCCTTCCCAATCTTCTCAAGCTCTATCCTGAGCCTAGGACGGCACATTTACATCAACTTTGGCCTCAAAACTGATTGGGCCAGTCGGGGTGCGGACTGCGCCATAAGGCCAGAAATTGTCGCGATTTCCCGCTGAGGCGGCGTGTAGAAGCCCCAAAATGGGGTGTTTGCAGACAGGCGATGGTTCGGGTAGCGCTGCAGCACTTGGCAGGCCATAGCATGCGTTGGATCAAGAAGCCGAGCGGTTAGGCCGCGCAATCCGGCGACCTTTGCAAATAGTTGTGCGCGGAACCCGTAATGCGTACAGCCAAGAAAAAGGCCGATGCTTCGGTTTGTTGGCGTGCATGATGGGATGTGAACGGCGGAGCAATACTCGGCCACGGTAGCGACGGCATAGTGTTGTCGCGGGCGGCGTAAAAGTCGTCCACTTTTGCCCTTTCGGATTTCGGGAGGGCTTGGGGATATACACCGTGGACTTGTATTTGAAGGT
>NZ_JBGFGN010000123.1:0-4363 GCF_041224595.1 Donghicola sp. XS_ASV15 | reverse complement strand
CGCACCTTCAAATACAAGTCCACGGTGTATATCCCCAAGCCCTCCCGAAATCCGAAAGGGCAAAAGTGGACGACTTTTACGCCGCCCGCGACAACACTATGCCGTCGCTACCGTGGCCGAGTATTGCTCCGCCGTTCACAGTGTTCCTGCTGGATCTCTATTCAAACTTCTTGCCGCCAGAGAACCTAGACGCGCTTGGCTTTAACGAGAACTTTGTCGAATTTTCGATAAACCGAAGTTTGCGCGGGGCCTCAGTCGTCGTCGGTTTCTTTGTTGCGGTTCTCTATACGGATCGTTTGCACCGTGTTGCGCGATACCTCCCGGCGATGCTGATCTTTCCGCTTCTCGGAGTGCTGCACGCAAAGGGCTTTCTGGGATACCCGATGCTGGATACGGCGATCGTCGGGTTGCTCTTCGCAATGTTTCTGCCCGCTGGTGTCGCGCCGATCGTCGTAATCGTTGGCATTACGTTTTATTCAGCGATGACAGGATTTTACCTAACGGACACGCCCGCAGGGAATATCGAGTCCTCTTTGCTGGAATCCTACTCCATCGGTGCACTTTTCCTGATTGTCATGACGATGGCCCTCAGAGGTCGCGGCAGACACGAGCGGGAACAGCGCCGCGCCAGTTTGCGGCGCTTGTCTATGGTGCGGGAATTCGCTGGTGTCGGCTTGTTTGCCGTGAATGTGCCGCGCAATACCCTGCGAATGGACCCCTCGGGGCAGAGGTTGTTGAACCGTCCTGCCGAAACCACCTTGGATACATTCGTCGAAGCTTTCGGACTTGAGCAGCGCCCCGAACTCCGCGCGTTTTTCCAGGGAACCAAGAACGACGCGACGACGATGGTGCTACCGCTTCTTAGAAACTTCTCTGATGGTCGAGAACGGCTTCTGCGGCTTTATCTCTGGGGCGAAAACAGCGCGTGGAATGATCGCATCGTCTATGGCCTGATGATCGAGGTGACCGAGGAGTACAGGCGCGAACGGGCCCTGTCGGGTGCATTGAAAGAACTGTCGGTCAAGCAAGAGCGTCAGAACCAACTTTTCTCTATTGTCTCTCACGAGGTGCGAACCCCGGCGTCCGTCCTCTCGATGATGATTTCAGAGTTGGATCGCGGAGAAGACGTTGCCGAGCTGTTGCCCCAGATGCGAGAGGCATCTGACCAGCTTTTGACGGTTCTGGACGACATGCGTCAGGCCGTGAACCCCGAGAAAAACCAACGTGTCAAAATCAGCCCCTACGTGCCAACGGAACTAGCAGGTCAGGTCGAGGGAACCTACCGTATGATGGCCGAGGGGCGCGGTTTCTGTATCACGACCGACCTCGAGACCGGCGCAGAGCGTTCAATCATGGGGGATGCCTCTCGGATCAAGCAGGTGCTCGGAAATCTGGTGCGAAACGCGATCATCCATTCCAAAGGGTCTGAAATCCGGATCGCCTTTGAGCGCAAACCTGATGACGGCCCGGATGGTACGAACCTGAATCAGATCGCATGGACGGTGACGGACAATGGCGTCGGCATCCCCGATGCCGATGTGGCCCGTTTGTTCCAACCCTTTGAGCGGGGCAGTGCGGACGCGCGCAATCAGGCGGACGGGTCGGGGCTTGGGCTTTATATCGCCAAGCAAATGATCGAAATGCTCGGCGGGCGGCTGTCCTATTTCAAGGCGCCAGAAGGTGGCGCTGGCTATCGAATTGTAATGCCAGAAGTGGTCACGCTAGAGGGGCACTCGAAATCTGTGGTCAATGACTGTGCCGATCTGGACGAGCATCTTAAGACCCTGAGGGTGGTACTGGCCGAGGACAACAAACTGGTGGCCAAGATTACCCTCAAACAGTTGGGCCGCGTGTTTGGTACAATCGAGCACTTTGAAAATGGTGCGCTTGCACTGGCGCGGATCAAAGAAGATCAACCGGATCTGTTGCTCACAGATTTGTTTATGCCCGAGATGCCCGGCGACGAACTGATGCAGTCTGTCAAAGACCAAGGCATTGATATCCCTATGATTGGTTTGACTGCCGCTGTGGTTGGGGATGATACCCAAAGGTTTGAGGAGGTCGGCGCAACAGCCTACCTTCCCAAGCCTTTGTCTATCGACAAACTCAAGGGTATTCTGCAGGCGCATCTGGTCTGACCGAGTTGGAGCGGCCTATCACCATAGGTAGGCCACACACCCCGAAACGGTCTCGCGCACCCAATCTGCGGACACACCTTTGGATGCCGAATGCGCGGTTTGGGTAAAGAACGTGCCGAAAATTGCAGCTTCTTTGACCGAGAGCGCAGGTGTTTTCTTTGAACTGTCATGTTAGCTTGGCTTCAGTAAATGGAATGTTTGAGGCGCTGTCATGACGATCCCCCCGCATCGAGAAGCACTTGTCTCTCGTCTGGAGCAGGAACTGACTGCGTTTGCGCTTGTCAGGGATATTTCAGCGCAGGACGCCGCGGGCGCGTGTGTGCTGCACAACTGGACCATCATCCACAAACCCAACGTGCATATTGAGATTTGTGGCGTCACTTCGGCAATGTCCGGCGAAAAGCCGTCACTGTTGGTCACGGGCCGCGTGGTGCATATTGATATCGCGGAAAAGGTCGTGGTTACAACGACGGGCCTGTATCGTCTGGGCCGTCGGCCCTCTAGTGACAGCTGCAGCGAAAAGCGGGCTTCTGTCGACGCCGAGCTGTCCCGTGTGAAAGAGATCTTGGCCGAGTACCGCGAGGATCTGATGACCGTGCGCCGCTATCTTTCCGAGATGATGTCAGTGGACTGTGAGACGGAAACCGCAAACGACACGCGCCCCCTGCGCAGGGCATTGCACTAAACCCGACTTTCTTCTCTGATGTCAGTCAAAAGCCCCCAAGTGAGGGGCTTTTTGCGTTTCTTGCAAGTCAGGAAACCACGATTGCCGCACGCGTTTCAGAGCGTGTAAGCATGAAGGCGAATTTTCATATTTTGCTTATTGTCCCGCCGTCAGTCGGGCTCTTCTTGGGGTAACTTTTCATGACGACCTATTCTGTGACCGCGTATTCTTGGTACGAAGACAGTTCGCAGGGGATTATCGACAATGTCACGCCTATTCAGGTCGGATTTGTCGGTACCAGCGATCTGGAGCTGAGTTACACATACACAGATGCTGTGGATGGCTACGATCTGGTTCAGACGTCTGTTCTGGACGGGTACATCTACGATATTTCGATCTACGGCGAACCTTACTCTTTGTCGGATGCCGATATCGCTTATCAGGAAATTACGATGGTGAACGGTGACAGTCTGGAGCTGGCACTGCTGCGCTACGGAGAACTTGGTGGCGCAGGCACAGTGCTGGTCATTCCTCTTGGCGGCGACTACGCGGAATACTTCGATGACGGGTTTGATCTGTCCGCACTCGAGTACTTTGTGAGCAACATGTACAGCGACGATGAGTTGCAGACCGGCCATTTTGCCGAAGGCGAGGTTTTCTCTCTGTCTCAACTACCTGACGTGTTGGTGACCGAAGACGACAGCATGTTCGACTTTTCGCAAACGGATTACATGCTTGGCGAAGCTGGGAATGATCAGCTGGTCGGATGGGAAGGGGACGACCACCTGAACGGTGGCGCGGGTTCGGACATTTTGTTCGGCAGCTTCGGGGACGACACCATCGTTGGTGGCAAAGGGTCCGATGTCGTGAGTTACAATCATTGGGATGGAGAGCAAGGCGTGGTCGTGAAGCTCTCCAAGGGTTTTGCCATTGATGGGTGGGGCTATCGAGACAAACTCCGTCAGATCGAGGATGTCGTTGCCTCTGCTCTGGATGACAAGCTGATCGGGAACAAGAAGAACAACGTTTTCTACGGGCTCGCCGGGGAAGATACGATCAAGGGCGGTGCGGGCTACGATCTGGTGGATTACGCCGCTGACGAAACCAATGGTGGCTTTGACGGGGTCACGGTCAATCTTGCGAAGGGATTTGCGATCGATGGTTTCGGGGACAGGGACACGCTGAAATCGATCGAAGATGCGTTCGGAACAATCTACAAAGACAAGCTCGTTGGCGACGGCGGTGAGAATTTCCTAGCCGGACTGGAGGGACGAGACACTCTGATCGGAGGCAAAGGGAATGATACCCTGAGCGGCGGCGAAGGGAACGACATCCTAAAAGGCAAGGGCGGCGCAGATGCCTTTATCTTTGATGACGTATCGGGGCGCGACAAGATATTTGGCTTCAAGGTAGGGGTTGATCTGATCGATCTGGCGCAGGCTGATGTGTCTTTCGATGACCTGAGCTTCTCCAAGAGCGGCAAATTCGTGCTGGTGGAATACGGCGATGTCGAGATTCTGGTGCGCGGTGCATCGCTGTCAGAGCTCAACAGCCAAGACAA
>NZ_JBGFGN010000120.1:0-44502 GCF_041224595.1 Donghicola sp. XS_ASV15 | reverse complement strand
GTTTTGTGGGCGGTGTAGGGGGGGGAGAAGAGAAAGAAAGAAAGGGTGGTTTTTTTTTCGTTTGGGAAAAAGGCCTTGGGGGGGGGGGGCAGACCCCCACGAACCTTAGCCCAGCAAACGGCGCGCGATGACCTGCGCCTGAATTTCACCAGCACCTTCAAAGATGTTCAGGATGCGCGCATCACACAGGATGCGGCTGATGGTGTATTCCAGCGCGAAGCCGTTGCCGCCATGGATCTGCAGACCGTTGTCCGCCGCCGCCCAAGCAACACGGGCTCCCAGCAGCTTGGCCATACCAGCCTCAAGGTCACAGCGACGATCGTTGTCCTTCTCGCGGGCCGAGAAGTAGGTCAGCTGACGCGCGATCATCAGTTCCACCGCCATCATTGCCAGCTTGTTGGCCACGCGGGGGAATTCGATCAGCGACTTGCCGAACTGCTTGCGGTCCTCGGCATAGCGCATCGACACGTCCAGAGCTGACTGGCCCACACCAACAGCGCGCGCTGCGGTCTGGATACGGGCCGACTCAAAGGTCTGCATCAGCTGCTTGAAGCCCTGGCCTTCTTCGCCGCCAAGCAGGTTTTCACCTTTGACCGCGAACTTATCGAAGCCCAGCTCATATTCCTTCATGCCGCGATACCCCAGAACCTCGATCTCGCCGCCGGTCATTCCGGGGGTCGGGAAGGGTTCTTCGTCAGTGCCGGGGGTCTTCTCGGCCAGGAACATCGACAGACCTTTGTAGTTGTCGGTCGACGGATCGGTCCGCGCCAGCAGGGTCATCACGTGGGTGCGCGCCGCGTGGGTGATCCAGGTCTTGTTGCCGGTCACTTCATAGTCGCCATCGGCATTCTTGACCGCGCGGGTGCGCAGACTGCCAAGGTCGGAACCAGTGTTCGGCTCGGTGAACACAGCAGTCGGCAGCTTCTCGGCAGAGGCCAGTTCGGGCAGCCACTTCTGCTTCTGCTCTTCGGTGCCGCCAGCAAGGATCAGCTCTGCCGCGATTTCGGAGCGGGTGCCAAGCGAACCAACGCCGATATAGCCGCGCGACAGCTCTTCCGAGACAACGCACATCGCGGTTTTGGACATGCCGAACCCGCCGTATTCCTCGGGGATGGTCAGGCCAAAGACGCCCATTTCCGCCAGCTCGTTGATGATCTCTAGCGGGATCAGCTCGTCCTTCAGGTGCCATTCGTGGGCATGGGGCTCCACGCGGTCCACCGAATAGCGGCGGAACTGCTCGCGGATCATCTCCATCTCTTCGTCCAGACCGGATTGGCCTGTGGTCACGTTCGCACGGCTGTCGCGCATGATTTCGACGAGGCGCACGCGCGCGGCCTGAGAGTTGCCACTCGCGATCAAGGTCTTGACCGCGTCAGTCATCATCTCTGCGACGGCCTCGGGCGAGACGCCCATATCGGACACGCGAATGATCTCGCCTTGGTTCATCTGGATGCCGCCAGCGATCTGGCTCAGGTATTCGCCGAACGCGATCTGCAGGATCAGCTGCTCAGTTTCGCCGAACTTGCCTTCTTCCTTCAGCGCGATTGCCCAACGGTGCATCTCGCGCAGCGCCTCGACATAGGTCGCCAGCCACGCCACACCGTGCGCGGCAGTCTGGTTCTGCTCGACCAGAGCGTTCGAAACGCGGTCGCCGTCTGTCACCATCGCGCGGACATTGTTCAGCGCTTGTTCAAGGATCGCCTCGGCGGGCGCGATCGCAGCCTCGGTCAGGCTGAGCAAATCGGGAAGCAGCGTCGCGGTCTGCGCTGCGAAGTCCTGTCCGTCATGTGCCATGAGTCATCTCCTATAATGCTTGTGCAGAGAACTAGAGCCTTTGCAGGCGCAGCGCAATAAAAATACCGAACACGGGACGAAAGTGTACCCATTATTGCGCGTTGAAGTTTTTACCTATCGCCCTCAGGGGCATGCTAAATGGCTGAAATGGAACTCGTAACGCATCTTATGACACCGTCGGCGTTTGTGCTGGCTCTGAGTGTCGCCTTCATTGCTGGTGTGGTCAAAGGTATGGTGGGGTTTGCCATGCCGATGATTCTAATTTCCGGCCTTTCTTCTGTTATTTCGCCGGAATTGGCGCTCGCTGGGCTGATTCTGCCGACCGTGATCACCAACGGGATGCAGGCCATGCGCCAAGGCCCGCGTGCCGCATGGGAATCATTGCTGAAGTTCCGCAGATACCTTGGGACGCTGCTTATCGTTCTGATCATCAGTGCCCAGTTGGTGCGTACTATCCCTGCCGAGCTGATGCTGCTGATCATCGGGGTGCCCATCGTCATCTTCGCTGCGACGCAGCTAGCTGGGATGCCCCTGCGCATCGCCTCTCCGCCGACCCGAACCACCGAAATCGGGATCGGGGCTTTTGCCGGTTTCATCGGGGGGCTGTCCGGTGTCTGGGGGCCGCCAACAGTGGCGTACCTGACGGCTTTGGATACGCCCAAGCGTGACCACATTCGCGTCCAAGGCGTAATCTACGGCCTCGGCGCGATCGTCCTCTTGTTCGCTCATATTGGATCGGGGGTCGTCCGCGCCGAAACCCTGCCGTTCTCGATCGCTATCGTTCCGCCTGCCATCATTGGGATGTGGCTTGGCCTCAAGGTCAACGACCGGATCGACCAAAACGCGTTTCGCAAAGCGACCCTGTTGGTCCTGATGATCGCAGGCCTGAACCTGATCCGTCGTGGCCTGATGGGCTAAACGAAAATCGCCGGCCCAACCAGGACCGGCGACTTATCTTCACGTTGGCAAAATACCCCGGGGGTGAATTGCCATAGGCAAGAGGGGGCAGCGCCCCCTCACTCCAATCAACCGATTGCAGCGGCCTTAACGTCTTTGTCGATGTAGGGCACGTACTGCTCGAAGTTGTCCGAGAACATCTTGACCAGCTTCTCTGCCTGCGCGTCATAGGCTTCGGGATCACCCCAAGTGCGGCGGGGATCCAGCAGCACTTCGGGCACACCGGGAACGTCCACAGGCACATCAAAGCCAAAGTTCGGGTCCTTGCGGAACTCGACTGCGCTCAGGCTGCCGTCCAGAGCAGCGGTCAGCAGGGCGCGGGTTGCCTTGATAGGCATACGCTTGCCGGTGCCGTAGGCGCCGCCGGTCCAACCGGTGTTCACCAGCCAGCAGGTTGCACCGTGCTTGGCGATCTTGTCACGCAGCAGGTTGCCGTAAACCTCGGGGCGGCGGGGCATGAAGGGAGCTCCAAAGCAGGTCGAAAAGGTGGGCTCGGGCTCGGTCACGCCGCGCTCGGTCCCTGCAACCTTGGACGTGAAGCCCGAAAGGAAGTGGTACATTGCCTGCGCAGGTGTCAGACGCGCGATCGGGGGCAGAACACCGAACGCATCACAGGTCAGCATGATGACGTTCTTGGGGTGGCCGCCCTGAGCCGAGTAGGACGCGTTCGAGATGTAATGCAGCGGGTACGCGCAACGCATGTTGGCGGTCAGGCTGTCATCATCGAAGTCCAGCTCGAGGGTTTCTTCGTCGAATACCATGTTCTCGATCACAGTCGCGAACTTGGTGGTGGTCGCGTAGATTTCGGGCTCGGCTTCGGCGTTCAGGTTGATGGTCTTGGCGTAGCAGCCGCCTTCGAAGTTGAAGGTGCCCTTGTCCGACCAGCCGTGCTCGTCGTCACCGATCAGGGTGCGCGACGGGTCTGCCGACAGGGTGGTTTTGCCGGTGCCCGACAGACCAAAGAACACAGCCGCGTCCACGGGGTTGCCGGTGGCGTGGTTGGCCGAGCAGTGCATCGGCATGATGCCTTTGGCGGGCAGCAGGTAGTTCAGCAGAGTGAATACCGACTTCTTGTTTTCGCCTGCGTACTCGGTACCGCCGATCAGGATGAGCTTCTTGTCGAAGTTCAGTGCGATCACGGTCTCGCTGCGGCAGCCATGTTTTTCAGCGTCTGCTTTGAACGAGGGGCAGTTGATGATGGTGAATTCGGGAACGAATTCGTCCAGCTCGTCCAGCTCGGGGCGGCGCAGCAGGTGACGGATGAACAGGCCATGCCATGCCAGCTCGGTCACAACGCGCACGTCCAGACGGTTGGCCGGATCGGCGCCGCCGAACAGATCCTGTACGTAGTAATCCTTGCCCTTCATGTGGGCGAGCATGTCCTCGTGCAGGATGTCGAACTTGTCGGCCTCCATGGGGGCGTTGTTTTCCCACCAGATCGTGTCTTCGACGCTGGGGGTGCGGACAACAAATTTGTCCTTGGGCGAACGGCCGGTGTGCTTGCCGGTGGTCACCAGGAAAGCACCGCCACGACCGAGGCGACCTTCGTTATTCTTTACCGCTGCCTCCACGAGCGCGGGTTCCATGAGGTTATAATAGACATTACCCAGCTCACTGATCCCTTGATCTTCAAGCCGATGCTGCGGGTTTACCCGTCCAAATGCCATTTTCTTCACTCCTGTCCGCGCCAGCGGTCACAAAACTTGATAGGGCCCCGATGTCGTTGCCTCGATGCAACGTGTCGGTAAAGGCGTCCTTAGCATGATGGAAAAGGAAATGAATAGGATGCTAAGCTCCTGTTAGCGCAACCAAATTCAGTTTATCGCAAACATGACTTCGAAGAAGGACTTTGGTCTGCGACAGTCTGTCAGAATTCGACCGCTAACATAATTACCACGTTCGAATAGTACCAAATTCGCGAATCGCAAAAAGGATTGCGGAGAGATACGAAATCCCTGCATAACTGTAAGAAAAAATAATCGTGCAGTACAAGGAATGAGTTATGTCCAGAATTGCTCTGGTGGATGATGATCGCAACATCCTGACATCGGTTGCCATGACCCTTGAAGCAGAAGGGTTTGAAGTCGAGACCTACAACGACGGCCAAGCAGCGTTAGAGGCTTTTGAGAAAAAGCTGCCTGACATGGCTGTGCTGGACATCAAGATGCCGCGCATGGACGGCATGGATCTGCTACAGCGTCTTCGCAAGAAAACTTCGATGCCCGTCATTTTCCTCACCTCCAAGGATGACGAGATTGACGAGGTTCTGGGCTTGCGAATGGGCGCTGACGATTATGTCAAAAAGCCATTTTCTCAGCGTCTTCTGGTCGAGCGGATCCGTGCGCTGCTGCGCCGTCAGGATGCCTTGAACAGTGACAGCGAAGGCGAAGTCGAAGAAAGCAAAGTGATGGCGCGTGGGCAGTTGTCTATGGACCCGCTGCGTCACGCTGTGACCTGGAAAGGTCTGGACTTGTCACTCACGGTTACGGAATTCCTTCTCCTTCAGGCACTGGCGCAGCGTCCGGGCTTTGTCAAAAGCCGCGACCAGCTGATGGATGTGGCCTATGATGATCAGGTTTACGTAGACGACCGCACAATCGATAGTCATATCAAGCGCTTGCGCAAGAAGATGCGAATGGTTGATTCGGAGTTTTCTGCGATCGAAACCCTGTACGGCGTCGGATACCGGTATAACGAAGAGTGATGACTGACATCGGAGATACCTCAGCAGTGCAAAAGCGGGCCGTTCGGTCGGCTGACATCGTGCTGGGTGATGATTACGTGTCTCCGGACGCTCTGCACGAAACGGTCGAACGGGAAACAGCCGCCAAGCGCGGTGTGCTGACGCTGAACACGTCGCCGCTGGCCCGCAAGATCATCACCTTCAACCTGCTGGGTCTGATCGTATTGCTGGCGGGTATTCTCTATCTGAACCCCTCAAGGGAATCTCTAGCATTGCAGCGGGCAACCTCTTTGGCCGCAGAGGCAGAGCTTGTCGCTGATGTCTTTGAGGCGCGGCTCCTGTCGCAGGCCGAAGGCGGTGTCGACAATGTGACCGGTATTCGCGCCGAGGATACCTTGGCCGCGATGACACTGTACCGCGGCACCGAGGTCTACGTATTCGACGGCAGCGGGAACCTGATGGCGGTCGCTGAGGGGACGCGCAGTCGCGCGGAACTCGCAGATGTGGGCGAAAACGACACCTACATCACCGATGCGCTGACGACAGTATGGCAGTGGATGGTGCAATTTTTTGCGCCGACTGATTCGGTTGCCGCCGGGGTCGAGAACGAAGAGATCGTGCGCGACATGATCGGTGGTGCGCGCATTAATGAGACTCGGATGGCCACTGGTGTCGGTGCTTTTGGCGATACAGTGTTTACAGTTGCGACGCCAATCATGGTGGGTGACCTACCAGTTGGTGCGATCGCAATGGCCAGTTCGACAACCGAGATTGACCGTTTGGTGAGTGTGGAGCGAGAGCGCGTCTTGCGCATGTTCGTGGTCGCGCTGTTCGTCTCGGTCGGTTTGAGCCTGCTCTTGGCCTCGACTATTGCGAACCCACTGTCCGATCTGGCGGCCGCCGCAGAGATTGGACGTGATCGCAACCGCACTCGTTACAGTCCTGGCCGCGTCAGAATTCCTGATTTGTCTGCACGCCCTGATGAAATCGGTCGCCTGTCAGAAGCCCTGCGCGGTATGGTGGGCGCCTTGTACGAGCGGATTGATAGCAACGAACAGTTTGCCGCCGATGTGGCGCACGAGATCAAGAACCCGCTCGCTTCTTTGCGGTCTGCTGTCGGGACATTGCATGTGGCCAAGCGGCAGGAGCAGCAAGAAAAGCTGCTCGAGGTCATTGAACATGATGTACGGCGCTTGGATCGACTGGTCAGCGATATCTCGAACGCCTCTCGACTGGACAGTGAACTGGTGCGCGAGGAAGAAGAAACCTTTGACCTGCTAACCATGCTGGGCAACCTGATTCAGTATCTGGGTGAGGATGCGAAGGTCAAAGGCATCGACTTCATCTCGGACCTGCCGCAAGACTCGATCGAGCTGACGGGACTCGAAGCCCGCTTGGCACAGGTCTTTGTGAACCTGATCACCAACGCGATCTCCTTTTGTGACGAGGGGGATGCGATCCGGGTCTGGGCGCGGCAGCGCGACAATCGGGTTCTGGTCGTGGTCGAAGACACTGGGCCAGGTATTCCCGAACAGTCACTGACCAAGATTTTCAAACGCTTCTACTCCCACCGTCCCGAAGGACAGTTCGGCAACAATTCAGGCCTGGGTTTGGCGATTTCAAAGCAGATTGTCGAAGCGCATGGCGGCGTGATCTGGGCCGAGAACATTCGTGCGACCCACGCAGATCCGTCCACCGATCCCCTTGGGGCACGTTTTGTGGTTGGTCTGCCTCTGTAAGTCATGAATGTTTCTCGAATCGAAGAGATTGCAGAGGGGCAGGGGCCGGCATGGGTCCACGCATCTAGTGTCATGGTGCATGGACAGGCCTTGGTGCTCTTTGGACAATCTGGCAGCGGGAAGTCCGGTCTGGCTCTGCAACTGATGGCGCTTGGCGCGACCCTGATCGCCGATGATCGGACGATCCTGACGCGACACGAGGAGCAGATCATCGCGAGTTGTCCCAAAACAATCACAGGCCGGATTGAGGCACGTGGGGTCGGCATTCTGAGAGCCGAGGTCGCGCATGATGCGCCTGTGGTCGCCTTTGTCGACATGGAGTGCGCCGAAACCCAGCGATTGCCTGACCCGCGAGCGCTAACTGTGTTCGGACTGCACATCCCTGTTCTGCAAAAAGTAGAAGAGGGTTATTTCCCTGCGGCGCTTATGCAATATCTCTCTCAAGGGATAGCTGAGGGGTGATAGGCTCATGTCCGAACAACCACCACGCGTGATCTGGATCACCGGACCTTCGGGGTCTGGACGTAAAACGGCTATCAATGCGCTGGAGGATCTGGGCTACGAAGTCATCGACAACCTGCCCCTTCGGCTCTTGCCTGCGATTGTGAAAGACGCGTCCGAGGGGGACAGGCTGGCGTTGGGGCTGGATGTCCGGAACCGCGATTTTAGCATGAACGCGATGCTTGATGCGCTCGAGGATCTGGCCCGAAATCCCCGAAGCGGCGTGCAGCTACTGTATACGGACGCCCATCCCGAAGTCCTGCTGCGCCGATATAGCGAAACCAGACGCCGCCACCCGCTGTCGCCTGCAGAAAGCGCGGAGGTCGGGATCGAGCGTGAACTTGACCTGCTTGCTCCGATCCGTGCACGAGCAGACATCCTGATCGACACATCAGAGATGACGCCCCACGATCTGAAAGCCGAGATCGAACGCCAGTTCGCTGTGGGCGAAGAAGGAAATCTGGCAGTCTCGATCCAGTCCTTTTCTTTCAAGCGCGGCACGCCCCGCGGAATCGACATGATCTTTGATGCCCGATTCTTGCGAAACCCGTATTGGGAGCCCGCCTTGCGCGGAATGAACGGTCAGGACGAACCAGTTGCGACCTACATCGGAGCTGATCCACGCTACGATGAGTTCTTTGATCGGGTCAAAGGTCTGGTTGAGTTCCTGTTGCCACAATACGCGCAGGAGGGAAAATCCTATCTATCGATAGGGTTTGGCTGCACCGGAGGGCAGCATCGCTCTGTTGCACTCGCAGAAAACCTATCCAAAGCCCTTGCAACTGCCGGATGGCAGGTGTCAATTAGACACCGTGAATTGGAACGACAGGCCCAAGGTGGGTCTGCTAAGGGTAAGTTAGGCAAGGCGTGATCGGGATCGTAATCGTCGCGCATGGTGGGTTGGCCAAAGAATACCTGGCCGTAGTCGAGCATGTGGTGGGTCCGCAGAGCGGGATCAGCGCAATTTCGATCGAACCGGATCATGACCGTGCACAAAAACAGCGCGAAATTTCAGCGGCGGCGGATGCTGTCGATTCCGGTGATGGTGTGATCGTCGTGACAGATATGTTCGGAGGCTCGCCTTCAAATCTGAGCCTGCGCGCATGCAGCCCCAAGAACCGGCGTATCCTGTACGGCGCCAATTTGCCGATGTTGATCAAGCTAGCGAAAAGCCGCCATTTGAACGTACCCGAAGCGGCGCAATGCGCTCTAACTGCGGGGCGGAAATATATTGACAGTTGCGACGTCAGTGCAGACTAAGAAGTCCCATGTCACATTCATTCTGCCGCACTTTTCCGATTATTAATGTCAAAGGGCTACATGCCCGCGCTTCGGCCAAATTCGTCGAAGTGGTCGAGCAATTCGATGCACGCGCAGAGGTGTCTCATGGTGGGATGTCGACGTCTGGCGACAGCATCATGGGCCTTCTGATGCTCGCTGCTGCCCATGGCACATCGATTGACGTCGAAACCACCGGCCCCCAAGCGGCTGAACTGGTCGAGGCTCTGGAAACGCTGGTCGCTGATCGCTTCGGCGAAGATATGTGATCCGGTGCAGGAGGCAACCGACGTGACGGACACACCCGATTCCCATTCTGACACCGTACAGACAGGGCATTTGCACGGTCAGGGCGATGGTGGGAAGTTGTCCGATCAATCCTATGATCGCCGTCGCCTGTCCTATGCGACCACGTTTGATAATGCGTTCCAGCGTCGTACCATTCAGACGATGGAATTCTTGACCGGCAAGCTACGTCTTCTGCGCTTGATCCGCCGTTTCGAGGCGATGGGCGTGCCCTTTGGTCAGCCCTTCTGGAAACAGGCGCTCGAAGTGATGGGGATTCCGCTCGAGACCCCACAGGAGCAGATCAACCGCATCCCAGAGACGGGCCCTTTGATCGTGGTCGCAAACCACCCACATGGGCTGGTCGACGGTATGGTGCTGGCGGAACTCATGGGCCGCCGCCGCACCGACTACAAAATTCTGACGCGCTCTTTGCTGACAGGCGTGGGCGAGATCGACGAATTCATGATCCCGGTTCCCTTCGCACACGAAGAGGACGCCTTGCAGAAGAACCTGCTTATGCGCAAACGGGCGATGGATCACCTGTCGGATGGCGGCGCCATTGTTCTGTTTCCGTCAGGCGTCGTCGCCTCATCCGATACCATGTTCGGACCCGCGATCGAGCGGGAATGGAACCCCTTTACCGCGAAAATGATCCAGCGTTCCAAGGCGGAGGTGCTGCCGATCTTCTTCCCGGGCTCAAACTCGCGCTGGTACCAGATGGCAAACCGGACTTCAGCAACCTTGCGTCAGGGCCTGCTGCTGCACGAAGTCGTGCATGCCCTGAACAAACCGCAGGCACCCGTGGTTGGCAACGTCTTCGACCGCGACGAGATCGCGAAATGGTCCACCAACCCGCGTGGCTTCATGGGCTGGCTGCGCGAGCAAACGCTCGCTTTAGGCACCACCGCCTAACTCTCTTTCTTGGTAAAAATACCCATTGGCCGCAGGCCTGCGCCGATAGGCGCACAAAGCAAAACCCCCGCGGCCGGGCCTCGGGGGTCTCAATTCTTTTTCAGTGCGACTGAATGTCTTTATAGACCTTCGCGCTGGGCCTTTTTACGTGCCAGCTTGCGAGCGCGGCGAATCGCTTCTGCCTTCTCGCGTGCCTTCTTCTCAGAGGGCTTCTCGAAGTGCTGTTTAAGCTTCATTTCACGGAAAACGCCTTCACGTTGAAGCTTTTTCTTCAGGGCGCGGAGCGCCTGATCGACATTGTTGTCACGAACACTGACCTGCATACCGGTGTCACCACCTTTCTAGTTTAGAGTTTCAATCAATAGCAGGAAGTGGCCCTATAGCATCGGCGCCCTAGTTTGTCTAGCATCCGGAGAAACAGACGGAGCACCCTTATGACTGACTCGCCCAAAGCACAGCTTCTCGACGCGATCAAGATGCACGTCCCCTTTGATGGGTGGACCCGCCCTGCCTATCAGGCGGCTGTTGCCGACACAGGGATTGATCCCGTTTTGGCCAGCGCCGTGTGCCCTCGTGGGGCCGTCGACCTAGCCATTGCGTTTCATCAGGAAGGCGACGCGCAAATGGTGATGCGCATGGCGGAACCCGATGCTGCGGAAATGAAAATCCGCGAAAAGATCACCTTTGCTGTGCGCACGCGACTGGAACTGGTCGAGGACAAAGAGCTGGTCCGCCGCGGCATGACCCTGTTTTCGCTACCCCAGAACGCCGCTGACGGGACCAAGCTGGTCTGGCAGACTTGTGACGCGATCTGGAACTCGATTGGTGACACATCGGACGATGTGAACTGGTACACCAAGCGCGCGACACTGGCCGGCGTCTACTCTTCGACCGTACTCTACTGGCTGGGAGACGAAAGCGAAGGGCACGAAGCGACGTGGGTCTTCCTTGACCGCAGGATCGAGAATGTCATGCAGATCGAAAAGATGAAGGCGACCGTGCGTAAAAGCCCATTTCTGTCCAAACTGATGGCGGGGCCGAATGCGGTACTTTCGCACATCAAGGCCCCTTCGCGCTTGAACGATCAGGGGTTGCCGGGTCACATGGCCCCGAAATCCCAAAGCTGACCCGAGGACGAAATGACCCAAGACATGCGCGTGATCGAAATCGCTCAACCGGGCGGCCCCGAAGTGCTGTCCCCAGCGCAGCGTAACATTCCGGAGCCGAAAGCAGGCGAGGTTGTGATCCGTGTGGCCTATGCGGGTGTGAACCGCCCCGATGCTTTGCAGCGTGCGGGTCTCTACAACCCGCCTGCGGGTGCCAGCGACCTGCCGGGCCTTGAGGCTTCGGGCGAGATCAGCGCCGTGGGCGAGGGCGTGTCTGAGTGGAAGGTCGGCGATCAGGTCTGCGCCCTGCTGCCTGGCGGAGGCTACGCAGAGTACGTGGCAACGCCTGCAGCGCACTGCTTGCCCATCCCTGACGGCATGTCGATGGATCAGGCGGCCTGCCTGCCCGAGACCTTCTTTACCGTTTGGTCGAACGTTTTTCAGCGGGGCGGCTTGCAGGCTGGCGAGCGGTTCCTGATCCATGGTGGGTCGTCAGGTATCGGCACGACAGCGATTCAACTTGCCCGCCACTTTGGCGCCCGTGTGTTTGTCACCGCCGGGTCTGCTGACAAATGTGCGGCTTGTGTCGATCTGGGCGCAGAGCGCGCTATCAATTACCGAGATGAGGACTTCGTCGAGGTGATCCGGTCCGAGGGCGGAGCGAACCTGATCCTTGATATGGTCGGGGGCAGCTATCTGCCGCGCAATGTCAAATCGCTGGCCGACGACGGACGCTTGGTGCAGATCGCTTTCCTTCAGGGGCCCAAGGTTGAATTGAACTTTGCCCAAGTCATGATGCGCCGCCTGACGATCACCGGCAGCACTCTGCGCCCCCAGAGTGATCTGGCCAAAGCGCGCATCTCGGCTGAATTGCGCGAAAAAGTCTGGCCACTGCTAAGCGCTGGTCAGATCAAACCCGTGATGGACAGCGAATTTGCTTTGGACCAAGCCAGCGAAGCACATGCCCGCATGGAAAGCAGCGGGCACATCGGCAAGATTGTCCTGAAAGTCAGCTAAAGAGCATCGCCCCTAGCGAATAGGGGCGAACAGCGCATCCTTTTGCGTGCAATCGCGCACCACGTCCTGCCCGCAGGGCACGGGGTCCAAATCCTTGGACAGGCAGATGCGGACTTCTTGGATGCGGCGGTCGCGGCAGGTGACCGTCAGCATATCTGGCTCAAGCTGGGGATTCGCTTGGATAAAAGCTTCTTCGACCAGAGAGGCGGGCAGGCGGACCTCTTCCTCCAACCGGCGAAAGACGTCAGGACGGGTGATGGACCCGTAGGCTTCACGGGATAGTTCGAAATAGGTGTTTGAACTCAGGCCAGTGCAGACCCCATGCTTCTTCCATTGATGCCACGCCAGCCCTCCAGAGCCCATGATATCGGCCATTTCGCCGGTTTCGCGGCGAGATGGCGCACGCTCTACAGTGTTGCAATAACTGGGATATCCGCGGTGAAACTGCGGCCAAAGGCCGTGCAGGCTCCATCCCAGATCGGTGTCGCACTGTTCGGCGTCCCGCGCATCGCCCTCAATCGCGCACCACGTCGGGCTCCAGCTTAGGGCCATGACGTAATAGTCGAACTCACCAGCTGGTTCGCCCTCGGCATGTGCCACAGCTGCTGAAAGTAGCAGTCCTATCATCCAACGCATTTGCCCTTTTCCTTTTACCCGTTTCACGCTATATCGCCCCTCAGTTCCCCGTAAATTGTGAACAGTTCTGCCAAGGCAGGACAGCCCCGAAGGCGGGCGACGGGGGAAGTCTATTCAAGGAGTGACCACATGGGCAAACCGATCATGGCGAAGGCAACGGCTGTATGGCTCGTTGACAACACCACTCTGTCGTTCAAGCAGATCGCTGATTTCGTCGGCATGCACGAGCTGGAAATTCAGGGGATCGCCGACGGCGATGTGGCCGGTTCGGTGCGTGGGTTTGATCCCGTCGCGAACAACCAGTTGGACGCCGAAGAGATCAAGCGCGCGGAAAACAATCCGATGCACAAGTTGAAGCTCAAGTTCAACAAAGCTGCCCAAGGCGAAGAAAAGCGCCGCGGCCCGCGCTACACCCCGCTGTCCAAGCGTCAGGACCGTCCGGCGTCGATCCTATGGCTCGTCAAGTTCCACCCCGAACTGGCAGACAGCCAGATCGCCAAGCTGGTCGGCACCACCAAACCGACCATCGCAGCGATCCGCGAGCGCACCCACTGGAACATCGCAAACATCAACCCGATCGACCCCGTCGCATTGGGCCTGTGTAAGCAGTCGGAGCTGGACCTTGCCGTTCAGAAAGCAGCCGAGAAACGTCGCGCCGAAGGCGTGATGTCGGACGACGAGCGTCGCGCGCTGGTCAGCACCGAAGCAAGCCTGTCCATGGACTCAGCCGAGCCTCGTATCCCCACCGCGATCGAAGGTTTGGAAACCTTTAGCTTCGGATCGGACTCGAACGATCAGGAAGAAGAGGCAGACAAATTCGACGACACCCGCGATGCGGACAGCTTCTTCAACTTGCCGAACTCGAGCGACGACGAAGACGACGATAAATAAGTTTGAATACCGTTCACGAAAAACCCGGCCTAGCGCCGGGTTTTTTGCGTTCAGACGGGTGGGTCAGACAGGCACCTGATTGTGTGCGATCAATTGCCAGCCTTCGTCTGCTTCGCAGTAGGTTGAACTGCACAGCGCGCGGTAGGTGTCGTTGCCGCGTTTGGCGTGGGCCTCGTAGGCCAGAACAAAAGACGATCCGTGGCGCATCGCAATCTCATCCTCGAACGCGACTGTTTCCCAGCGCGGACCTTTTTCAATCACATTCAGGATTTTTTTGCCGCAAAGAATGCCGGTTGGCTTCGGCAGCACCATGACTGCGTCCTCAGCGATTTTGTCATTGTAGAACGCAGGTCCTTCGAGCCAGAACCTTTGTTCGTCCTGCCAGCGGGCTTGCTCAATATTCATTATAATTGCCTCAGTAAATTCCGGGCTTTTAACCCGATGAAGCTTAGATAGTTCCAAGTTATTAAATTTAAATTGATCTACGTGCTTTCAGAGCGGCAGAAATTGTGCCGTCGTCCAGATAATCCAGTTCTCCGCCGATCGGGACGCCTTGGGCAAGCGAAGTTATGCGCACGCGGCCATCCAGCTGGTCCGCGATGTAGTGAGCGGTGGTTTGCCCGTCTACAGTTGCGTTCAGCGCCAGAATAACCTCGGAAATCTGTTCGTTTTCAATGCGCGCGACCAGCTGCGGAATGCGGATATCTTCTGGGCCGATATCATCAAGTGCCGATAGCGTACCGCCAAGCACATGGTACCGCCCGCCAAAAACCGCGCCGCGTTCCATCGCCCACAGATCACTGACGTCTTGGACGACGCAAATCTCGCCGGTTGCGCGCTTTTCAGAGCGGCAGATGTCGCAGATGTCCTCTGTCCCGATATTTCCGCAGTTCAGACATTCGCGTGCGGTTGCCGCGACCTTGGCCATCTGTTCTGCGAGCGGGGACAAGAGCTGTCCCCGCTTGCGGATCATTTGCAGCACAGCACGCCGCGCCGAGCGAGGCCCCAAACCTGGCAGGCGGGCCATCATCTCGATCAGTTTGTCGATATCGCGCGTGCTGCTCATATGCGATTAGAAGGGCAGCTTCATGTCCGCAGGCAGGCCCATTTCGGCAGCCAGCTTCTGCATCTCTTCTGCAGCCTTTTCTTGTGCCTTGTCCTGTGCGTTCGAGATCGCGGCAAGGATCAGGTCCTCGACCACTTCTTTGTCCTCGGCACTAAAGATCGAAGGATCAATATCCAGCGACTTCACCTTGCCCTTGGCGTTGGCGGTCGCCTTGACCAGACCCGCCCCAGCTTCGCCGGTGACGGTCATGTCGTTCATTTCTTCCTGCAGATCGGTCATGCGGGTCTGCATGTCCTTGGCAGTTTTCATCATCTTGGCCATGTCGCCCATGGCGCCCAAACCTTTGAACATCGGGTCTCTCCTGTTTCGGGTGGTTACTGATCCTCGAAAGGATCCCATTCATCTTCGACTTCGGGCAGAGCCTCTGACATCGCTTCGGCTTGCTGCTCAGCCTGCGTGCGGATCTCTGTGATCTGCGCCTTGGGGAACAGGGCGCGCACAGCCGCGAACATCGGGTGTGCCTCGGCCTCCTGTCGCAGGGCCAAGGCTTCGGCGTCGCGCACTTCGGCAATCGTCTTGCCGCCGCCAGAGCCTACCACAATCACGGCCCATCGCGCACCAGTCCATGCCTGCAATCGCGACCCAAGGCGCTGCGCCAGATCACGCGGTGCCTGGTCCGTGACTTCGCACTCGATGCGACCGGGACTGTATTTCGCGAGCCGGAAGTAATTCTCAACTTCGATCAAGAGTTTTACGTCGCGATGGGTGCGGATCAGGTCCAGAACGTTCTCAAATGTCGCATAGGTGGCCAGCGGGTTCGCCTGCGCGGTCACCGGCTGCGCGCCGCCACGGGCCACAGGACCACTTGGACCAGTATGGGTTGGCGTGGGCATAGAGCCGCGGGCTGCTACGTTGCCTCCGCCGCCAGCGGGGCCTCCGTTCGGCGCGGGGCCGCGGGGCGGGTCTTGCTGCAGCTTACGTACCAACTCCTCTGGGCTTGGCAGCTCTGCCACATGGGTCAAGCGAATGATTGCCATCTCGGCGGCCATCATGGCGTTGGGCGCGGCGCTAACTTCCTCAAGCGCCTTGAGCAGCATCTGCCACATTCGGGTCATAGACCGGATCGGCAAACGGTTCGCCAGATCAACACCCCGACGGCGTTCATCCGGGCTGATGGTTGGATCTTCGGCGGCATCAGGCGTGATCTTCACAACGCTGATCCAGTGGGTGATCTCGGCCATATCGCGCAGAACGGCCAAGGGATCGGCCCCATCCGCGTATTGCAAGCCCAGTTCGGTTAGTGCTCCGGCGGCGTCCCCGCCCATGACCATCTCGAACAGATCCATCACGCGGCTACGATCCGCCAGGCCCAGCATCGCACGCACTTGATCTGCGGTGGTCTCACCCGCCCCATGGCTGATCGCCTGATCTAGCAGCGAAGTCGCATCACGTGCTGAACCCTCGGCAGCGCGGGTGATCAACGCCAAGGCATCATCGGAAATCTCTGCCCGTTCGGCGCCCGCGATTTTGCGCAAAAGTGCGATCATTACCTCGGGCTCGATCCGGCGCAGGTCGAACCGCTGACACCGTGACAACACCGTCACAGGCACCTTGCGGATCTCTGTCGTCGCAAAGATGAACTTCACATGGGCCGGAGGCTCCTCCAGCGTCTTGAGCAGCGCGTTGAACGCGCTGTTCGACAGCATGTGAACTTCGTCGATGATGTAGATTTTGTACCGCGCCGAAGCTGCCCGATAATGCACAGAATCGATGATTTCGCGAATGTCGCCCACACCGGTGCGCGAAGCCGCGTCCATCTCCATGACGTCCACGTGACGCCCTTCCATGATCGCGGTGCAGTGCTCGCACTGACCACAAGGCTCGGTCGTCGGCCCGCCGTTTCCGTCCGGCCCGATGCAGTTCATGCCCTTGGCTATTATCCGCGCGGTGGTCGTCTTACCGGTCCCGCGAATACCGGTCATGATGAAGGCCTGCGCAATACGGTCCGCAGCAAAGGCGTTCTTCAGCGTGCGCACCATCGCGTCCTGACCGACCAGATCGGCAAAGGTTTCGGGGCGGTATTTCCGCGCCAGCACCTGATAGGCAGTCTGTCCGGTCTCGCTCATGGGGCCTCCCAATTCTTCCGCGCCAAACCTAAGGCTCACCCTGTCAAAGGTCCAGCGCCGCCGCTTTCACTTTGGCAAAAATACTCTGGGGGAGAGGCGCACCAGCGCGGCGGGGGCAAAGCCCCCACTGGCGTGGGTTCCACGAAATCAAGATGTCGAGGAATAAGGTGAGAGGTTGAACAGCGACCCAAGCGGGGCTCGTTGCGGCTGCTTCCTTCCGGACCTGACCGGGTTGGCGAGGCGCTCGCCCGCGCCAACCTCTCAAGGCGTCATTTAGGGCGTTCGAAAACAGAATGCAAGGGGGCGGATTATCCGATGATCCCCGCCCATTTCAGTCCCGCAATCAGGTCGTCGGCTACGAAATGTGCAAATCGGCGTGACGATGGGATGACGTCCGGCACTTGAACCACCGTCAAACCTGCGGCGAACGCCGCTTGCGCACCGGTCTCCGAATCTTCGAATGCAAGCGCACGGCCGGGCGCAACTCCCAGTTGTTGCGCGGCCAACAAATAAGGCTCGGGCGCCGGTTTTGCGTTTTCGACATGGGCGACAGTCACCACCACGTCGAAGTGGTCATGAAGTCCGGTCGCGGTCATCTTGAGTTCCGCCTCACCCTGCTGGGACGAGGTGCAGATCGCTTTGGGCAGGCCCGCCGCATCGACCGCCGCCAGCGCGTCCAAGAGGCCCGGCTTATGAGGGATGCCGTCTGTCGCATACAGCTCTCCGACAATCTCGGCCCAGCGCCGTTCGATCTGCGCCATATCCACATGGTCATATCGCGCGCGAATGATGGCGCCGCCGGTTTGCTTGTCGCGGCCGACAAGTTGGTGGAACAGGTCTTCTTCCAGATCAATGCCTTGCTCGGCAAAGGCCCGACGTCCAGCTTGCCAGCCCAGAGCCTCTGTGTCGATCAGCGTCCCGTCGAGATCAAAAATAACCGCGTCAAACTTCATCGCGCTCTCCTGACAACCAAAAGGGCGACCCGCGAAGGCCGCCCCTCTTTCGGGTTATCGCTATCAGCTTAGAGAGCGATGCGGAAGAGCGTGAAGCCTTCGTCGCCTTCGCCCGCCTCAGTGATGTCCAAGGCTGCGATGTCCGCTAGATGTGCTTTGGCTTTGGGGCCGGTTTCGAACAGCACAGTCGTGTCGGGCACCGGTGCAAATGACCAGTTGTTGTCGGCAGTTGGGTTGATCGTACCCTGATCGACGATATAGCGGACAAGGATATCGCGGTTGGTGTCGGGCCCTTCGAAGATGATGGTATCGCCCTTGGCTCCGGGGAAGTCACCACCGCCGCTGGCGCGGTAGTTGTTTGTCGCGACGATAAATTCCTGATCAGGATCAACAGGTGCGCCGTCGTATGAGAGGTTCACGATACGGTTCGCTTCTGGGTTCAGGTCTTCACCCTTCGGGCCAAACTTCGAGGGCTGGGTTAGGTCGATCTGATAGGTTACCCCGTCAATGACGTCGAAGTTGTAGCTGGGGAAGTCGGGGTTCAGCAGGGTCTGGTCCTGTTCACCTGCGGTGATCTGGTTGAACATACCGGCAGAGCGTTCCAACCAGTCTTTCAGCTGTGCACCAGAGATTTTCACGGCCCGAATCGTGTTGGGGTAGAGATACAGGTCCGCCACGTTCTTGATCGCCACATCGCCGACCGGCACGTCGGTGTAGTAGTCAGGACCGCCGCGGCCCCCCGCCTTGAACGGTGCCGCAGCCGAGAGCAATGGTAGCCCCGCGTACTCGGTGTCTGCGAGCATCTGTTCAATATACCACATCTGCGCATTGGACACGATTTGGACGGACGGATCGTCGGCAACCAAAGCGAAATAGCTGTAAAGCGGCGCGCTGGTTTTGCCCACGGCGCGGCGAACATATTCAAGCGTTTCGTTATGCTCTTGGCGGACAGACGCGAGCACGGCGTCGTCGCTTTCGACCAGCGGAGTGATGCTGCGGTCTTCGCCGCGTTCGTAGATCGGACGCACGGTGGCAGAGTGGGTTACAACGCGCCATTCGCCGCCTTCGCGTTCCAGCATCAGGTCGATCAAGCCCATATGGCTGCCCCAGAACCCGCCCATGACGGCGGGCTTGCCGTGGATTGTGCCAGCCTCGGCGTCCACACCAGCATATCCTTCGTAGGTCGGGCTGGGGAATACGAGGTGGCTGTGGCCGGTCATCAACGCGTCGATTCCGTCGATTTCGGCCAGCGGGACCGAGGCGTTCTCCATCCCGTCAGTTCGCTGGGCTGATCCGATGCCCGAGTGGGACAGTGCAATCACAATATCCGCGCCCTGTTCTTTCATCTCGGGGACATAGGCTTCGGCTGTTTCCAGAATGTCGCGGGCTTCGACATTGCCGACCAGATGCTTCGAATCCCAGTTCATGATCTGCGGCGGGACAAAGCCGATCAGGCCGATCTTGATCTTGTGCGACTCACCCGCTCCGTCGGTGATCGTCCGGTCCAGCAGAACATACGGCTTCAACAGTGTTTCGTCCTGAGTCGGGTTGGCACCTAATTTCGTCGCCACATTGGCCGAGACGACGGGGAAATTGGCACCGGCCAGTGATTTCATCAGGAAGCTGAGGCCATAATTGAATTCGTGGTTACCCAAGGTCGAAGCATCGAATCCCAGCGTGTTCATCGCTGTGATGACGGGGTGCATATCCCCATCTTTCATGCCCCGTTCATAAGCGATGTAATCGCCCATAGGGTTGCCTTGTAGAAAATCCCCATTGTCGACAAGCAAGCTGTTCGTTGCCTCGGAACGGATGTCTTTTATGTAAGAGGCAGTGCGGGCGAGGCCGACCGTATCAATGGGCCTGTCCGCGTAGTAATCATAGGGAAACACATGCACGTGCAGATCCGTTGTTTCCATGATCCGTAGGTGCGCCTGATTGGCAGCGGCGCGTGCGGAAAAAGGATGCAGAACGATCATCGCTGCGCCTGCTGCAGTACTTGCCAGAAAGTTGCGACGTGTAATTCTGTATTTCGAAACGACCATTTCATCATACTCCCATCCATTCCCGGTATTCAGGTAGAGTGCAACTATGACGCGTGCATGACGATAAGCATTTCTGCAGAGAGGCCGTTGCTGCGCGTGCATCCGCGTGGCATGAAGCTGGAAGATTAAAATAGGAACCGGCAATGCGCGACGCAGAGACAGTAACATTCGGAGGCTCTGATCTAGATCGCGCGGCCCATTTGCGTAGCGATGTCAGTGCTCTGGCGGAGTTGCGGCAGGACCCGAGCGGGACGCATATCGTTTTGTGGCAAGGCAAGCCCTTGGTCAAGGGCGATGAAATGGACAGTCTGGTTCGCCTGTCGCATGATCACCCGATTTTAGCGGAATGCGAGACGGACGCCCTTTTTCTGGGCATGGAAGAGCGTGGGCCTGTGTTCGGTCACTGGCTCAAGGAGTACTGGCCCGAGGGGCTGGATGGTTCTGAATTGGGCGGATTCGTCGACACCACACAACAGAGCCATCCGACGCTGCGGAGTGATCAGGTCTTTGCCGAGTTGAGAATGATCATGACCCGCTTGACCGCGCGGGACGCCGAGTTGGCGGCGACCTTGCGAGCGATGGTCGAGTGGCACCGCCGTCACGGTTTCTGTGCCTGCTGCGGGGCACAGAGCGAGATCGGGCAGGGCGGTTGGCAGCGCAGCTGTGACGCATGCAAGTCTCAGCATTTCCCGCGAACCGACCCTGTTGTGATCATGTTGATTACCCATGGCAATTCGGTGCTTCTGGGGCGATCGCCGGGCTGGCCCGAGGGGATGTATTCGCTGCTCGCTGGGTTTGTTGAGCCCGGCGAAACGCTTGAGGCCGCCGTCCGCCGCGAGGTGATGGAAGAGGCGGGCATTAAAGTCGGGCGCGTCGAATATCTGGCAAGTCAGCCTTGGGCCTTTCCGGCCAGTTTGATGACGGGGTTCCGTGGCGAAGCTCTGACCAAAGAGATCAAGCTTGATCCCGCAGAGTTGGAAGATGCGGTGTGGTTCACCCGCGAAGAGGTTGCCAAAGCCTTTGTTGGGCAGCACCCGACGTTAAAGCCGGCGCGCAAGGGAGCGATTGCCCAGTTCCTGTTGCAGAAGTGGCTTTCTGACCAGTTGGATTGACGGATTCGTTGAAAGATAGATTGAGTTTCTTTGAAAATACGGAATTGATGGAAGCATGAAGTTCAGCACACGAGAAGACATCGATCTGCCCCTCGACAAGGTATTCGAGCAGGTCAGCGACCTCGATCAATTCGAGCGTGCGGCTCTGCGCCGTGGGGTCAAGATTCGTCGTCTCGACAATCATGCCGAGGCCCGCGCCGGGATGCAGTGGGAAATGGACTTTGTGCTGCGGGGCAAGGAACGTCATCTGGACGCACAGATGATCAGCTACGATCCCCCTAATGGCATGATGTTTGAGGGGAAATCCGGCGGTATGCTGCACCATCTGACTGTGGATCTGACCCCGCTTTCTAAGAAGCGTACACGACTACAGCTGGAACTGGAACTCAAACCGCGCAGTCTGCCAGCGCGTCTGCTGATTCAGTCGTTCAAGCTGGGAAAGCAGAAGCTGAATAAGAAGTTCAAGAAGCGGGTCAGTGAATTTGCCCGCGAAATGGAAAAATCCGCCGCGCGCTAGGGCGCGGCGCGCTTTCTTAGCCGTCGCGGCGCGGCGACGCGGGGTAGACCCCCAGAATTTTCAGATGATCGGTGAAGTAGCTCAGTTCTTCGAGCGCGAGACGTACGTTGTCGTCTTCGGGGTGGCCCTCGATATCCGCGTAGAATTGGGTCGCGGTGAAATGGCCGCCCACCATATAGCTTTCCAGCTTGGTCATGTTGACGCCATTGGTCGCGAACCCGCCCATCGCTTTGTACAGAGCGGCGGGGATGTTGCGGACGCGGAAAACAAAGGTGGTCATCATCTTGCCCGAGCCGCGGCGAGTCAGGTCAATCGCGGGGCGCATGAGCAGGAAGCGCGTGGTATTGGTGCCCTCGTCTTCAATGTCCTTGGCCAAAACATCCAGACCATAGATCTCACCAGCAAGTTCGCTAGCCAGCGCTGCTTGTTCGGGGTCATTGCGCTCTGCGATTTCTCGGGCTGACCCCGCAGTGTCGGCGCCGGTGATACGCTGAATGCCATGTTCTGTCAGGAATGACCGGCATTGCCCCAGCAGCATCGAGTGGGACATCGCGGATTTCACCTGCGCTAGCTTGGTGCCCTTGGTCCCGAGCAGGGTGATTCGGACGCGCACGAAGGCTTCGTCGACGATATGCAGGCCGGATTCGGGCAGCAGGTAGTGGATATCGGCGACTCGGCCATAGGTCGAATTCTCGACGGGCAGCATGGCGAGGTCGGCTTCGCCCGATTTTACGGCAGTGATCGCATCTTCAAACGTTGCGCAGGGCATTACTTCATCATTTGGTCGTGCTTCACGGCATGCCTGATGGGAATAAGCGCCTAGTTCCCCCTGGAAAGCGATGCGTTTTACCATGTTTTTCGTCCATTTCTGCCAAATCGGGCGTTTGGTCGCGGTAACTACACCTTGCGTCCATTGGGGGGAAGCGCATATGAAGCCGCAACAGCTAACGAAGTGAGACGCGAGCCATGCTTGATACGATGACCTTCACCAAGGTTCTGGGCGGATTTTGTGGCGCCTTTCTGATTTTCCTTCTCGGCAAGTGGGTTGCTGAAGAAGTTTACGCGATGGGCGGAGGCCACGGTGACGAGCACGCACAGGGCTATGTCATCGAAGTTGCGGATGCAGGCGGTGCAGCAGAGGAAGAAGAAGGCCCTGATTTTGCAACCCTGCTTGCCAGCGCAGATGCGGGCAAAGGCGAACGCGTGTTCAAGAAGTGCGCAGCATGCCACAAAGTTGACGGCGAAGATGCAACCGGCCCGCACCTGAACGGTGTGATTGATCGTGCCATCGGTAGCGTCGCTGGTTTCAACTACTCTGGCGCACTGAGCGCGGTTGGTGATGTCTGGAGCCCCGAGAACCTGAACGTATTCTTGGAAAACCCCAAGGGCGCAGCGCCCGGCACATCGATGGGCTTTGCTGGCCTGCGCAAGGTTGAGGACCGCGCTCACCTCGTTGCTTACCTCCAGAGCGTCAGCAACTAAGGTTTATCCTGAATTTGATATTCTAAAGGGCTGTCCACGTGGGCAGCCCTTTTTCGTTTTAAGCTGTTGTTCACGCTCGCTCACGCATCCTCGACTTGCACCTTTGTCGCTTCACGCTTTAGCGTTGCGAACTATATGATCGTGACAGCGACATTTCAGGAGGTTTCTATGCGCCAACCCCATCGTCCCCGTCAGGCCGCCGCTCGCAGCGCCGTGCGCCCTGATCCGCGTCCGCAGATGCGTCAGATGCTATGGGGAGGGTTGGTTGGTCTGGCCGTGCTGGCCGGCGCCTCGATGGTCAAGGCCCAAGAGACCGAAGGAGACACGATCAAAACCTACGGCTACTCGTTCTTTGGCGAGCTGAATTACCCGCAGGATTTCGCACATCTGGATTACGTGAACCCCGACGCCCCGCGCGGTGGCGAGATCGCGATTTCCGCGGACGGCACGTTCGACAGCATGAATCCCTATTCGCGCAAGGGGCGGGCGGCGTCGCTGTCGTCTATCCCCTTCGAATCGTTGTTGATCGGGGTGTCCGATGCAGAAGAGGTCTACTATGGCCTACTTGCCGAGAGCCTCGAGTATCCCGAAGACAAATCGTGGGTGATCTTCAATATGCGTCCCGAAGCGAAGTTTTCGGATGGCAGCCCCGTGACCGCTCATGACGTGGTGTTCAGCCACAACCTGATGATGGAGCAATCCCTGCAAAGCTACCGCGAAGCCGTGGGTAAGCGCGTGTTGGGGGCTGAAGTCATTGATGACTACACCGTGAAATTCACCTTTGCCCCAGACATCCCGCGCCGATCGCTGATTGATCAGGTTGGTGGTCAGCCGGTTTTTTCGAAAAAATGGTACGAGGAAACGGGCGCACGTTTGGATGAAAGCCGCATGGAAACCGGGCTTGGGTCCGGCCCCTACATGCTGGAAAGCTACGACATCAACCGTCGCGTTGTGTACAAGCGCCGTGATGATTACTGGGGTGATGACCTGCCGATCAATCAGGGGCGCAATAACTTTGATCGCATCCGTGTCGAATACTTCGCCGATTCCAACGCCGCGATGGAGGGGTTCAAGGCAGGCGCCTACACCTTCCGCCAAGAGAACAGTTCGCGGTCTTGGGCCACGGCCTATGATTTTCCGAATCTGAATGACGGCTATGTCGTCAAAGATGATTTGCCCAATGGCAACGTGCCCGCAGCGGCTGGCTTTGTGTTCAATCTGGACAAAGAGAAGTTTCAGGACATCCGTATCCGAGAGGCGATCGGGCTAGCCTACAATTTCGAATGGACCAACAAGCAGGTGCAGTTTGGCCTGTTCCAGCAGCGCACCTCGTTCTGGGAAAATAGCCCCGTTGCAGCCAAGGGTCTGCCCGAAGGCAACGAGCTAGATTTGCTCGAAAAATACGCTGACCTGCTGCCCGAAGGTATCCAAACATCTGAGCCGGTCATGCCCCATACCTCGGGTGACAGCCAGCTGGATCGTCGCAACCTGCGCAAGGCGTCACGCTTGCTCGAAGATGCTGGTTGGATTGCCGGAGACGACGGGATGCGCCGCAAAGATGGTCAGGTCCTGAGCCTCGAGATCATTGAAGACAGCCCAACCTTTGACCGCATTGTGCTGCCCTTCATCGAGAATCTGAAAGCTCTAGGAATCGACGCCACCTACAACCGCATTGATCCGGCGCAGTTCACCAACCGCCGTCGCGATCGCGACTACGACATGATCTACACCGCTTATGGCATGTATGAGCATCCCTCGACCGGTCTGATGCAGCAGTTCGGCTCGGCTGATGCAGCTTACAGCCTGTTCAACCCCGCCGGCCTCGCCGATCCAGGTGTGGACGCACTGATCGACGAGATTGTTGCAGCCACCACGCTGGACGAGATTGAACCCGCCACCCGCGCGTTGGATCGGGTTTTCCGAGCCAAGCGGTTCCTGATCCCGACGTGGTACAACGATGTCTACTGGGTCGCGTATTACGACATGTATGGCCACCCAGAAGAGTTGCCTCGTTTTGATCTGGGGTATCTGGATTTCTGGTGGTACGACGCTGAAAAAGCAGAAAAACTCAAAGACGCAGGCGTGCTGCGCTAAGGACGACGTTAGGGGACTTGCCGTATGGGCGCCTATATTCTGAGGCGATTGCTTCTCGTGATCCCGACACTCATCGGGATCATGATCATCAACTTCGCACTGGTGCAGTTCGTCCCGGGCGGTCCGGTTGAGCAGGCCATCGCGCGCTTCCAAGGCGAAGGCGACGTGTTCGAAGGTATCGCGGGCGGTGGCAACGATGCCAATGTCGGCGGTGATACCGATAGCGGCTATCTTGGTGCGCGCGGACTTCCGCCAGAGTTCATTGCCCGTCTAGAGGTTGAGTACGGGTTTGCCCGCATCGTCTGTGAGGACGGCTTCGAAGGCACGCCCTCGATTCAGGCCGAAGAGTGCACCAAAGAGACCATCCCGATCATCGAGCGCTTTGGCATCATGATGTGGAATTACATGCACCTTGATTTCGGAGAGAGCTTTTTCCGAGACTCGCCCGTCTTTGCGATCGTGCTGGAGAAGATGCCAGTCTCGATCTCGCTGGGTCTGTGGTCGACGTTGATCGCCTACATCGTGTCGATCCCGCTGGGTATCGCCAAGGCGGTGCGCGATGGAACTAGTTTCGACGTCTGGACCAGCAGCGCCATTATCGTGGGCTATGCGATCCCCGGTTTCTTGTTCGCGATCCTGTTGATCGTTTTGTTCGCGGGTGGCTCCTACTGGCAAATCTTCCCCTTGCGCGGTCTGACCAGCGACAATTGGGATAGCCTGAGTCTGGGGGGCAAGATCATCGACTACTTCTGGCACATCGCGCTACCAGTGCTGGCCAGCACGATTTCGGCCTTCGCAACGCTGACATTGCTGACCAAGAACAGCTTCCTCGACGAGATTAAGAAGCAATACGTCATGACCGCCCGCGCCAAAGGCCTGTCAGAAAAGGCAGTGCTCTATGGTCACGTCTTCCGAAACGCGATGCTGATTGTGATCGCGGGCTTCCCCGCAGTGTTCATCGGCGTGTTCTTCGGCGGCAGCCTGATTATCGAAACGCTGTTCTCGTTGGATGGCTTGGGCCGCTTGGGGTTCGAAGCAGCAGTCGCGCGCGATTATCCGGTGATCTTTGGCACGCTTTTCGTGTTTGGCTTGATCGGTTTGGTCGTCGGCATCCTGTCGGACCTGATGTACGTGGTCGTGGACCCACGGATTGACTTCGAACGGAGGGAAGGCTGATGGCTCTGTCTCCTCTGAACCAGCGCCGTTGGCGGAACTTCCGTGCGAACGGGCGCGCGTTCTGGTCGCTAATCCTGTTTTGCGTTCTGTTCGGGCTGTCGCTCTTTGCCGAGTTTCTGGCGAACGACAAACCGATCCTCGTGAACTATCGCGGTGAATTCTACACGCCTGTCTTTAACTTCTATCCAGAAACAGCCTTTGGTGGCGACTTTAAAACCGAAGCCATCTACCGCGATGTCGAGGTAAAGTGCTTGATTGCGACGGGCGGGTCCGAGTTCTGCTGGGATGACCCCGAAGGCTACATGGAAGAGGCGCAGACAAACGGTACAGTCGAAGGCGAACCCGTCGAGACCGGCTGGATGCTCTGGCCGCCGATCCCCTACAGCTACGATACACCGAATGACATTGGACGCGCGGCCCCCAGCCCGCCCGATGGTGATCACTGGCTTGGCACCGATGATACCACGCGCGATGTGTTGGCACGTGTGATCTATGGTTTCCGTCTGTCGATTATCTTTACCCTGATCGTCACCACGTGTGCGTCGATCATCGGGATCATCGCGGGGGCGCTTCAGGGCTTCTTTGGCGGATGGCTTGATCTGATCTTCCAGCGTGTGATCGAGATTTGGGGTGCGACCCCGTCTTTGTACATCATCATCATCATGTTCGCGATCTTGGGGCGCAGTTTTTGGCTCCTTGTGTTGCTCACCGTGTTGTTCAGTTGGACCTCGCTTGTCGGCGTGGTTCGGGCCGAATTCTTGCGGGCGCGTAATCTGGAATACGTTCGCGCGGCCAAGGCGCTGGGGGTCAGCAACTGGACCATCATGTTCCGCCACATGCTGCCGAACGCGATGGTCGCGACGCTGACCATGATGCCCTTTATTATCACCGGCACAATCAGCACGCTGGCGGGGCTGGATTTTCTGGGCTTTGGTCTGCCGTCGTCCGCGCCGTCGTTGGGCGAGTTGACGTTGCAAGCCAAACAGAACCTCCACGCGCCTTGGCTCGGCTTCACCGCCTTCTTCACCTTTGCGATCATGCTGTCGCTGCTGGTCTTTATCTTCGAAGGCATACGCGATGCCTTTGACCCGAGGAAAACCTTCAAATGACGAATGTTCTCGAGGTCGATAACCTCAAAGTAAGTTTCCGGCAGGACGGTCAATCAATTCAGGCAGTCAAAGGCGTGTCCTTTGCAGTGGCCAAGGGCGAAACTGTTGCGCTGGTGGGCGAGTCCGGCTCTGGCAAATCAGTGACTGCTCTGTCGACGGTGCAGCTGCTTGGGGACGCTGCCGAAGTGTCTGGTGCAGTCCGGTATCAGGGGCAGGACATGGTCACGGCGTCGGATGCGCAACTGCGCAAGGTCCGCGGCAACGACATCAGTTTCATCTTCCAAGAGCCGATGACCTCTTTGAACCCGCTGCACACGTTGGAAAAGCAGCTTGGGGAAAGTCTGGCCCTACACCAAGGGATTTCAGGCAATCAGGCGCGGGATCGGATCATTGACCTGCTGGACCGCGTGGGCATTCGTGACCCTGAAAAGCGGCTCGGCTCTTATCCGCACCAGCTCTCGGGGGGGCAGCGGCAGCGCGTTATGATTGCGATGGCTCTGGCCAATAAGCCAGATCTTCTGATCGCGGACGAGCCGACCACTGCGCTGGATGTCACCATTCAGGCGCAAATTTTGGAACTGCTGGCAGAGTTGAAGCGGGCAGAAGGCCTGAGCCTGCTGTTCATCACCCACGATCTGGGCATCGTACGCCGGATTGCCGACCGCGTCTGCGTGATGAAGGACGGGCAAATTGTGGAAACTGGCCCCACGGCCGAGATTTTCGCCAATCCGCAGCACCCCTACACTCAGAAGCTGCTGGCGGCAGAGCCGACCGGCACCGCCTTGCCATTAGCCGGGGATGCGCCCGAGGTTTTGCGGACGGAAGGGCTCAGGGTTTGGTTTCCGATCCAGCAGGGGTTGCTGAAACGCACTGTTGGCCATGTGAAGGCTGTCAATGATGCCACCCTGTCCCTACATGCCGGAGAGACCTTGGGCATTGTGGGCGAATCCGGTTCAGGCAAGACCACGGCCGCGCTGGCGATTATGCGCCTGATCGAAAGCCAAGGTGGTATCTGGCTGCATGGCAAAGACGTTCGGAAGTACAAAACCAAAGAGCTGCGCAAACTGCGCCGCGACATGCAGATCGTGTTTCAGGATCCGTATGGCAGCCTGAGCCCGCGTATGACCTGCGAACAGGTGATCAGCGAAGGGCTTGGTGTGCACGGTGTCGATCCGGGCAAGAACCCGCGTGATCTGGTGGCAGAGATGATGTCTGAGGTCGGGCTGAACCCTGACTTTATGCACCGCTATCCGCACGAATTCTCAGGCGGCCAGCGTCAGCGGATTGCGATTGCTCGGGCTATGATTCTGCGGCCCAAGCTACTGGTACTGGACGAGCCGACGTCTGCCTTGGACATGACAGTGCAGGTACAGATCGTTGATATCCTGCGGAACCTGCAACAGAAGTACGGGCTGGCCTATCTGTTTATCAGTCACGACTTGCGGGTGGTGCGCGCGCTGTCGCACAAAGTGATGGTCATGCGGAATGGTGATGTGATCGAAGCGGGTGCTGCCGAAGATGTTTTCACCAACCCGCAGACCCCCTATACGCGCGATCTGCTGGCGGCGGCGTTTTCCGAAGCTGTTTGAAGCTGGCAGCTAAGCCAGTCTCCCTTAGCTTTCCAGCGGCGGGATCACTTTGCCCGCGTTCAGGATGCCTGCCGGATCAATCGCATTCTTGATAGCTAGCATGGTGGCCAAGGCTGCGGCGGGCTTGTGGCGTGCCATGCTGTTTAGTTTCGACAGGCCTACACCGTGTTCAGCTGAGAACGAGCCACCAAGGTCACGAACCTCTGCTTCGACGATGGCCATGATCGCGTCCTTCAAGTCGGGCGACGTCGGACGCACGGTGTAATGGATATTCCCGTCCCCCAAGTGTGCGACCGTCATGTCCGTCGCGCCGGCGTCGACCTTTGGCAGGGCCACGGCCATGCGATCGAAAAATGTGGGGATCTCGTCGAGGGGTAAAGCAATGTCGTTGATGATCGCTGCGCGCGGCCCATGGAGCGAAAGTTCGGCGGCGCTTTCGCGGATTTTCCAGAAGGCGGCGCGCTGTGTGTCGTTCGACGCAATAACCGCATCAGTGACGAGACCATCCTCCATCAGTGCGGCAAGGCTGGCTTCGAACGTGTTTTGCAGAATTGGAACGCCCTCAGGGCTGAGCGCTGCATCGCGCGGCGCGGTGGAGGCAAGTTCGACCAGAATGTTTACGGGGTAGGGCGCGTCAAAGGGCGTGCGTTCGGTTGGGTGCAGGTCGGCATAGGCCACCATGTAGTTTTCGGGCATAAACTCGAACGCCTCTACTGCGTCCGAACTCGCCTCTTGCAGTCGGTTCAGGGTGGTTAAGGCGTCGGCTAGCGAAGCGCAGGCCAAGAAGCCGGTCGTCCGGATGCGCGGCGTTGGGTAGAGCTTTAGCGTGGCGGCAGTGATGATCCCAAGTGTGCCTTCGGCCCCGATGAGCAGATGTTTCAGCGCGTAGCCTGTGTTGTCTTTGTGCAGCGCGGACATCAGATCCAGAACAGTGCCGTCGGGCAGGACAGCCTCTATCCCAAGACAGAGGTCCCGCGTGTTCCCGTATTTCAGGACATTCGAGCCGCCCGCATTTGTGGAGAGGATCCCGCCAATGGTCGCTGATCCTTGGGCGCCAAAGGTCATGGGGAACTGCAGGCCCTGTTCAGCCGCAGCTTCGCGAAGAGTTTGCAAGATGGTGCCGGCCTGCGCCACTGCCACGCGGGTCACAGGGTCGATCTTGTGGATCTGAGTCATGCGGTCGACAGAGAGGACCAGCGCATCCGGCGCGTGTGTGCCGCCAACCAACCCGCTTAGACCACCCGCAGGAACCACGGGGACGCCATGGGCGTGGGCGAGCTGCATGATCCGCGACACCTCTTCTGTCGACCTGGGTCGGATCACGGCCATGGGGTTGCCTGTCCACGCGCCTGTCCAGTCCTTGACCCACGGTGCGCAATCCGCGCCGGTCAAAAGGGGGACTTGCGGCATGGCTTCGGCAAGGCTGGCGAGAAAATTCATTAAAAATTCCGTTTTAGGGCTTTTGGCGCTTGACGGTCCTTTACCGTGGCCTTAAGTCAGCGTCCACCAGATGGCGGAGTAGCTCAGTTGGTTAGAGCAGCGGAATCATAATCCGCGTGTCGGGGGTTCAAGTCCCTCCTCCGCTACCAGGTTTCCCAGACAGTTTTGATTAAAGAAACACTTGGTTATGCCGAGTGGCAGCGCTCCGTTTATGGCTTCGCGATGACCACTTCAGTTCCCCAACGTTCGCATTTCTGGTGGAGATCTCGGGGCAGGGGGCGATCAGTGAAGAATGCATCCAGATCAGCGAGAGATCCGATTCTGGCAGGGGCGTTCCGCTGGAATTTAGAGCCATCCGAAACGAGGAACGTTTTGCGCGATTGCCGCAGGATGGCCTGACTGACGCCAACCTCTTGGACGTCGAAATCCAGAATGTCCCCATCTTCGTCAAGCGCAGAGCAGCCTATTACCGCCAGATCGAATTTGAACTGGGCAATGGCCTGCACTGTCAGATTCCCGATCAAGCCTCCATCAGATCGCCGCAGGGTGCCGCCTGCCACAATCACCTGACAATCCGAGTTTTGCCCCAAGATATGTGCGACGTTCAGATTGTTCGTCACCACCATCATGTCGCGGTGACGCAGGAGTTCAGAGGCCACGGCCTCCGTGCTGGTGCCGATGTTCAGGAAAATCGAGGCATTCTCTGGGATCCGCGCGGCGCAGGCTTGGGCAATCGCAATCTTAGCGTCGGACTGCAGCAGACGACGCTCTTCGTATTCAATGTTCGTGGTGCCAGAGGGCAGGATGGCCCCGCCATGCACACGTTCCAGATGGCCGCCGTCGGCCAGATCGGTCAGATCGCGGCGGATTGTTTGTAGTGTCACGCCGAAATGTGCGGCCAATCCCTCGACCGTGACTTTGCCATCGCGGCGCGCAATCTCCAGAATTTCTGGATGACGTAGTGTCTGGGACATGGCTCTCCTCCAAGCATCGCTCGATTATGCGCGTTTTTGTTCGTTATTCAAGAATCAGCGAACGAATCACTCGCGAATCGCAAATGCGAGCGGTTTGCGGCGCAATAATCTTGCGCTGCACTGCGGAAATTAGATCATGTCATACAGATTTCACAATATTTTTCAGTCGGATACCTAAAAGCGAACACAAACGAACATTTGCGGTTTCCTTTTTCTGCGTTCAGGCGTAGCTTTTCCCTCGAACCGAAGCGCGGTTGAGGGAGGACCCTGTGTCGGCATCTGGCGAAACGCAGCAGATTTATGACCTGTTCATCATTGGCGGGGGCATCAATGGGTGCGGCATTGCGCGTGACGCGTCTGGCCGTGGTCTGAGTGTCGCCTTGGCCGAGATGAATGATCTGGCCTCTGCGACCTCTTCATCTTCGACAAAGCTGTTTCACGGTGGCCTGCGCTATCTGGAATATTTCGAGATTCGTCTGGTGCGCGAGGCGCTGATCGAACGCGAAGTGTTGCTCAAGGCGATGCCGCATATCAGCTGGCCCATGCGTTTCGTGCTGCCTTACCACAAGGACATGCGTTTCGAGAATTCGACTCCGACCTCGCGCATTCTGAACACCGTGATGCCTTGGATGAAGGGTCGCCGCCCCGCGTGGCTGATCCGTCTGGGCCTGTTCATGTACGACAATCTGGGTGGGCGCGAAATTTTGCCCGGTACATCGACTGTCGATCTGACCCAAGGCCCCGAAGGTGCGCCGCTGCAGGAGCGCTTCGAAAAGGCCTATGAGTATTCCGATTGCTGGGTCGAAGACTCACGTCTGGTTGTCCTGAACGCTCGTGACGCCGAGGCGCGCGGCGCCGAGATCATGACCCGTACCAAAGTTATGTCCTGCGTGCGTGTCGATGACATGTGGGAAGTGATCGTGCAGGACACGAACACTGGGGTTCAGCGCCGTTTCCGCGCCAAGATGCTGGTGAATGCGGGGGGGCCTTGGGTCGGCGATATCATCCACGGCAAGATCCGCTCGAACAGCACCGAAGGCGTCCGTCTGGTCCGTGGCAGCCACATCGTGACCCGCAAGCTCTACGATCACGACAAGTGCTATTTCTTCCAAGGGACCGATGGCCGGATCATTTTCGCCATCCCCTACGAGCAGGACTTTACCCTGATCGGAACCACAGACGCCGAGCACACCGATCCTTCGATCAAGCCCGAGTGCACCGATGAAGAGCGTGATTACCTGCTGTCCTTTGCCTCGGACTATTTCAAGCAGCCGGTGACCCGCGATGATATCGTCTGGAGCTATTCTGGCGTGCGCCCGCTGTATGATGACGGTGCCAGCAGTGCGACGGCAGCGACCCGCGACTATACGCTCAAGGTTGATGCCGTTGGCGGTGCGCCCGTGCTGAACGTCTTTGGCGGCAAGATCACAACCTATCGCCGACTGGCCGAGAGCGCGCTGGAGCATATCCAAGAATATTTCCCACAAGCGCCAAGCACTTGGACCGCCGGTGTTGCCTTGCCGGGGGGGAACTTTGCGGTCAGCGACACCGAAAAGCTGATCGCTGATCTGCAACAGAAATATCCGTTCCTGACGCCCTTTTGGGCACGTCGCCTGACTCGTGCGTATGGGGCCGAGGCCTCGGAAGTGCTGGGAGACGTTCGGGAAGCGGAGCAACTTGGGCGTGACTTCGGGGCAACCTTGACCGAGGCTGAGGTCCGCTGGCTGATGGAACGCGAATACGCGCAAACAGCCGAAGACGTCGTGTGGCGGCGTAGCAAATTGGGTCTGCGTTTGACGGCTGAACAGGTCGCGGCGCTGGACCATTGGATGAGTGACGTTCGAAGCATCGGCTCCGCGCAAGCGGCGCAGTGATGCGATTGAACGAAGGGGAGGAGGAACAATGACTCTCGCTCTTGAGCGGGTCTCTAAGGTCGTGAGCGGCCAGACCCATATTTATGAGACCGACTTGGTCTTGCAGCCCGGCACGATGAACGTGCTGCTTGGACCGACCTTGTCGGGCAAGACGTCGCTGATGCGTTTGATGGCTGGTTTGGATGTCCCGACCTCGGGCCGGATCATGTGGAACGGTCAGGATGTGACTGGGATGCGGGTTCAGGACCGTCAGGTTGCGATGGTTTACCAGCAGTTCATCAACTACCCCTCGATGACCGTCTACGACAACATTGCCTCTCCGCTAAAGCTGATGGGCAAAACCTCGGCCGAGATTGATGCAGCGGTCAAGCAAGCCGCCGACCTGATGAAGCTGACCCCGATGCTTCAGCGTAAGCCGCTGGAACTGTCGGGCGGCCAGCAACAGCGCTGCGCACTGGCGCGAGCGCTTGTAAAGAACGCAGGTCTGGTGCTGTTGGATGAGCCTCTGGCGAACCTCGACTACAAATTGCGCGAAGAGCTTCGGATCGAGATCCCCAAGATTTTCGAAGAGTCGGGCAGCATTTTCGTCTACGCGACAACCGAACCCGAAGAGGCTCTGCTTCTTGGAGGCAACTGCGCCACATTGTGGGAAGGCCGCGTGACCCAGTTCGGTCTGACCCCTTCGGTCTATCGTCAGCCCGTGGATGCGACCACCGCGCGTGTGTTCAGTGATCCGCCCATGAACTTCTTGCAGATCAGCAAGACCGGCCACGTTCTGATGTTCGGCAAGGGCCAGAAAACCCCTGCGACCGGCGCTTTGGCGAACCTGCCCGATGGTCGTTACATCGCGGGTTTCCGTCCGAACCACGTCGAGATCGGCAAGCACACCGCCGATGCGATGAAGTTTACCACGGACCTCGTTGTGACAGAGCTGACCGGCTCGGAAACCTTTGTTCACCTTGATCACCATGGCGAACGCTGGGTCGGTCTGGTGCACGGTGTGCACAACCTGACGCTTGGCGCGCCGCTCGATGTCTATCTGGACCCGAGCCACGTCTACATCTTTGGCGAGGACGGCAAGCTGGTTGCCCCTGCCGCCTACGCAGCCGCCGCTTAAGGGAGAGGACCATGGCCAAGATTACCCTTGATAACCTCGCCCACTCGTACCTGCCGAACCCCACGTCCGAGGATGATTTCGCGCTAAAGCAGCTGGATCACGACTGGGTCGATGGCGAAGCCTATGCGCTGCTAGGCTCGTCCGGTTGCGGCAAGTCTACGCTTTTGAACATCATCTCGGGTCTGCTGACCCCGTCGCAGGGGCGCATCCTGTTCGATGGTCAGGACGTAACGCACGCCCCTACCGCCGAGCGCAATATCGCGCAGGTGTTCCAGTTCCCAGTCGTCTACGACACCATGACGGTGCGCGAGAACCTTGCCTTCCCGCTCAAGAACCGAGGCGCTGACCCCAAGTATGTCGCCGAGCGAGTCCAACAGATCGGCAACATGATCGGCATGGAAGCGGAACTCGACCGCAAGGCACGCGGCCTGACTGCGGATGCCAAGCAGAAGATCAGCCTTGGTCGCGGGATGGTCCGCGAGGACGTGAACGCGCTGCTCTTTGATGAGCCGCTGACCGTGATCGACCCCCATATGAAGTGGGAGCTGCGCACCCAGCTGAAGAAGTTGCACCACGAATTCGGTCACACCATGATCTACGTGACCCATGACCAGACCGAGGCGCTGACCTTTGCGGACAAGGTTGTGGTGATGTACGACGGCCGCGTTGTGCAGATCGGCACCCCAGAAGAGCTGTTCGAAACCCCCGAGCACACATTCGTCGGGTACTTCATCGGCTCGCCCGGGATGAACGTCATCCCCGCGCAGGTGCAGGGCGACAAAGCCTATTTGAACGGCAGCTACGTGCAATTGGGCCGTGGCTATGCGCCAATCGACGGCAAGGTCGAGATCGGTGTGCGTCCCGAGTTCGCGACCCTGTCCGAGACAGAGGGTCTGCCGGTGAAAATCCGCCGCGTCGAAGATGTGGGCCGTCACAAAATTATTCGCGCCGAGTTCTTTGGCAGCGACATCAACATTATCGCGAACGAGGGCACTCCGATCAGCGCGGACATGAACCGCGTCAGCTTCGACCCCGCCCACGTCAACGTCTACGCCAACGACTGGCGCGTGAAGGGGGAGGTCGCCTGATGGAAAAGACAGTTAACCAGAAGGCATGGCTCCTTGTCCTGCCGGTTCTGATCCTTGTGGCGTTCTCGGCGGTGATCCCGCTGATGACCGTGGTGAACTATGCGTTTCAGGATACCTTCGGGAACAACCAGTTCTTCTGGGCCGGTCTCGATTGGTTCGATGAGCTGCTGCACTCGGACCGGATGTGGGATGCGCTGGGTCGCCAGATCGTATTCTCCGCGATTATTCTGGCCATCGAGATCCCGCTGGGCATCTTCGTCGCGCTGAACATGCCGAAAAAAGGCTTCTGGGCCAGCTTCTGTCTGGTTCTGATGTCCCTGCCGCTGCTGATCCCGTGGAACGTGGTGGGTACCATCTGGCAGATCTTTGGCCGCGTGGACATTGGCCTTCTGGGCTACACGCTGGATAAACTGGGCATCAGCTACAACTACACTCAGGACTTCTACGCCGCGTGGATCACTGTGATCGTGATGGACGTATGGCACTGGACCTCGCTGGTGGCGCTGCTCGCGTATGCCGGTCTGCAGTCGATCCCCGACGCCTATTATCAGGCAGCCAAGATCGACCAAGCCAGCCGCTGGAAAGTCTTCCGCTACATCGAGCTGCCCAAGATGATGGGCGTGCTGATGATCGCGATCCTGCTGCGCTTTATGGACAGCTTCATGATCTACACCGAGCCGTTCGTTGTGACCGGCGGTGGCCCCGGCAACGCGACCACCTTCTTGTCGATCGATCTCGTGAAGATGGCGCTTGGGCAATTCGATCTGGGACCGGCAGCAGCCTTCTCGCTGATGTACTTCCTGGTGATCCTCTTGATTTCGTGGGTGTTCTACACCGTCATGACCAACCTTGATAAGCGGGAGAGCTGATCCATGGCCGATATGACCGTCAATCAATCCGCTGCCCGCAGCAAGCCCGCGGTAAAGGTAAACACCCGCGCCATCGTCATGGGCCTCTACCTGTTGTTCCTGCTGCTGCCGATCTATTGGCTGCTGAACATGAGCCTGAAAACCAATGCGGAAATCCTTGGTGATTTCTCGCTTTGGCCCCGCGATCTGACGTTCCAGAACTATGCGACGATCCTGACGGATCCGAGCTGGTACATGGGCTACGTGAACTCGCTGATCTACGTTGTGATGAACACCTTCATCAGCATCGTGGTGGCATTGCCCGCAGCCTACGCGTTCAGCCGCTACAGCTTCATGGGGGACAAGCATCTGTTCTTCTGGCTGCTGACCAACCGCATGGCACCGCCCGCCGTGTTCGCGCTGCCCTTCTTCCAGCTCTATAGTTCGGTCGGGCTCTTCGACACGCACATTGCTGTTGCCCTTGCGCACTGTCTGTTCAACGTGCCGCTGGCTGTCTGGATTTTGGAAGGCTTCATGCGCGGCGTTCCCAAAGAGATCGACGAAACCGCCTATATCGACGGCTACAGCTTTGGACGGTTCTTCATCAAGATCTTCATGCCCCTGATCGCCAGTGGCGTGGGCGTGGCAGCGTTCTTCTGCTTCATGTTCTCTTGGGTCGAATTGCTGCTGTCGCGTACCCTGACCTCGGTCGAGGCCAAGCCGATCGCCGCCACAATGACCCGTACTGTTTCGGCCTCTGGCATGGACTGGGGCGTGTTGGCTGCCGCGGGTGTCCTGACCATCGTGCCCGGTGCGCTCGTGATCTACTTTGTCCGCAACTACATCGCCAAGGGTTTTGCCCTAGGCCGCGTGTAATCCCGAAGAATAGGAGACCGATCAATGGCTTGGATGGCATGGACTTGGCCGACTGCAATCTTCTTTGGTGTGATTGCGATGCTGCTGCTCACCTTTACGGTGCTGGCTATCAAATTCCCCGAGACGCCCCGCACGGGCGTCCTGCGGATCGAAACGACGCGCGGTGATCGTCTGTTCATCACGCTTCTGGGCTCTGCTTTCATCAACCTCGCATGGCTGGGGTTGGTGGGGGACAACCAGCCCTACGCTCTGGGGGTTTGCCTTGTTTACGCTCTGGCGGTGTTCCGCTGGGTCTAAGGGCTGACCTCTGCCGGCGGCAACGACCGCCGGCCAATATGTGAACGGTTCAATATAGGGAGGAAACTATGAACCCGTTTTTCAAATCAACCACGGCACTGGGCATTGCGCTGACCCTGCTGTCCGGCCCCGCGTTCGCGGATATGGAGGCTGCCAAGCAGTTCCTCGACGAGGAAATCGGTGAGCTGTCCGCGCTCAGCCGCGCCGAGCAGGAAGCCGAAATGCAGTGGTTCGTGGATGCCGCGCAGCCGTTTGCGGGCATGGAAATTAAGGTGGTTTCTGAAACCATCACCACCCACGAATACGAATCCAAAGTGCTGGCACCTGCCTTCACCGCGATCACCGGCATTCAGGTTACCCACGACCTGATCGGCGAAGGCGACGTGGTCGAAAAGCTGCAGACACAGATGCAGTCGGGCCAGAACATCTACGACGGCTACATCAACGACTCCGACCTGATCGGCACCCACTGGCGCTATCAGCAGGCCCGCAACCTGACCGACTGGATGGCAGGCGAAGGCGCTGACGTGACCAACCCGAACCTCGATATCGACGATTTCGTCGGCGTCTCGTTCACCACCGGCCCCGATGGCAAACTGTACCAGCTGCCGGACCAGCAGTTCGCGAACCTCTATTGGTTCCGCTACGACTGGTTCAACGATCCCAAGACCCAAGAGGACTTCAAGGCCAAGTACGGCTACGATCTGGGTGTTCCGGTCAACTGGTCGGCCTATGAGGACATCGCAGAATTCTTTACCGGTCGCGACATGTCCTATGCGGGCGGCCCGTCCGAGGGCGTCTATGGCAACATGGACTACGGCAAGAAAGACCCGAGCCTTGGCTGGCGTTACACCGACGCGTGGCTGTCCATGGCTGGTGCCGGCGACAAGGGTGAGCCCAACGGTCTGCCTGTCGACGAATGGGGTATTCGCGTCAACGAAAACAGCCAGCCTGTCGGTTCGTGCGTGGCCCGTGGCGGCGCAACCAACGGTCCCGCAGCGGTTTACGCGATCACCAAATCGATCGAATGGCTGGAAAAGTACACGCCCCCCGCAGCAGCCGGTATGACCTTCTCCGAAGCAGGTCCGGTGCCCGCACAGGGTAGCATCGCGCAGCAGATGTTCTGGTACACAGCCTTCACCGCCGACATGGTCAAAGAAGGCCTGCCGGTCATGAACGACGATGGCACCCCCAAGTGGCGCATGGCTCCCAGCCCGCACGGCGCTTACTGGGAAGAAGGCACCAAGATTGGTTACCAGGATGCTGGTTCGTGGACTCTGATGGAGTCGACCCCCGTCGACAACGCCAAGGCGGCTTGGCTCTACGCGCAGTTCGTCACCTCCAAGACTGTGGACGTGAAGAAATCGCATGTGGGTCTGACCTTTATCCGCGAGTCCACCATCCAGCACGACTCGTTCACCGAGCGCGCACCGCAACTGGGTGGTCTGGTCGAATTCTACCGTTCGCCCGCACGCGTTCAGTGGTCGCCGACCGGCACCAACGTGCCTGACTACCCCAAGCTAGCTCAGCTGTGGTGGCAGAACATTGGTGATGCAATGTCGGGTGCCAAGACTCCTCAAGAGGCAATGGACTCGCTCTGCGCCGATCAGGAAAAGGTTCTGGAGCGTCTAGAGCGCGCCGGCGTTCAGGGTGACATTGGTCCCAAGATGAACGAGGAGCAGGACCCCGAGTACTGGCTGTCGCAGCCCGGCTCGCCCAAGGCCAAGCTCGAGAACGAGCGTGAAGAGCCCCAGACCGTGTCCTACGACGAGCTGATCGCCAGCTGGAAGTAAGCGGTTTTGAAACAGGGGCGGGGCCAGTCATGGCCTCGCCCTTTGTTGTTTGCAAATTCCCGTTAAATTAGAAAAAGTCCCCACGTTGCACCGAGGCAGAGGAGGCCCCCTGATGACGTATATTTTAGCAATCGATCAGGGCACCACATCCAGCCGCGCGATCCTGTTTGACAGCGAGATGAAGCTGCGCGCGACCGCTCAGGAAGAATTCACGCAGCATTTCCCAAAGTCGGGTTGGGTCGAGCATGATCCGGCGGATATCTGGTCCACCACCGCTGGCACGGCCCGCGAAGTGATCGAACGTCTCGGCATCAGTGCCAACGACATCGCTGCCATCGGCATCACCAACCAGCGCGAAACCACGCTGGTCTGGGAGAAAGACACCGGCAAGCCGATCTACAACGCCATCGTCTGGCAAGACCGCCGGACCTCGGAATACTGCAAAGAGCTGAAGGCCGCTGGCCACGAAGAGATGTTCACCGACCGCACCGGCCTGCTGCTGGACCCCTATTTCTCGGGGACCAAGCTGAAGTGGATCTTGGACCATGTGGACGGTGCACGCGAACGCGCCCGCAATGGCGAGCTTCTGTTCGGGACTGTCGATACGTTCCTCATCTGGAAGATGACGGGGGGCAAATCCCATGTGACCGACGCCACGAACGCCGCGCGCACGCTGCTCTATGATATCCGCAAAGGGCGCTGGTCGCAGACGATCTGCGATCTGCTAGACATCCCGATGGAGATGCTGCCCACCGTTCAGGATTGCGCCAGCGAGTTCGGCGTGACGCGCGCGGACCTGTTCAGCAAAGAGATCCCGATCCTTGGCGTCGCGGGCGACCAACAGGCCGCGACCGTGGGGCAGGCGTGTTTTCAGCCCGGGATGCTGAAGTCGACCTATGGCACGGGCTGCTTTGCCTTGCTGAACACGGGCGACACGCCGGTGCGGTCAAACAACCGCCTGCTGACGACCATCGCCTACCAGCTGGATGGCAAGCCGACCTACGCTCTGGAAGGTTCGATCTTTATCGCAGGTGCCGTGGTCCAGTGGTTGCGGGACGGGTTGCAGATCATTCGCAGTGCGTCAGAAACCTTGCCGCTCGCCAAGCAAGCGGATGACGGTCAGGACCTGATCCTCGTTCCCGCGTTCACCGGCCTTGGTGCGCCCTATTGGGACGCCGAATGTCGTGGAGCGGTCTATGGTCTGACTCGTAACTCTGGCCCTGCCGAGTTCGCCAAAGCCGCGCTGGAAAGCGTTGGCTATCAGACCCGCGATTTGTTGGAAGCGATGACCGCTGATTGGCAGAACGACGGCGGCGAAGCGACCCTGCGCGTGGATGGCGGGATGAGCGCCAACGACTGGGCCATGCAGTTTCTGTCGGACATCATCGGTGCCCCTGTGGATCGCCCGACCGTGCTGGAGACCACTGCCCTCGGGGCCGCGTGGCTGGCGGGTATGAAGGCTGGCGTCTATCCCCCCATGGAAGAGTTTGCCAAAACATGGGCGATTGAGCAGCACTTCGACCCCGCAATGGACGACGAAACCCGCGCGACCAAGTACGACGCATGGAAACGCGCTGTTCAGGCCACGATGAGCGTCTGATGCAGTTCGCTCTGGCCGCTCCCGCCCGCATCGAATTTGGCCGTGGCAAGTCTGGCATGGTCGCCCCTGCGGTGACCGCGCTTGGTCTGCGCGTGCTCTTGGTACGGGGCCGGTCGGTCGCGTGGGCGGACACGCTTGAGCGCGACCTGAAGTCCGGCGGCGCGGCGGTCACGGTGGTCTATGGTTCTGGCGAGCCGGACTTGCCGTTACTGCTTAATTTGGTCGAAGAGGCCAGAGAAGCGCAGATCGACGTGGTTGTCGGAGTGGGTGGCGGATCGGTTATCGACTTGGCCAAGGCTTTGGCCGCGTTGGTACCCGCCCCTGCAGGGCCGATGCGCTATCTCGAGGTGGTAGGCGAAGGCAAACCCCTAGAGGCGGCACCTCTGCCGTTCGTGGCGGTCCCCACCACATCAGGCACAGGCGCAGAGGTCACCAAGAACGCGGTGATCGGCATTCCAGAAGCAGGCCGCAAAGTCAGCCTGCGCGACAACAGAATGCTCGCGGATCTGGCCGTCATCGACCCCGCTTTGACGGATGGTTGCCCTGCGTCCGTTACGCTGGCCTCTGGCCTTGATGCTGTTGTGCAGGTCATCGAACCCTATCTTTCCTCTAGGGCGACGGTTCTATCGGACGCACTGTGCCGCGATGCCATCCCGCGTGGGCTTCGGGCACTGCACACCTTGGTGGGTTCTGAAAATGCGGCGGCACGGGATGATCTGGCGTTGACCAGCGTTTACGGCGGACTTGCTCTGGCGAATTCAGGGCTTGGTGCGGTGCATGGCGTGGCAGGGGTTCTGGGTGGCACGACCGGTATTCCCCACGGTGTGCTCTGCGGCCGGTTCCTGCCCTTGGTACTGAAGGATCATGACGAGGCCACCGATCTGCCGGATCCTGTCCGTACTCGCCTTGAGGAAGTGAAGCTCTGGATGGCCACTGTACTTGGCGGATCCAAAGAAAATTCAATTGACGCACTTGAGGCGTGGATTGACCAAGCTGGGCTGCCTTGGCTGTCGGACCTAGTAGATGGGCCGGTTGATTCTGATGCCGTCGCGGCGGCTTCTGCCCTGTCATCCTCTATGAAGGGTAATCCGGTAACCATCCCGCATGAGCGGTTAAGCCAAATGATCAGGGTGGCCTTTACCAAGAGGTAAGACCTGGAGATATCTTTTTCAGAAATTGAGACCGTCGACCTAATCCGACGATGGTTTTGGACGTTTGTTTGGCTAGTCACGGACGAACGTGCCTTCTTTAGAACGTATGATGTTTCCTCGAGCCGTCCGCCCCAGATGTATAAATCGATGGAAAAAAGACATGGTACAAATGACTGCCCGCCCCTCGGCGATGGAGCTTGTGCACGGAGAATGGGAGGACGTGGACGCGCTAGAGGCGCTTAACGTTCTATCGAACCCGGTTATGATCGCAGACAGCGAGATGGTCATTCGCTTTGTGAATGATGCCGCTTACCAGATGTTCGAGGCAATAGAAGGGGCAATCCAGAAGGATTTGCCCCATTTTCGTGCCCGCTCGGTGCTGAACAAATCAATCGACCAATTCCACAAAAACCCTGCCTTCCAGCGCCGCTTGGTCAGCGGAATGGTGAAGCCCCACGATGGAAAGTTCACCGTAGGGGGCAAGCATCTGTCTTTTCGTGCGACACCAAAGTTTTCGGATGATGGGCATCTGGTGTCGATCTTTGTCGAATGGAAAGACCAGACCGATCTGAAGGAGGCGCAGACCCAAGTTGAGCGTTTGATCGAGGGCGTTCTGGGGATGGCCCGTGCCCATCAAGACGGGATGATCAAAGAAGTGATTGCGACTGATGGTCTGGATGCAGAATATGCCTCTATCGCGACGCAGGTGAATGATATGGTGAATGGCCATATCAGCACCAAAAAGAAGATCATCATGGCGATGCAGGCCTTTGCCAAAGGTGATCTAGATTTCGAGATCGAGCAATTCAGCGGCGATCGCAAATTCATCAATGATGCGATCGAGGATGTGCGACACGCCTTCAAAACTGTCGTGAACGATATTCAGGGCTTGTCTCAGGCGATCGTGGATGGCGAGTTGGACCGCGTGATCCACCCAGAGGCCTATGAGGGCGCATACCGCGAGATTATCGAAGCGTTCGAGCGGGCTTATGGCTCTCTTAACCAGACCATTCATGAGATCAACGACCAAATCTCGCAGATTTCTGTGACCATCTCGCAGATCAGTTCGTCGGCGAATGCGCTGTCCACCGATGCTCAGGCGCAGTCCACTGCAATCGAGCAAATCTCTGCCACCACCGAGGAAACAGACCAGATGGTGCGCAGCAATGCTGACTCGAGTGCGTCGATCAGCAAGGTGGTGACGGCTGCGCGGGGTGTCACCCAGTCGGGCCAGCAGAAGATGTCGGAAATGGTTTCAGCGATGCATGACATCCGCGGGGCCTCTCATGATATCGCCAAAATCATCAAGGTCATTGACGAGATTGCGTTCCAGACAAACCTCTTGGCTCTGAACGCGGCGGTCGAGGCCGCGCGGGCAGGCGAACATGGACGCGGTTTTGCGGTGGTGGCGCAAGAGGTGCGGAACCTAGCAGGGCGGTCTGCGCAGGCAGCCAGTGAAACGTCTGACCTGATCGAAAGCTCTGGGACCAAGGTCAAAGCGGGTGTGGAGCTTGCCGATGAAACCCAAGCAGCTTTTGTGAGCATCACGACGGATATCGAGAAAATCGACGGCTTGATGGGCAATATCGCCAGCAGCAGCGCCGAACAGGCGCGCGGCATTACGCAAATTAGCGAGGCGGTGAATGACATCACCAGAAGCAGCATGTCGGTAACAAACCAGTCTGATGAACTTGCTGCGGCGGCTGCCGAGATGGAAGCCTCGACCCAGTCTGTCAAAGCGCAGATGCAACGGTTCCGCTTGCGTCCACAGGAGCGCAAAACAGCGCAACCTGCGGCGCAGCCAGACGCGATACAGGGGCTCTCGCCCGAAATGCTAGCGCAGATACAGGCCTATCTGATGAAGCAGGGTCAATAATCAAGTAGGCGATACCTTATGCGGGGCGTGTGAGTGCGCCCCGCTCTTGTAAAATTGCAATACGGACAAGAATTTTTCCTTGAATTATTCAATTTTTCCCTAGTTGTAGTGCACATATGCAAATATACCTTTGTATATAGGTATATAATTGTCTGCATATATGCATCTTTGATTTACGTTTGAGGTGGCATCGCGCACGTTCCGCCGCCTTGATCGCGAATTGCTAGGGCGGAATTTGTGATGGAAAATTGGAATGACCTGAGGATTTGTCTGGCATTGCACCGCTATGGAACAATGTCTGCGGCAGCCTCTGTTATCGGGGCGAATGTGGCGACGGTCTCGCGTCGGATCCACAAGTGTGAACGGCGGAGCAATACTCGGCCACGGTAGCGACGGCATAGTGTTGTCGCGGGCGGCGTAAAAGTCGTCCACTTTTGCCCTTTCGGATTTCGGGAGGGCTTGGGGATATACACCGTGGACTTGTATTTGAAGGTGCG
>NZ_JBGFGN010000097.1:0-7172 GCF_041224595.1 Donghicola sp. XS_ASV15 | reverse complement strand
GTGAACCTGAAAAACATCCTTGGCCAGATCAAGGCCTACTGTCTTAACTGTCATTGAGTGGCTCCTTTCCTAGCAGTCATTGATAGCTGCACTTTGGCACATTCGATGCCGGTGGAGCAGGAGCCACCCACCTCATCCGGTCTGGTGAAGCTGCACCGCGGCGGCTGATGCACTTGCGAAGGTCGTCTGTGGGTGGCTCCTGCATTGCAAGTGTTTTCTGGTGATTTCTGCGGTCATTTTCGTCAGTACCGCGGTATTCCAACGCTATCGACTATTAAGACCGCTTCGCGCAACCAGGCGCAACTCTACGGCGGTCAGTTTGGGCCGATCAGGTCGATACGGTGGCGCGGGCCTCAAGAAATGTTCGGCACGCCGCCAAATGGCCGTTTCAAGCCCTTATCTAATCATGTGCATAGATTTGCAGCGGAACTGCGATCGGCGGCATAGGTCTTCTAGTCGATCAACGCATCTAACGGCAGTGGCAGTTGTGATGGGTTTCACTTTTCGCCGGAGGGTAGCACGGCGATCAGCATCTGACGCAGGGCATCTAGGGGGCGCGACGCCTGTGCCTTGCGCCAAACCAGATGGGTCCGCACAATCCCAGTCACCGTGGGGAGGTTCCAAATCTGAACCTGCCCCTCTGCGCGCAGCGCCGTCAGGACCGCGCGCGGCATGATCCCGATCCCGGATCCCGCCACGACGTAGGCAAAGATCGCATGATAGGAGGCGAGCTCCATCACACGCTCCGGAACCACGGACGCCGTCGAAAACCAGCTCTCGAAAATCCGCCGATAGGAACAGCCGGTCTCGAAGGCGATCATCGTGCGCCCGCGCAGGGCACCGGGGCCTTGGATCGCAGGCAGCGATTGCGGAGCGATGAGGGCAAGCTGCTCGGTGAAGACGGGCAGCGTCTCTAGCTCGTACGGGCCGAAGGGTTCTGAGACGAAGGCCGCCTCGATCTCGGACTGCGCATTGCCGACCTCGATCTCCCGCGGATGTTGCGCGATCGACGAATGACCGGTCCGGTGAAGCAGCACTGCACCGCCGCGATAAGCAGTCGAGCTAGTGGAAGCTATCTGACTGATTTGCCTTTTGACGGTTCAGCAAAGACAGCTCTTCGATTTCTCTCAATAAGAAAGAAATTGGGTTTCTTCATCCTTTGTCGGCGCTTCGCTGAAGTCATCCTCATCGGGAATCCGGCCAAAGGCGATTTTCGCACCGACATAGCCACCCTCGATCTTGGCTTGGGTGCCGAGTGACAGGGCCTTGGCCCCATGGGTGTGACGGAGAGTGTCCATCAGATCGCTGACCTGTTCCCACTTCTGACGGGTCGCCTGATCAGCTCCTTCGTCCAAAGCACCACCAAACAAGTCGCCGGTAATCTCCCCGTCGGCTGCAAGACCATGCAATGTGACGTTTATAGCATGCGGTGAAAAGGGCAGCGTCCGACGGGCCTCTGCCAAACCCTTCGAAAGGGCGCGTCTGAATGTTCGGTCGTCACGGGCGGCCGGAAAGACTTCACGCCAGTTCCATCGTTCCGCATCGTCTTGCCGCGCACCTCGGAAGCCAAGTGTCAACTCAGTTGCGCGCAAGTTGTCTCGGCGCAGACGTCGCGCGGCGCTAAGTAGAAGTTGGTGTGCGCAAGCCTCGACCTGTTCGGGCTGCCGTCCATCACGCGCCAGGACGCGACCGTGACCGTACATGCTTTTCTTTGTTTCCGGGCGCTCAGCATGGAAGCCATGCAGTTCGTTCCAGAAACGCTCACCTTCGACGTTGCCCCAGATCTTGCGCGCCTGCTTTGGTGCGAGTCTCCAGAGGCCCTCAATGTCCGAGACTCCTGCGGCAGCAAGGCGCGCGCTCACACCCTTGGAGATGCCGGGCAGGTCGCGTAGGGCGAGATGGGAAAGAGACCGTGGAAGGCTTTGTGCCTCAATCAGAGCGAAACCGTTCGGCTTGTTCATCTCTGCGCCAATCTTTGCAAGTAGCTCGGTCGAGGCCATCCCAATAGAGCAAGTCAGTGCTGGACTGAAGGTATCTGCCAATGCGGCTTTGATCCGGTCGGCTAGCGCCTTTCCCAGTTGTGCCTCTGACGGCGTCAGGCTGCAAACCACCTCGTCGATTGATCGCACATGAGCGACCGGAAGGATTTCTTCGATCACCTCAAGGATGCGCTTGTGAAGCCGAACGTAGGCGTCATGGCGTGCAATAACGAAGACCATATCCGGGAGGAGCTTGCGCGCCTCTCTGATCGAGGTTCCAAATTTGACCCCTCGTGCCTTTGCCTCTCGGCTGACAGCGATACAGCTTGTGTGCGGGGAATCCAGTGGGACAACACCAACGGGTCGTCCTCGAAGATCAGCGTTGAAATGCTGCTCCGCGGAAGCAAAGAAACTGTCGAAGTCGAGATATAGGCGCTCGACTTTTGGCAGATCATTGGCGCCCGTTTGGTATTCCATCGTTTCTCCGGCCTTCTGGTACGCGCTCCATTGGAAGTCGGCATTTCAGAGCGACAAATCAATGCCTGGCCGATTTTGATGGCAGGGAAGCACGTCACGGATATTCAGACCAAGTCCAGCGCTCAGCGGGTGCAATAGTTCCTTCAGACGTCAATGCTGAGCGCAAAGACTGACGGTTCAAATAGCATCAGCACAGGTTCTCGCACGGCGTTCCGTCGTTGTCCCCGTCCAGCGCACCTCCCCAGCTGCAATTAGCAAAGTACCACCGAGCTTCCTGACAGCTGGAAATGCTCTTGGAGCAATAGCGTCGAGGCGAACAACTCCAACTCTGCGCCACTCTAAAACTCGAAGGCAATGCTTCCTGAAGCAGAAGAGAAGAAGATTGGCTTCTCGGCATTTTGTCCCCGTCGCGAGTGTCGTCGGCGCTCAACGGTGGCGACGCCAAAAACAAGGACACGGCAAGCGTCGCAGCAAATTTTTTATTCATGAAGTGTTCTTCTTGGTTCTTCGATCACTTGCTTAAAGTCTGGGAAGAATTGATCTTCAGCATGGCGAGGTTTTGGCCATTGTTTGGTTTTACTGCCACGCTGGGGCGCGCCACCCTGCGGCCAAGGCTTCGGCTTCGTTGCAGAACCAGCGTTCTCCCTTGGATGGCGAAACCTTTGTGCGACCGTACCACGGCGACCAAGGCGCATGGTAGATCTTACCGTTCTTTGAAATGTTGCCCTTGATGGGGCAGCCATCGGGAGCTTTCTGCTCTCCTACAGCCCATTTAGCAGCTCTGAATTCCCAAGGGGGCATGTTGTTGCCCGCCCAAATGCCCAGCTTGGCAGCGCGAGCGGTATCCTCTGTTTGGGCATAGACCATATCATAACGTCTGAACGACCAAGCAAGACCTGATGCCACTAGGCTCTCTCCAATGTCTTTCCCATCTGCAAAGCAGGTGGCAATGGTTCGGCCATATCGATCTTGGCTGGAACCTTCGCATCGGATTGATGCGCTTTTAAGCTTTGCTGCGAGGTAGGACGTTGCAGCTTCGCCGCATTTCCATTTCTTGCCAGTCTGAGAAGAGCACGCTTGGCCCATCTCTGGGGCATCGATGCCATTCAGTCGATAAGTGATACGGCCATCGGAGATGGTGTCAGCATCAATGACTCTGAATGCCGCCTCGGCCCCAAGGGACTGTAGAAGCACGAATGACAACACCAGAGTGAAGAGAAGGTGGCCCTTCATTTTAAAAGCAGAATCCTGACAGCAAAAATGGTTAACAAGTAGTTAACGGACCGTTACGTCGAAGTCCATTGTGCATGGCGCTGTTGAAGCGGATCGTCATCAGAATTGTTGGGAAAGTTTTCTTACGATGAGAGATAATTTGTCGACAATAAAGACTCCTGAGTTCAATTTTTGGCAGTGCTTTTTAAAATTTCTTGGATTCGAAAATATCTGAATAATGGCTGATCTAGGTTACATATCTTCAGCGTTGGATGAAATGCCATAGATTTCGAAAATTCGTAAATCATATGAATCTTTGAGATTCATAAACACACTTTTTCCAAATCAACATTTGCGAGTTCTTTGCCTCAAGCCCTAACGTTATTTTATTTTTGGGCAGTCGCAATGAAGCAAGCAATTGTCATATTGCATGGCATGGGCGAGCAAATCCCCATGGCCACGCTGAATTCATTCGTGAACTCTGTTTGGACGCAAGACGCCGATTTGGTCAGCCGCACCAGGCCCGATCCCAATACAGGGAAGGAGCGCGATGGTAATGTGTCTTGGGCTAAGCCAGACCCACGCAACAGCTCATCCGAGCTGCGCCGCATCACGACTGAAAAAGACAAAAACGAAAACTATACGGATTTCTACGAATATTACTGGGCGCATGTGATGCAGGGCACCACATGGGAGCATGTGAAGACTTGGATCAAGGATTTGTTGTTTCGCATCCCGCCTAGGCGGGTAGCCCATGCGTGGGTACTGCTTTGGATTGTCGCGTTGATCATTGGCGGGCTAACCCTCTGGGGCCTCTGGCCGAAGGCAGAGGCCCCGGCCCCTTGGGTGGCGTGGCTCGCTGCGTTGGGTGGTATGGCGGTCACGGCCTTTGTATCGACTGTGCTTATCAAGCGGTTCGGCGACGTGGCGCGCTATGTCAAAGCTTTGCCGCCGAACGTGGCCAAGAGGCACCAAATCCGGCAGGGCGGCGTGGATCTCCTGTCAAGGCTGATCGACAGCGGAGAGTATCAGCGCTTAGTTGTGGTGGCCCATTCTCTTGGTGGGATCATAGCCTATGATATTCTGGCGGAAACCTACGCGCGCTATAACAAAATTGGCGGAACTGGGCCGCAGCCAGAGCGGGATGCGCTTGAACAAATGATCCGCGATGCCACGGAGAGCGGCAGTCTTGACCTTGATGCATTCCAAGATCAACAGGCACGAGCATTTACCGAAGCCAGAGAACAATGCGCTCCTTGGATCGTTTCAGATTTCGTGACCTTGGGTGCGCCACTGACCCATGCCGAGTTCCTTGTGGCAGAAAGTCACGAAGACCTACGCGCTCGCCAGCGAGACCGTTTGCTTCCGACTTGCCCGCCGGTAATGGAATACGATGGCACGACCAAGACACAACACTTCAGTTATTCGAATAAAGAGCAGCGACAGCCAATTGACCGCCGCACCCCCCATCATGCGGCCCTGTTCGCCTATACCCGCTGGACGAATTTGTATTCGGATGAAAAGTACATTCTGACCGGCGATCTGGTCTCCGGTCCGGTTGCAGAGGTTTTTGGCTTGGAGTTCAATAACAGAGAAAATAAAGGCGTGCTGAAGGGCATCCGTGACATCGCCGTGCTGCCCAAATTGGATGCAGCGGGAAATGTGGACAAAGACCATCGTAGATCGTTCGTATCGCACAATAACTACTGGTCGATTGATAAGGGGACGGAGAAAGTCCGAGGTACAGATGAAAAGTTTGTGCCGCACCACATTAAAGAACTCCGTCGTGCCCTAAGGATAGCGTCGTAGATTAGCGCGCTTTCTCTCGAGCGTACTTCAAAGCGAATTACTTAAAATTCGAGTTCTTTTCCGGTCGAGGGGATTGCTCTGGATGAAGCATCAAAGAGGCTCTCGTGACCTACTTGGAGGTGCATAGTCTTGGCATCGACCACGAAGTATTGCAGTCGCCCATCATTGAACCAGCTATGGCATATCCGTCTCAATACACCAGTTCGATTGCGACAACGAGGACGGTCTGAAAACGTTCTCTGAAATGCCTAGGTTTCAGTGTGGGCCTTAAATCCATCCGCCAATAGGGGCGACAGTTCTCAGAAAGCCATGCCCTAGATTTTTAAGAAAGGTTCCCATCGTATGGGTGAACAGTTCTCTGAAGAAGAATGGGCGCAAATAAATGCGCACCTCGAGCAAAATGGATCAGCCTACGGACTGCCTGAGCGGCGCGATAGGTCGTTCGTACTGTTAAGCTGGAACATTCGAAAATTCGGTGCCTTCAAAGAGAGTGGTATTCCTAAGAAGTCGCCGGGTGCCTTTGCGCTGATCGAGCAGGTTTGTTCTCGAGCAGATATCGTCGCGATCCAAGAGGTCCAACGGGACACTGGAAGCCTGTACGAGTTGCTCAGGAGGTTGCGCAATAGGGGTGCTCCTTGGGAGGTTGTCATCAGCGATGTCACAGGGATGGCGCCTGGATATGACGGCATGGCGGAACGACATGCAGTACTCTACCGATCAGATAGAGTTCGACGGGGAGATCTTGCTTCTGATTTGTCCTTCGATCGCTCCGCCGTAATTGAGAATAGCGACGTTGCGTTTCGCACTCTGATATCAAAAGAAATCGAAATCGCAGGTGAAGAGGGGATACTAGCGAAACTCTCCGGATGGCTCGACGGTCAACAAAAGCTGATGGGTGCGAAGCTAAAGAAATTCGTTCAATTCATTCGTACACCGCATGTCGTCGAGTTCGTTGTTGAGGGGCCCGCCGGCGTGTATAATTTTTACATCATAAACGCTCATCTGGTGTCCGGAGAGAGTAAGACCGATCGGAAACTCGAATTCTTCGCGCTCCTAGAATGGCTGTTGTTGGACAGCCGTACGACCGTTGTCGAAGAGGGAAAAACCTTCCTTCTGATGGCTGATCTAAATTTGGATTTCGAGTCCAACGTCGACAAGCGGCGGAAGGCGATGGCCACCTATCTGACCTCGATCAACAAAGAGAGGAGCCTCCAAGCCAAGGTAAACTTCCCCTTCCTCGATGGTGGCTTTTTCACCAACGCGCGTCGTACCGAGACTTTCGATCACATTGCCTGGATAACAACCGACACTCGGCTACCCAGGGGGCGGCACAACGATCAGGCTGGGTCATTTGGACCCGATCAGTACGACTATGGCATGTTTGATTTCGTCCAAGCGTTCAGTGATGCCGGTCCGGGGAAAACGGAAACCGGTGAACCAGCCTATGATCGCTATACACACGATTTTACTGATCATATGCCAATCTGGGTCAGACTCCCCATTCCAGCGGACGAGCAAGAAGACTTCACAGTACGCGACTGAGCGTAATCAACGTATGTCAACGGCGGAGTAAAATTCGGCCATTGTGGCGGAGCAAAAGTCGGCCAGTTTGGGGCGAGCGCCTTGGAGCGTGCGGCCCTCATATAGCAAGCCCGGTCCAAGGCGCATTGGCCGTCAGGCCAATTCTGTGAGGTT
>NZ_JBGFGN010000032.1:0-410 GCF_041224595.1 Donghicola sp. XS_ASV15 | reverse complement strand
CCTTTGCGATCTTTACCGAAGCCAAGCGTGCTGGCCAGTTCCGCGCGTTCTGGAACCCCTTTGCCGCGTCGGTCCCCCTTCTGGCTTCTTTCTCTTTTTTTCTCCCTTCCCTTTTTTCTCCTTCTCTCCCTTCTTTTCCCTCTCTCTTCCTCCCCTCTCCTCCTTCTCCCTCCTTTCCTCTCCTTCTTCCCCTCCCTCTTCTTTTCTTTCCTTCCCTTTCCCTTCCTTTTCTTTCTTCTTCTCTTTTCCCCCTTCTTTTCTTTCTTCCCCTTCCCTCTTTCTTTTTTCCCTTCTTCTTCCTTCTTTCTCCCTTCCCCTCCCCCCTCTTTTCCTCGCTCTGTTGTCTCCTTCCGTGATCCGTTCCCTCTCTTTCCTTCCCTTCCCTTTCCCTTCCCCCTTTTCCTTGTCTT
>NZ_JBGFGN010000078.1:0-40617 GCF_041224595.1 Donghicola sp. XS_ASV15 | reverse complement strand
GCCCCCACCTCCAAAGCGCAGAGGGCGACCACCCAAAATCAAAAATGGAGCTGCCAGTCTATAATCCCGCTGACAACCGGGACGCCAAACTGGGGAATTTTAACTTGCCCATTCTGGGGATTTTTGACCTGCCATTGACAGATGCCGACGCCCGAGCATTCTGCCAACATCAGAGCGGTTCCAACGATACCGCCCTAGCTGATGTCCTTCCCCGCACGCACGAGACCCGCCTCGGCGACGGCCGGCAGCAGCGCCAGGTCCCCCCTCAACCGTTCGGCGGGCGCGTCCAGCGCGGCGCAGAAATTGTCGAAGTTGCGATAGCTGCCGCGATGGTCGATGGCGGCAATGAGCAGGTCTCCGGGGGTGGCATCGAAACTGGTGACAAGCCGTTGCGCCCGACCAAAGACCGAGGCCGCGATGCTGAGCTGCGGCGCATTGTAATTGGTGTGCCCGCCCACCACCGGCACCCCGTAGGCGGCAGAGGCGTCGCGCAGGCCATGCAGAAGCGGCGCAGCGGCATCCTCGTCGGGGGCCCAGACCTGATCGACCAGCGCAACCGGACGCCCCCCCATCGCAGCGATATCCGAAAGATTCACCATCATCGCGCACCAGCCAGCGAACCACGGATCGTCGGCCACGAAAGCGGGAATGAACCCTTCGCCCGCCAACAGGTCGAAGCCCCCATCGCGCGGCAGCGGCGCGGCGTCGTCACCGGGGCGGCCATCGGAGGCGGCGCTCAGCCCCAGCGCCTGCGTCGCCTTCGCGATGCCCAACTTGGAGCGGATCGAGGGATGGTCCCGCAGGCCTTGCGCCAGATCTTCGAGGCTCATGCGGTCACCTTGCGGGGCCTATGATACCAGCCCGCCACCGGATCGGCGCAGGGCGGATAATGCGCAAGGTCCGCCTCCATCTTCATGTGGGCTGCGCCGTGCAGGCTGACCTCCTCCAGTGGATGCCAGTGCAGGCGGCGGAAGAGCACCACGTTTTGCATCTGCACATGCGCATGGAAGCGCACGCAGCCACGGGCATTGGCGGTGCAAACCGCCAGCCGGATCAGTTCGGCGCCAAGCCGCCCGACGTTGCGAAACCCGCTGTCCACCGCCAGGCGCGATCCCCACCAGTGGCCGGGACGCTCTTCGTGGATGCGCACCGTGCCCACCACCTGGTCCGCCTCGTGCGCCAAGGTCGACAGCGCAACCAGATGCGTCGCGATGAGGTCGATCCCGTCGCGATCATGGTCCGCGAATATACCCTGTTCCTCGACAAAGACACGGTGTCTGAGGGCCTGTGCCCCCTCCGCCTCGAACCGTTTCGAGGCGGCGCGGATGTAATAGCCCGGGCTGTGATATTCCTTCGGGTCCAGTTCGATCATGCGGGCACCTTCAGCTTCTCGTAGGTGGCCAGCGCCGAGCAGGCACCGCATTTGGCACATCCCGCCTTCTGGTCTTCCGAGCGGATTCCCGCGAGCGCGATCATGTTGCCCAGCGGGCGCAGGATCGTGGCCATGAACTCCGATGTCGGAGCCGGATGGCTTTCGAGCGGCGTGCCCGAAATCGGCACGAAAGGGACCACGAAGGGATAGACCCCCATCTTGCAGAGCCGTTCCGACATCGTGAGGATCGCCTCAGGTGTGTCTCCGAGCCCGGCGAGGATGTAGGTCGAGACCTGCCCGCGCCCGAAGACCTTCACCGCCGCTTCGAAGCTGGAAAAGTACTTCTCCAGAGGCACCGACGCCTTGCCCGGCATGATGCGCGCCCGCACCTCCGGCGTGACGGCCTCGAGATGCATGCCAAGTGTATCAATGCCCGCCTGATGCATGCGCTGGTGCCAGGCGTCGTCATCGGGAGGCTCGCACTGGCCCTGAAGCGGCAGGTCCACTGCTGCCTTGATCGCCTCGGCACTCTCGCACAGGACCTGAGCGCCGCGATCTTTTCCCGCGGGCGTGCCGGTGGTCAGCACCATGTGGGTGACACCGTCAAGCTCCACGGCGGCCTTGGCCACCTCGGCAAGCTGCTGCGGCGTCTTATGTGCGATAGTGCGCCCTGCGGCGAGCGATTGCCCGATGGCGCAGAACTGGCAGGTTTTCTTTCGGCTCTCGTACCGGATGCAGGTTTGCAGAACCGTCGTCGCGAGCACATCCTTGGAATGCAGCGTGGCGATGTGGCTGTAGGGGATGCCGTTCGCTGTCTTCAGCTGGTAGAATTTCACCGGCGTCGGAAACCGGACCACGGCCACCTCTTCACCATGCTTGGTGACCCGCGCCGCGCCAGTGGCGTCCGGCGCTTCGACAAGGAATGGGCTGTCGAAGCTGGGCGCGGTATGAACCGGGATCATCACGGTACGCGCTCCGATGGTGATCGCCTTGTGGTCGGACGGGCCGGCGCCACCGCGTCGGCTCTCCTGCCCGGCGCGGGAATCGACAAGGCGCATTCCATGGGTCTGCAAGTCGTTGATAAGCTGGGCTTCAGACATACTGCTCTTCCTCTTCTGCGGGGGCCTCTGTGACGTGGCGGGTGGGGGCAGGGCGCGCGTCATGGTTGAGCGACAAGAGCTCGGGGCGCGCGTAATGGCCGACGCTGTCCATCATGCGCTTTCGCTTCGCGATCAGGCGCATGTCGAGATCGGCGATCAGTATGCCCTCGCCCTCCGTCAGCGGCTCGACAAGGTGGCGGCCCTCGGGCGAGATGATGCAGGTCATGCAGCCCGAGCGCATCGCGCCTTGCAGCTTGGGATCGGGATGGATCTGCGCGATCTGCTCCTCGGTAAGCCAGCCTGTCGCATTCACCACGAAGCAGCCCGATTCCAGCGCGTGGTGGCGCATGGTGACCTCGATCTGGTCGCGGAAGATGTCGCCCACGAGGCTGCCGGGGTAATGGCCCGCATGGATTTCCTCGGCCTGCGTCATCAGCGCGTAGCGGGCGAGCGGGTTGTAATGCTCCCAGCAGGCCAGCGCGCCGACGCGGCCGACCTTCGTGTCGACGACCTTGAGGCCCGCGCCGTCGCCTTGCCCCCAGACCATGCGTTCATGGTAGGTGGGTGTGATTTTGCGCCGCTTCAGCAACAGAGTACCGTCGGCGTCGAAGATCAGCTGCGCGTTGTAGAGCGAGCCGTGATCGCGCTCATTCACCCCAAGCACGACAACGACGCTGCGTTTGCGGGCGGCATCGGCCACGGCCTGCGTTTCTGGCGAGGGCACGACCACTGCCTCCTTCATCAGCTCCAGATGCGGCGCGCCTTGCTGCACCGGCGGCAGAACAAAGCTGAAATAGGGGTAATAGGGCACGAAGGTCTCGGGGAAGACGATGAACTCCGCGCCCTTGTCCGCGGCCTCGGCGATGGCATTGAGCACGCGCTCGATTGTGCCTGCGCGGCCTGAGAGGTCGGGCGCGATCTGCACGGCTGCGGCCCGGATGGTGTCGGTTCTCATGTCTTTGCCTCTGCTCGTGTTCTGGGGCCGGACCGACATGCAGTGACGTCGGTCCGGCTGACCGGGGGAATGGACCCCCGGCGGGAAGGGATCACACCGTCCAGGTGTCGAGGATCACGGCGTCCGCCTTCTTGTGCAGAAGAATGCAATCCAAGACGTCCTGCGGAGCGATCGGCGTGATGCCGGGCAGCAGCGAGGGTTCGCCATGTCCGTAAAGGGCCTGCAGCGCGAAGCGGCAGGCGTAGACCTTGCCGCCCTCCGCCATGAATTTCTTGAGATTCACCGCAAAGTTCTGATGACCCGGGAAGGCCTCGTCCCCCAGCGTCGGGAAGCCGCGCTGAATGCCCAGCGTGACGCCCGGTCCGTAGAGCAGGATCGAGGTTTCGTATCCCTTGCGGTTCAGGCGGATCGCGTTGAGGATGTTGACCAGACCGATAGAGCCCTCGAAGGCCACGGTGTGGAAGGTCACGAGCGCCTTCTCGCCCTCGTCTGCCTTCACGTCCTCGAAGACCTTTTCCTCGTAGTTGACGAAGAAATCCCCGTCCTTGTGCGCTTCCTTGGTGACTTCAGGCATCGTGCCCTCCTTGTTGAAGATGACACAGGTGTGCAGCAGTCAAATTGATTGCATCAATAGCCAGTTCAATGTGCATACAAAAAAAGCAACATTGATCCGACTACTTTGGAAAAAACGCACTAATACTGAGCGAAAACCGGGCCTGCAGAGCAATTATCGGGCGCAATCCGAACCCGGACGGCAGGTGGAGCGTCGTCCGATTCTGCCCGAGCCATACAATCTTTGCTTCAATTGCCTGGCGCGCCGACATACACATTCCGAAACATGAAAGCAGACCGATGATCGACTGGATCCCCGACACCCTCGAAAACGGCAAGCCGCGCTACCAGGCGATTGCCGACGCCATCGCCAAGGACATCCGCAACGGACGGCTTGGCGACGGGATGCGCCTGCCGCCGCAGCGCACACTTGCTGCCGCCCTAGGGATCGACTTCACCACCGTCAGTCGCGGCTATGCCGAAGCGCAGGCACGCGGCCACGTGGAAAGCCATGTCGGGCGAGGCACCTTCGTAAAGGGCCGCGTGGTGACCGACCACCCCGACCCCTCGCGCACCGCCGAGGCCGATCTGTCGATGAACATGCCACCGGAACCGCAGGATCCCGAGCTGCGCCGCCGCATGCAGGAAGGGCTAGGCTATGTCTCGGCCAATCTCATTGACCTTCTGCGTTACCAAAGCGCCAACGGCTCGCTTCGCGACCGCGTCGCAGCATCAAGCTGGCTATCGATGCGCGGGATGGTGCCCGCGATAGAGCGCGTCGCGGTCACCCCCGGCGCCCATGCCACCATGGCGGCGATCCTGTTGATCATCACGCGCCCGGGCGACACTGTCCTGTGCGAGGCGATCACCTATCCCGGGTTCCGCAATGTGACCGGGCGGTTCCGGCTGAACCTCGTGGGGATCGAGATGGACGAGGACGGCATCTGCCCAGACGCGTTGGAAGCCGCGATCAGCGCACATGGCCCGAAAGCGCTTTACCTCAACCCAACCCTTCAGAACCCCACAACGCTGACGATGCCCGAAGCGCGTCGGCTCGAGGTTGCGGCGGTGCTGCGCCGCCATCAGCTGATGCTCATCGAGGACGACGCCTACGGATTCATTCCCGCCAAATGCCCCGCCCCGATCGCGCTTTCCGCGCCAGACCTGACCTGGCATATCGGCGGGCTGGCGAAATGCATTGGGGCCGGACTGCGTCTGGCCTTCACGATCGCGCCGACGCCGCGCTGCGCCCATCATCTGGCACAGTCGATCCGCGCCCTTTCGGTGATGCCCTCGCCGCTGTCCATGGCTCTCGTGACGCAATGGATCGAAGATGGCACCGCCGACGGGATCCGCCGCTTCGTCCGTGCCGAAAGCGCCGCGAGGCAGGCCCTCGCGCGCGAGGTGCTCAGCAAGATCAGCTACCGAAGCGCCGAGAACGCCTTCAACATCTGGCTAGACCTGCCGGACGGTGTCGGCCGCGCGGACGTGGTGGCGAGGCTGGCGCGCCGCCCCATAGGGCTGATGCCGTCCGACGCGTTCACCGTGCTGGGCGCCCCGCGCGAGCAGTTGCGCGTCAGCCTCGGAGGACCCGCCTCGCACGACACCCTGCGCGAGAACCTGCACCTTCTCGCCAATGCCCTGACGCCTCACAGCTTCATGGGGTAGGCAGGCCTTTCAACCTGCCTTTGCCCCAAACCCGTGCATGCCCTTGGCCCACTGGATTGCAATGACCATGCCCTTGACCGGTGGCAACATCGCCAGTGACAGCACGATCACTCCGGTGCCCAGAATCAAGGCCAGCATCAGCGGGTGATCGAGGAATGACTTGTAGGTGAGGTGAAGCGCGAAGCCGACCAGATGGCAGACGATCAGGATCACGATGTAGGCTGGTCCATCATCCGCACGCTGCGGCGTGAGGTCGAGCCCGCAGTGTTGGCAGGAAGGTGCCACCTTCAGATAGCTGCGAAACAGCTTGCCCTCGCCGCAATGAGGGCAGCGCAGCAGCATGCCCTTGAGGACAGCGTCTTTCGTGTTCCGTTGTTCACACATCACGCGGTTCCCATAGCTTCGCAAGTGTCGAACGGCCTATGTCATGATTCAATGGTGCAATCAATACGGATATTGAATGCATTCAATTCTGCGCCTCGGGGAGGTCCGCTGCCGATGGTCTCGACACCGAGGTATAAACGGGACAGTCGAATGCCGAGCATTGGCCGTTATGCCAGCGGAGGCCACGGTCAACTGCCGTGCAGCTTGCACATATGAACAGCTCGGTGAGGACAGCTGCGCGCTAAGTGATGGTTTTAAATGGCCCGACCGCACCGAACGTGCACAGATGGGGGTTATGAGGAACGCAAAGAGAACACATGATGCAGAGGCCGTTCGCTGCGCGTTGTTCGAACTAGTAATATGCGGACAAAGCCGACCTTGGATTTTAGGCCTTCGCTGACGCAGTATCCCTTCGCGCGTGCGGCGTACTTGTTGCTGCGGTGCAGTGCATTTCACTCGAACGGTCGTTCACAGATATCAGATTTTCCCGTTCCGATATCGTGCTTTCGCGGCTGCTCATTCCGATCATCCAGATGCGGACTATGCGACTCAGTTCTGCCGCGGAGATATACCCTAACCGATCGTATGATGCAGCTCAGATCGGTCGAAACGATTTTGATCTCGCGCAACGGGTCATCTCGACCTCCAAGTCGAGAGGCACCTTTGAAAGTTTGCGAGCAGAGCTATCAAGGTCGTAGCCGGTCAAGGTCAGTCGGGCTTGTCATTGGTCACAGCCAGTTCGCCAAGCGATATTTCTGGCTTCATGATGTGCAGTTTTTCCATTTCGGCAGCAGAGTGTTCCAAAGTCTCAAGGATCGTCCGAGCGGCTTGCTCGCCAATCTGTTTGCGCGCTGTCCGCGAAGTTGCGATCTTGCCGGGAAACCCTTCGATGAGACCCAAACCGTTGAAACCCGCTAGCGCGACGTCACCTGGAACGTCGATGCCTTCGGCAATGCAGTGACAGAGGCCGCCAAACGCAAGATCATCGTTTGAAAAGTAGATGCAATCAAGATCGGGCTGTCGTTTCAGAAGGTCGGCAGTCAAACGGCGACCGCAATCGACAGCTGAAAGCGCAGTCACATCGACCGGCAAATCCGATCCATCAATAATGCCGGCGAAGGCGAGTCCATGTTCGCGCAGTGCGCTTTGGAAACCTTGTTTCCGTTTCGCGGCCCTAAGGTCCTTGTCGAGGTTGCGCCCCACGTAGCCAAAGCGCCGTAAGCCTGTCTCAAACAGGGCGACAGCAATGTCATGGCCGGCCTCGCTATGCGAAAATCCGACACAGGCGTCGACAGGATGGCCGTCGATATCCATGATTTGTACGATCGGAACGCCTGCGTCTTTCAGCAGCTGGCGGGTTTCGGGTGGTTGGTCAATCCCGGTCACGATCAACCCGGCAGGGCGCCAAGACAGCATGTTTCGCAAGGTTTCGTATTCCGTTTCGGGGTCATAGTCGGTGACCCCGAAAACCGGCTGTAGCAAGGTGCCCTTCAACGCATTGGTTACCCCGGACATGACTTGGGGAAACACGATGTTTGACAGGCTGGGCACCACGACGCCGATCAGGTCGGTGTGTTTGCTCGAGAGGGAGGAGGCAAACTGATTCCCATAATAGCCTATCTCGCGCGCAGCCTGTTTTACCCTTTCAATGTTTGCCTGCGAGACGTCCTTGTCGCCACGAAGCGCGCGTGACGCTGTCATTTTACTGACACCGGCAGCGGCGGCGACGTCGGCTAAAGTTTTTCTGCTTTTCATAGGCTTGCCTTCCTTCTGTCTGCCGGCAGGTGGCCCATCGCCAGCAAAATCCGAACCTCTATTCACGCGTCTGTATCGCAAAGTCGACGTCGAAGCATTGACAGAATAGGTCGAATCGGACACTGGTATCAATACCGGTATCGGTACCGGTTGCGATACCGGTGGGTTAATCCGGGCATTGCCGTGGTTTCGGAGGAGGCCACGATCAACTGAAAATTAGCGCTATTTCGGCGCTGTGGGAGGAACCATGACACACTACACTTTCAAATCGCTCGTCCTGAGCGGCATCGCCGCCGCATCAACCCTTGTCGCGACGTCGGCGCTGGCCCAAGACTACCAATGGACGTTCCAGACATCGGCGCAGGCCGGAGACAACTTCTTTCCAATCGAAGAAGCATGGGCGGACCGCGTCAAAGAACTGTCCGACGGGCGCATCGAGATCACTGTTGTTCCGGTTGGGACCGTGGTGGCGCATAATGAAACGCTCGACGCTGTTGGTGCGGGCATCTTGCAAGGCCACATCACCGATCCGTCCTACTTCTCGGGCAAGGATCCTGCATTCGCCATGTTGGGCAACCTCGTCGGCGCATGGTCTGCACCTGAGCAGATGTTCGACTACATGGAAAACGGCGGCGGCAAAGCGCTGTTCAACGAGTTGGTAAACCCCTACGGGCTGCAGTTCCTTGGCGCCTCTGCAACGGGGGTCGAGGCCTTCTTGTCGACAGTGCCGATCTACGGTGTTGATGACCTCAAAGGCATCAAAATGCGCGCACCAGAAGGCATGGTGCAAGAAGTCTTCGCCGCAGCCGGTGCGTCGCCCGTGAACCTGCCCGGTTCCGAGGTCTACACCTCGCTGGAAAAAGGCGTGATCGACGCAGCCGACTACACCGTTTTCTCGACCAACCATGCCCAAGGCATGCACGAGTTCGCCAAATACCCGCTGTATCCCGGCTTCCACTCGATGCCTGTGATCGAAGTGTCAGTAAACAAAGACATCTATGATGGCCTGCCCGAAGATCTTCAGACCATCCTGAACGAGTCTGTTTCCGTCTTTGCGCGCGATATGGTCAGTCAGCTGGACGAGCAGAACGAGGTCGCCGTTGCAGAAGCGATGGCCGATCCAGACATCACCGTGATTAACTGGTCTGACGAAGAGCGTGCCCGGTTCCGCGGTATCGCTAAGTCGCAGTGGGCCAACTGGGCCGAGCGATCTGACATGGCTGGCAAGGCCTATGAAAGCGTTACGTCCTACCTGATCGAAGCCGGTCTTCTGGCCGAGTAAATCCACACCATGAAACGTTGCGAAGGGGCCAGAACCGGCCCCTTCGCCCCACGCATTCGCTCACGTTCCGGGAGGGGACAATGGCACAGTATGAAACGGCGATGACCGAAGCCGAAGTCGAGGCGCAGCTCGAAGCGCTCAAACGGGCGCACGACGAAGACACCGCCGGCCCCCAGAACGTTCTGGATCGCGGTATTGTCTCGCTCGGGACCGTCTTTAGTTTTCTGTTTGCACTCGCAACATTGATTTCACTGTATGAAATCGCCGCGCGGTATTTCTTCAATGCTCCCACGATCTGGGCGCATGAAACCGTGATCGCACTGATCGCCGTTTGTTACCTTTATGGCGGGATGCAATGTCTTGCCGCTGACAAACATATTCGCATCGGGCTGATCTATTTTGGCACCAGCGGCGGCACGCGCAGATTGCTGGACGTGGTCAACGGCATGCTTGCCTTGTTCTTTGCGCTCGCCATTGCCTACGCCGCCTATACCATGGTCGAAAAGTCGTGGTGGACGCCGCAGGGCGACATCCGACTTGAACGCTCGGGCTCGGCTTGGAATCCCATCACACCGGCCCTCATCAAAATGATGCTTTTGATCACGGCGATCGTCTTGGCGGTGCAATCTGTCGGCCATATCTGGACCGCATGGAAGGGCACCGGCTATCGCCAAAGCGCAGGCGAGGCGCCAAGCAAATGGGCCATCATCGGAATTGGCATCGTTTTCGTCATCCTCGCCACTGGCGGCTACCTGCTGTTTTCGCAAGGACGCGGCCTTGGCATTCAAACCGGCTCGCTGCTGCTTGTCGGCTCGATCATGGTGCTCATCTTGACGGGCATCCCGCTGGCCTTTGTCACCGGCCTGATCGCGATCCTCTTCACCATTGCATGGTTCGGCCCGTCCGGCGTGCCGCTGGTATCGAGCCGGATCTATTCCTTCGTCAATGAATACGTCCTTGTGGCCATTCCGATGTTCGTCTTGATGGCGTCGCTGCTGGACCGCTCGGGCATGGCGCGCGACCTCTACGATGCGATGCGCCTTGTGGCCGGTCGCATCAAAGGCGGTGTTGCTGTTCAAACACTGGTTGCAGCCGTGTTCCTTGCTTCCATCTCGGGCATCATCGGGGGCGAGATCGTCCTGCTGGGCCTGATCGCCTTGCCGCAAATGTTGCGGCTTGGGTACAACCGCGCGCTGGCCATTGGGACGGTCTGTGCCGGTGGGTCGCTGGGCACGATGATCCCGCCCTCCATCGTCTTGATCGTCTACGGTCTGACGGCCAGCGTCTCAATTGGCGATTTGTTTCTGGCCACCGTGACACCGGGCCTGATGCTGGCATCGTTTTACATCATCTACATTCTTATCCGCTGTTACGCGAACCCAGAGATGGGCCCGCCCATTTCGGACGAGGAGCTTAACATCCCGATGTCCGAGAAACTGCGCAAGATGCGCGGCGTGATCTTGCCCATCGGCGTCGCGGTCACCGTGTTGGGCTCGATCTATGGCGGCATCGCCTCAGTGACCGAGGCCGCGGCAATGGGCGTGGTCGGCGTGTTCGTCTCGGCCTTGATCCGCCGCGAAGTCACATGGGCCCTGATCCGCGACAGCCTGAAACAAACGCTTGAAACCTGCGGCATGATCATCTGGATCGGCCTGGGTGCGGCAGCTCTGGTGGGTGTCTACAACCTGATGGGCGGCAACCGGTTCATCGAAAGCACCATCCTCGACAGCGGGGCCTCACCCATGGTCATCGTGTTGATCATGATGGGCATCTTGATCGTGTTGGGCCTGTTCATGGATTGGATCGGCATCGCGCTTCTGACCATGCCAATCTTCGTGCCGATCATCATCAAGCTTGGCATGGACCCAGTATGGTTTGGCATCCTCTTCGCTATGAATATGCAGGTCAGCTATCTCTCGCCGCCATTTGGCCCTGCTGCCTTCTACTTAAAATCTGTCGCGCCTAAGGACATGAGTTTGTCCGAGATCTTTCGCGCGCTGATCCCCTTTATCTGCATCCAAGTCGTTGCGCTTGCTATCGTGCTGTTCTTCCCTGACGTTGCACTGTGGCTGCCGAACTGGGTGAAGGGAGGTTAAAATGACCATAGATACCAAGAACTCTACAAATGTCGCGATTATCGGCCTTGGTTCGATGGGGTATGGCATGGCCGCTTCAGCACTGCGTGGTGGGCACAAGGTCTGGGGCGTTGATATCAACCCGGACCAGATCGCCAAGTTTAAAGCCGAGGGGGGGCAAGATGCTCCTCTTTCTGAGGTCGCCGAAACGCTGGATGCCATTGCGGTGGTGGTATTGAATGCCGCCCAAACCGAAAGCGTTCTGTTCGGAGAAGACGGCATCGTTGCGAAACTGAAACCTGGCGCGGTTGTGCTGGCCTGCGCGACCGTCCCTCCGGCCTTCGCTAAAGACATGGCCACAAGGTGCGATGAACGCGGCGTTCACTATCTTGATGCGCCGATTTCCGGGGGGTCGATCAAAGCCGCCAGCGGTCAACTTTCGATTATGGCGTCCGGCTCCGTGCAGGCATTTTCTTCCGCGCGCCCGCTGCTGGACAGCATCGCCGAAACGGTTTTCGAGCTTGGTGACGAAGTTGGGGCTGGTAGCGCGATGAAAGCAGTGAACCAGCTTTTGGCTGGCGTCCATATCGCCACCATGGCTGAGGCTCTGACCTTTGGCATGACCCAAGGCGTGGCTCCTGAGAAGTTTGTTGAAGTTATCAGTAAATGCGCCGGAACCAGTTGGATGCTCGAGAACCGCGCGCCACATATCGTGGCGGGGGACTACACGCCGCATAGTTCGGTCAACATATGGCCCAAGGACCTTGGCATCGTGCTCGATATCGCAAAATCAGCACAGTTCAGCGCACCCATTACTGCGGCGGCGCTACAGCAATTCGTTGCAGCTGCCGGAATGGGACATGGGCAAGAAGACGACGCCGCAGTCGCCAAGGTGTATGCCCGCAACGCTGGATTGACCCTGCCGGGAGAGGACGCATGACCACCATCCTTGGCTGCATCGCCGATGACTTTACGGGCGCAACCGATCTTGCGGGCTTGCTCGCACGAAGTGGTGTACGCGTCTCCCTGCGCATCGGTGTTCCCGATAGCCCGCCTTCTGACACTGCCGCATTCGAAGTCATCGCACTAAAGTCTCGTACTGCACCGGTTGATGAGGCCCTCGCCGAGACCCGAGCCGCGTTGAAGTGGTTGCAGGCAGCAGGGGCGCAGAGGTTTTTCTGGAAATACTGTTCCACCTTCGACTCGACAGCGGAAGGCAATATTGGCCCCGTCGCCGAGGCGCTGATGGCCGACCTTGGCACTGACCAGACGATCTATTGTCCGGCTTTCCCCGAAAACGGGCGCGCCATCTTTATGGGCAATCTGTTTGTCGGACAGCAGCCTTTGGCAGAAAGCCCGATGAAGGATCACCCGCTGACCCCGATGCGTGACAGCAACCTGATGCGGCTTCTGCAGCCGCAGGTCACCCGCCCGGTCGGTCTGGCCGACAGGTTGACCGTGGCGCAAGGAACCGACGCCCTTCGAAATGAACTTGACCAACTCAAAGCCAAAGGCGTGGCGCATGTGGTGGTTGATGCCGTTGCCAATTCGGATCTGGGGATCATCGCCGAAGCCTGTCGTGATATGCCGCTTATGACGGGCGGAAGTGCCGTGGCTATGCCGCTTCCGGCGCTTTATTTGGCCGATGGAACCCTGTCGGCGGACGCCCGCAAGGCGGAGGCGCCTGAACTGGGGGCGGCAACGATTGTGCTGTCCGGCAGTTGCTCCGCCATGACAAACAAACAGGTGGCCGACTACACAAGTCGCGGCGTTCCGGCGTTCCAGTTGGACCCGCTGGCTTTGGCCGAGAACGGCCCGCAAAAAGCGCTTGATTGGTTGTCCAGGCAAGATCTCGACCAAGCTCCGATCATCTATGCAACAGCCAACCCGCAAAGCGTTCGCGCAGCACAGGAAAAACTGGGCGTGGCAGGTGCCGGAGAGATTGTAGAGGCCACCCTATCAGCTTGTGCTGTGGCGGCACGGGATAAAGGTGCGCGCCGTGTCATCGTTGCGGGCGGTGAGACGTCGGGGGCCGTGACCAAGGCGCTTGGTGTGACCCAGCTTGATATTGGGACAGAAATTGCACCGGGTGTCCCTTGGACCTATTGCCAGTCGGGCGGGCATCAGATTGCCCTGACTCTCAAGTCCGGCAATTTCGGGACAGAAACCTTCTTTACCTATGCCCAAGAAAAGCTGGACGCAGTATGACAAGCGAAGCAAAACTGCGCGAGCAAATCTGCCTGCTGGCAAAGTCGATGTTTGATCGCGGCCTGACCGGTGGCAGCACCGGCAACATTTCTGCCCGAACAGAAGACGGCGGGCTTCTGGTCTCCCCTACCGGGACAAGCTTCGGTAGGCTCGATCCTGGTAGACTCAGCCGATTTGACGCGATGGGAAACCACATCGACGGCGACAAGCCGACGAAGGAAATGCCACTTCACACGGCATTCTACGACACACGCAGCACGGCAGGTGCAGTGGTGCACTTACATTCCTGTCACTCGGTCGCGCTGTCGCTTATGCCGGACACCGATGAAGACAATTTCTTGCCCCCATTAACGCCTTACGGAATCATGAAGCTGGGGAAGGTCAAGTTGCTGCCGTTCTTCTTGCCCGGGGATCCGGCAATGGGGGAGGCAGTGCGTGGGCTTGCCGGTAAGCGTAGTGCGGTCATGCTGGCCAATCACGGGCCGGTTGTTGCGGGCAAGGATATCGAAGCCGCCTGCAATGCCATCGAAGAGCTCGAAGACACCGCGCGACTGGCCATGCTCACGCGTGGCATGAACCCGCGGATGCTGACACAGGCGCAGCAGCAGGCCTTGATCACAAAATTTGATGTGGAGTGGGACCAATGAGATTTTCTGCGAACTTGGGGTTTCTGTGGGCGGACCGGCCTTTGCCTGACGCGATCCATGCGGCCAAGGCAGCAGGGTTTAGCGCCGTGGAATGCCATTGGCCCTACGATGTGCCCGCCGGGGATGTGACGGCGGCCCTGCAAGAAACCGGCCTGCGCATGTTGGGGCTCAACACCCGGCGCGGGGATTTAGCGAGCGGCGAGAACGGATTGTCTGCGTTGCCCGGGCGCGACAAAGACGCGCGCGCCGCCATTGATGAGGCGATTGCCTATGCGGTCGCGATCAACACGCCCAACATTCACGTCATGGCCGGGTTTGCGGAGGGCCGCGATGCCCATGAGACCTTCGTCGAAAACCTGCGCTACGCTTGCGAAAAGGCGGCCCCCTACGGGATCACGATCCTGATCGAGCCGTTGAATAGATATGACGCACCGGGCTATTTCCTGACCACGACCGATCAAGCGCTGGCCGTGATCGCCGACGTCGGGACCACGAACCTGAAACTAATGTTTGATTGCTACCACGTGCAGCTGATGGAGGGTGACCTGACCCACCGGATCGAAGCGCTCCTGCCCTCAATTGGTCATATCCAGTTCGCCTCTGTCCCCGATCGGGGGGCTCCGGACAACGGCGAGGTCAACTACGCCCACATCTTCAGCACCATCGCGCGGCTGGGATATGACGCGCCCCTGGGAGCCGAATACAAGCCCGGCGGCGGCACGGATGCGACGCTGAGCTGGATGAACGACGCCTGACACTTGGGCGTCTGTGTCGCCCCTTCAAAGAAAAGGCCTGTACCATGAACGCCAATCAGATCACCTTTCGCGAATTTCTTTTGTCCCAGCGAAGTCAGCACCAACTGGACAAGGATCTGATCTTCCTTATGGAAGACATTGCGACCTCTTGTCGGATCATCTCTCACCAAATTCGCGGCGGGGCGTTCGCTGGCAGGCTGGGAGCTACGAAATCAACTAATGTTCAGGGGGAGACGCAAAAGCAGCTCGATGTGATCGCCAACGATGTCTTCGTACGACACTGTTCGAACTGCGGGCGCGTTGCTGCGCTGGTTTCGGAAGAGGTCGACGAGGTTTATTGGCTGAAAGACAAGCCTGAAGCCGGGGATTACCTCGTCTATTTCGACCCGCTTGATGGGTCTTCAAACCTCGACGTGAACCTCTCCGTCGGGTCGATCTTCTCGATCTCGCAACTTCCCACAGCTATTGATGCCACCGACGACCGGTCCGTGCTGCGCGCCGGCGCGGAACAGATCAGTGCCGGTTATGCGATCTATGGCCCTTCGACGGCTCTCGTCATCACGACTGGCAATGGCGTGCATGGTTTTACGCATCAGCAGGGCACCGGAGAGTTCCGCCTGACCTTCCCTGATATGGTTATCCCCGAGGCCACGGGCGAATTTGCAGTCAACGCCTCTCGTTACTCACTCTGGGATCAGCCGGTGAGGCGCTATTTCGACGAGTGCATCCAAGGTAAAAACGGCCCCCGTGAAAAGACCTTCAACATGCGCTGGACCGCTTCGATGGTCGCTGAAGTGCACCGGATCCTGATCCGTGGTGGCGTATTTCTCTATCCACGGGACGCAGGCAATAATGCCGACGGCGGCAAGCTACGCCTGATGTACGAGGCCAACCCGATGGCGTTGGTTGTCGAACAGGCAGGTGGTTCCGCGTCTACGGGAACCGAACGCATTTTGGATGTGCAACCCAACGCGCATCATCAACGTGTTCCCGTGATCCTTGGTTCGAAAGAGGAAGTAGCCGTTCTGGAGCGATATCACCGCGAGAGCTAACCACAGCCCCCTTGAGCCGCTTTCTTCAATTTTTCTGGCGCGTTGCGCCGCAATGGAGCGCTTGAAATGCCCCTGATTTCCCTTCGCCAACTTCTTGATCACGCCGCCGAGCATGACTACGGCCTCCCGGCATTTAACGTCAATAATATGGAACAGATGCTGGCCATCATGAAAGCGGCCGACAAAGCGAACAGCCCGGTCATTATGCAGGCCAGCCGTGGGGCGCGGGCATTCGCCAACGACATCGTTCTCGCACACCTTATTCGTGCTGCGATTGAGATGTATCCGCATTTGCCGATTTGCATGCACCAGGACCATGGAAATTCTCCGCAAACTTGCCTTTCGGCACTTGTGAACGGCTTTTCCTCGGTCATGATGGACGGGTCTTTGACCGATGATGGCACCACGCCTTCGGACTTCGAATACAACGTAAACGTGACAGCAAAGGTCAGCGAAATGGCCCACCTTGTCGGTGCTTCAGTAGAGGGCGAGATCGGGCATCTAGGCTCTCTGGAAACCGGCAAGGGTGAGGCGGAAGACGGTCATGGATTCGATGGAGAATTGAGTCGGGACCAGCTCGTGACGGATGCAGATGAAGCTGTAGAATTTGTGCGGCGCACCGAGGTCGACGCCCTCGCCGTCGCCATCGGGACCAGCCACGGGGCCTACAAGTTCACCCGCAAACCGGATGGCGATATCCTCGCCATGGACGCGCTCAAGTCGATCCACGCCAAACTGCCGGACACGCACCTTGTAATGCACGGCTCCTCCTCTGTTCCGCAAGAACTGCAGGACATCATCAACGAACATGGGGGTGAAATCGCCCCAACCTGGGGCGTGCCCTTGGAAGAGATAGAACTGGGCATCAAGCATGGGGTGCGCAAGGTGAACATCGACACCGACCTGCGCATGGCCCTCACCGGCGCGATCCGTAAGGTGTTTGCCGAGGACAAGGGGCAATTCGATCCCCGGAAATATCTGGCGCCGGGCGTGGAAGCCATGTCGGCGGTCTGTTTCGACCGGTTTGAACGGTTTGGCTGCGCCGGAATGGCGTCAAAAATCTCGTCCATTCCGCTCTCGGACATGGCCCAACGATACCAATCCGGAAGCATGAAACCCTCTTTAGGACGCTGAGACCTCACCCTTTCGTCTTGATCTCCATTGCCTGCTTCGGGCGCGCAACGACTGCAGGCACGCGACGAGACCATATAGTGCCGCCTATTTTTGTATCAGGATATCCACTCCGTCTGCTTACAACTAATTCGGTATTGTAGGCTGTTTTCGCAAAGAGTTTCGGTTGTCCGCCCTACTTCTAAGTACTTCAGCCGCTGCAGCGATGACCAAGCAGGCACGACGAACGGCAGATTGGTTCGCGACTTGAACTTGGTCGTTTGATATTCACTTCGCCAAGCACGAACAACCGGTGTCCCCCGCCGCTTCGCAGCAGAGAAATTTTTGCACGTGCGGAACCTTTCCTGCCGCGAGCGCATGCAGCAAGATGTCCATAGGTCTGGTATGGGCTCGCTGTCAGCTTTCGCTGCTGCGAGGTCGTAGGTCTGTTCTAAATTGGCGAACGGCGAGTGCCGTCCGCCAACATGGGTCAGATGTCGATCCGCTCAGCGATGCTCAGCGCATCTTCCAGTTCAACACCAAGGTAACGAACTGTGCTATCGACCTTCGTATGGCCAAGCAAAAGCTGCACAGCGCGAAGGTTGCCCGTTTTGCGGTAGATTTCCGAAGCCTTGGTCCGGCGGAGTGAATGAGTGCCATAGGCGCTCGGCTCCAACCCAATCGATGTCACCCAATCACGGACGAGCCGACCGTATTGCCGAGTTGAGATGTGTGGTCGATCGTGGAAACGGCTTGGAAACATGAACCGGCCAGCAAACATCTCCGGCGATTTAACCCATGCCAAGACTGAATCGCGCGTGTTTTCAGTCAGTTCGAACTGCACCGGCTTTTTGGTTTTGCTTTGGATCACCGATACCCGTTCGCGAACGCGATCTTCTTTCACTAGGTCCGTGACGATGAGTTTGACCAGATCACAACCGCGAAGTTTGCTATCAATCGCAACGTTGAACAGCGCAAGATCGCGGGGATAGCTAGCAAGTTCAAGGCGTGCGCGGATCGCCCAGACCTGTTTGGGAAGCAGCGGTCGTTTCTGTCCGATGATCCGCCCTTTGTTCCAGGCTTTGCGCTTAGGGGTGACTGCAGGAAGTTGGACTCTTGGCATAACATGCCCTCCAATCCTCCCTCCAAACCCAGACGTCAGCACCGCGCTGACGCCAAAAACATAGCATCGGATTGAATGACCGGTGTCAGAAGGAACTAATACAGGCCATCTCTGCGAGCGCATTAGGCTGCTCAGAGCCCAATCAAACCGATACTGCGCACTGCATTAATGTCTGCTATAGACAGATTGATCCGCCTGTCGCGAGCAAAAGTTAAGAACGTTTAAGGGACCTGCTACGGATGCTGAAGTTATTCAAAAATTTCAAATACATACTTCTAATGACTATTGTCGGATGCGACACGGTCGGCCCTCTGCAAAACATCGCACCCTTTCCTGATCGCCCAACTGAAATCTATACATTTCAATACACTGCCGTACGCGTCTCGGGCGTCGTTTGGGGATTTGAGCGTAACGGCAGCCCCATTATTTATGGTGGTCCTGTCGGGCTGATTTATGAAAACAGTATAGAGCCTGCTGTTATGATATCCGGGACAGGCATAGACCTTCTGACCGCCTCTGATGTGACTAACACAAACCCCGAACAAATTAATGCTTTTGCGAGGGCAGCGGTTACGTTTTGCGCCAAGGAGAGCTTTACTGTTCGAGGAAGTGGCGCTGTTAACATTTACACGGATCAAGGTGCGTTATACCTCGTCGACTTCTGTGTTCCCGAAACCTGAATATTGCGGCTTCCTGAGTAAGAGCAGCCGTTTGCCAAAAATCAACCAAGGTCAGGAAAGTCCGCAACCTGTGAATCTGCTGTTTTATAATTGCCGCGCTTAGGACGAATGGCCGGAAACGACGCTGCACCGCATCGTGGAAAGTTACGCTTGCGCAGAAAATTTGGTGCTGCGAGCGCATGCAGCAAGATGTCCATAGGTCTGGTATGGGCTCGTTTGTTGAATCCGCCGCGCCCAGAACGAACGGCGGCTTCAGGTTTCGGCATCAGCGAGCGCCCGATAGACCGTCATCCTTGAAACCCCTAGATCACGGGCGATCTGGGCTTTGGGAGTACCCTCGCGCGCCAAGCGTCGGATTTCATCGTCATCAACGGATTTCTGCCTCCCCTTGTAAAGGCCCTTGCCCTTGGCCGCTTCGATTCCTGCACGCTGCCGGTCACGAATGAACTTGAGTTCCATGTCAGCCACCATCCCAAGAACTGTGATGACCATGCGGCCCATGTCCCCGGCGGTGGTGACTTCCGGTTCAAGCACCCGCAAAGATGCGCTTTTGGCATCCAGCTCGTGGACCAGGTTCAGTACATCTCGGGTGGAGCGACCGAGACGGTCGAGGCGGTGAACGACCAACTCGTCGCCTTCCCGCAAGAATTCCATCACCGTTGCCAGCTCGGAACGATCATCGCGAGATGCACCGGAAACCGTCTCCGCGCGGATGACCTCACAGCCCGCCGCCTTCAGTTTGGCTTTCTGGATATCAAGGTCCTGGCTTGAGGAGCTGACGCGGGCGTATCCGATCTTTGGCATGGCAATCTGTCACATTAGGGTGGTTTGGACTCTGATACTGTAACAATAGACATCTTACCACTCATTTGAGACATTTTACGCTGTCACATCTATATGTCTCCTGTGGGTGCACCCTTTTGTGACGCGCGGATCACGCTGCCATTGTCCCAAAGTCGATCCGCTTTCCCAGATCAACATCAAACCGGCCATAGGGATTGATATGAGCATAGATCAGCGGAGAAAGTCCGTTGTAATCCCGATCCGTCAGCCGGGTGGCCCAAATCGGTTCCGCCAGGACCGATTGCATCATGCGGGTGTTTACATAGACCAGTGAAGCTTGAAGCAGGTGCAATGCATGAGCCGAGATTTCTTGATCAGCAATCCGGTTACTGGAAATCTCACCGCCCTTGCCGAAGAACACGAACCCATTAGCGCTGTTCCAGTTCTCGACCACATTTAATCCTTCATGAATCTCACGGCGGAAGTCTTCGGATCGAAGATAACGACACAGAAAGATGGTCTTGATCGCCCTCCCCAACTCAGCGAGCGCTTTATAAGTCGGGTGCATCACATCGGCCCGTGCAAAACGACGCAGAATGGCTTCCGGATCAGCCGTGCCGTGCTGCATGGCTGAGGCGTATTTGACCATTTCATCGTATTGTCTTTCGATCTCTGCCCATTCGATGGTACCAGACAGGATGGGCATGAGATTTGGCAGTTGTCCTCGCATGTCGGCGCTTGGCAAGGCCAGCTTCTGTCGCGCAATGGCCTTCAAGCGTGGGGCCAGTTCGAAGCCTAGAAGGTGACAGAAGGCGAAACCAATAGCACTCTGGCCGTGGCTATCAACATACTGGCGCTGGATTTCCATGTCGGTGCAATGGCGCAAAACCCCTTCGATCATGACTGCCACTTCGGAAGATGAGCAGCGTTTCAGCTGGGAATAGATGCAGGTCGCCTGACGCTCGACATGCCAATAGATCATGACGCCCCGCCCACCATAACGGGCGTGCCATTCCGTCATCAGGTTTCGGTCCCAGGCCCCGAATTTGGTGGAATCTGCCGCGCAGGCTGTTCCTGCATCACCCCATACGGCCGGATTCCGAACCGCTAAAGTGGCATCCGCAACCTTGGCCGCCGCAGCCCGAAGTGAGGCCGGATCGATATACCGGCGGCGAATGTGCAGCAGTTCATCATAGCTGGTCCCGGGTACCCCAGCGGCCACCCGCTTCAAACCGGCATTGGTGCCCAGACCGTAAAGGCACAGAAGCAAGCGCTGGTCTCTGACTTTGCGATCAAGCGCCTCTCGACTCGCTGAGGTTTCAAAAACATCCAGAAACCCAGTATCCAGCGCGGTTTCCTTCAGCGCATCGAGCAGGCCTGTCATCGGCCACCGTCTACCGATTTCTGCCTTCAATGAAAGGAGACCGCGCGGTTCGGGGGCTGGCGCAAAAGGCGTGATGTGAATCCGGTTTTCGCCAGACCATCGAATCCGGACCAGATCATTGGACGGTAAAGTCTCATTCAGTTCACGCAGCTCGAATTCCAATTGCTCACGGACTGAGCTGGAAAACTCCCGCGCATCCTGAGTGAGTTTCAGCCCGGCGTAGTATGCTGCGCGCATTTCTGAGAAATCCTTTGGCAAGTCGTTATCCGGATTGCGGTAGCGGTCCGCGCCTTCGACCCAGATTTCCTTGGCCCGGATACGATCTCGTAACTGCGTTAGGACACAGAGTTCATAGGAAATGACGTTCAGCCGACCCCGATGATCAAAAACGGTGTCACGCCATTTTCGCGGGATGGATCCGTCGGGAGCCAATGATACCGGAGCGACGCGTCGCCCTTCCTCGTTCAGGCGAGCGATCAAAGACAGAGCATCGAGGATTGGGCGCCAGCTTTCGTTGTTCGAACGGAACTTCAGGACAGATAGCAGCGACGGCAACATTCGGCGGTAATGGCTGGCCCAGGACCCCCGCATCACCATCTGGATCCGCGTATCCAGCGGGCCCTTTGCGCGATGTTCGTCGATAATCGCTTTCAGTTTCGCAGCACATGCAATAGGAAAGATCACATCCGAAACCCTGCCATTCGGGGTCATCATCGCAGCCGTGGCGATATCGACCAGCAATCGCTCCTTGCCGTGAACCTTCTCGATGTCGGCAGCAATTCTACCGATCACCTTGCGCCGGGATTTCGTGCCGATCCGGTGAACCACATCAATCAACAGGTCCACCAGCCCATCAATCAGCTGCGATTTGCGAGACATTATATATAGGGCCAGCAGCCCAATCCGTTTCTCCTGGGCATGACGGCGCATTTCATAGGCCGTTTCGCCTTCGACGCGGCGCGCAAAGTGCCTGAGCCAAGATGGATCGGCGGCATCCGATATACCAAATGGAAGATCAAGGCCCTCTATGAAGGCCAGCCGGTCTGCGGCCTCCAGAACATTATCCAGCGTTGCAGCACCAACATCATCTTTCAGCCGCAGAAAACCATGCGCTCCTCGTGGTTCGGCAAGGCATTCTTCCAATGCCACTATCGCTTTCTGCGAAACCTGGCCCGTATACTCTGTCAGAAGATTTTCCTGGAATGCATGCAGCGCAGATCGGGCCGAGCGCTCCATGATTTTCCGCGAGGGTACGAATATCGCTTCCTTCAACGCCCATCGGAAACCTAAATCAATGAGAGGTCCAATGGCTGGGCCTGTTGTGGAACTCGCATGAACAAGGACAGAATGCAGCTTCGCACGATCTCTCTCATTCGCCCGTCGAAACCCCAGATGGCGCAAGATATCATGGCGGTGACGGCGGGCGGCATCAGATTGCAGATCGTATAGATGAACATTGCTGCCCAACTGCTCCTCGACAAAATGGATGCAGTCGGCGGCAATTTCATCCAAAGACCCCGGGAAATACCCGTGACTGCGAAACTGAACCAACTGAAGTGCCAACCCCGCGCGCATCGCACGCCGGTACCCCTGAACAAAATCCAACTCGCCAAACGACAGGCTCCACACCTTCAGCTCGTCACTTTCCATCCAAATGCTCCCCTTGACCGACAGGGTGAACCTCCAGAGAAATCAGAAAACCGTCAAGCGCCCTCTTGTTCCACTATTGTTCCTCATAACCCCGATCTGTGCACGTTCGGGGCGGTTGGGCCTAAATGGAGGCGAGTACCGGAATCGAACCGGTGTACACGGATTTGCAATCCGGAAAATTCCGTTGATTTAAAAGGGAAAAATTGTAAACGGACTTGTTTCGTTCAGGGTCACTTTTCAATAGGTTACAAGGCCCAAGTAAACGGTTTTTCACAGTCTCCCGCTCTGGCGAAAGGGCAAAGAAAAACCGCTGAGGGGGCGGCCACCCACCTCAACGGCATAGAAGAATATTTCCGTCCCAACACCTACGGCATTTCCGGTTTGACCTCAACCCAATTGGCAGTGAGATCATGAGCTGGCGTATCTCGAACGAATGCGCCGAGCGCCGCTTTGGCAGCGCCGCGCGCAAGCAGATCATCATGTTCCTGGCTGATAAGGCGAGCGACGACGGCTCTGGTATCTGGTGTTCGAAAGGGACGATTCAGCGCCACACAGAGCTCAGCGAGAGCACGGTCAAGCGCACCATCATCGACTTCCTGCGCGAAGGCATTCTGATCGAGACGGGGCGGAGGCGGTGCAAGAACGGCTACACCGTCATTTACCGCATCGTTCTGGAGCGCGTGGCCGCGCTCGAACCCACGGCCGAGCCCGATATTGAGACGGGGGTCACTGTGAACCCCGTCCAGCATGAACCCGGTACGGGGTCCACGGTGAACGGGGTACGGGGTTCACGGTGGACCCCAAACCATCCTAAAACCATCCATAAACCACCTACGCGCAGGCGCGAGGCGGCGGAGGAGGTTGAAGATCTTGAAACTGAGAAGATCTTGGCGGCCTACCCTGAAGACAGGATCCGAGACCGGCGGACCAGTCTGCGTTTGATCTCAGGGGCCGTGAAGGCCGGGGTGGAGCCCGATGACCTGCTGCAGGCGGTCAAAGCCTATGCGAAGGAAAGCGAGGGCTACACGCGCAGCAAGGTCTGTTTCTCGGACAATTGGTTCAAGATGCGCAGGTGGGAGAAGGGGCTTGCCCAGGTGCAGGCCGACCGCGAGAAGGCGCGAGAGGCCGAAGCCAAAGGTCGCGCCAGCCTCGCCGAGTGGATCCACGAGCGCCATCCTCTATGCCGCCACATCACAAACCGGCAGCTTGAGGACTTGATCGCGTCGAAGCTGGTGACGCCCGAACAGGTGCGCGCTGCGGGGCTGCAGGCGTGACTTTCGAGGGAAGGGAACGCAATCGTTTCGTTCGAGCAGACGCGTTGGATGAGTGCGGTTAGGTAACCGGATTGTGTTGCGTAATGGTAACCTTAATGCCCCCAATGTTATGCTGAGTTAACATAGGATGTGACTGGTGTGGCGGCGTTGGGTTATGGAGCTAAGCTGTGAAATTTGACATTAATGTTTTCTCAGTGTAACATATGGGCGCTTAGTGTCGCTTGGAGATGTCATTATGGCTGTTTCGATCAAGATGCCCAGGGCGGCGCGCAAGGAGCTCGTGACACTTGGGGAAAACATTCGTGTTGCACGACTGCGCCGCAAACTGACCGCTGAGATTGTCGCGCAGCGCGCTGGCACAACGCGGCAGACCATTGCCAAGGTCGAAAGCGGAAACCCCGCAGTTAAGATCGGCACCTACGTTGCTGTATTGCAGGCGCTCGGCCTCTTGAAAGGTTGGGGGGATATCGATGATCCGGTTGGCGAGCAGATGGCTCTGGATGACCTCCCGCAACGCGCGAGACTGAAAAATGGTTGAGGTCTGGATCGACTGGAAGGGGCTGAAACGGGTCGGCACGCTCCACCGCACAGCGGGACGCGGCCGAGAGCGTGTATCCTTTACCTATCATGACGATTGGCTTGCTAATGAAAACGCCTTCGGACTTTCGCCAGACATGCCTCTCGTCAAAGGGCAATTCGTGCCTGAGGCTGGGCAGGACATGCTTGCACCGCTTGGGGATTCTGCCCCTGATACCTGGGGCAGAACGGTCATGCGGCGTTTTGAGGGGCGCATGGCAGAAGCTGAGGGGCGACGTCCGAGGACGCTGCAAGAAACCGACTACTTGCTTGGGGTGAATGATGAGACCCGTTTGGGTGCGCTGCGCTTCAAGTTTGATGGTGAGTTTCAAGCGCGCGAGGGCATCGGCGTGCCTGCGCTCGTCAGCCTCGGGGATTTGCTTCATGCGTCTCAGCGCGTTTTGCGCGGGGAGGAGACCGCTGAGGACCTCAAGATGCTGTTTGCTCCGGGAAGCTCGCTAGGTGGCGCACGGCCGAAGGCTAGCATCCTTGACCAACACGGACGTCTTTCTGTCGCCAAGTTCCCGAAAGAGACGGACACCTATTGCGTGGAACGCTGGGAAGCCATTGCACTGGAGCTCGCAAGACGCGCCGGAATTACGGTTTCGGATCACACGCTTGAGATGGCTGGCGACAAACCTGTTTTCCTGTCCCATCGGTTTGACCGGAACGAGGGCGGCAGGATCCCGTTCATCTCAGCCATGGCGATGCTGGGCGGCAAAGACGGCGAGAGCTACAGCTATTTAGACCTGGCCGATATTATCACCTCAGAAAGCGTGACGCCCGACCAAGACCGCGAGGAGCTCTACCGGCGGGTCGCCTTTTCCATTCTCGTCACGAACCTCGATGATCACATGCGCAATCACGGATTTCTGCGTGGGCATGGCGGCTGGCACCTCTCACCGGCCTACGACATCAACCCTGTGCCGAACCAGCCGCGTGTGCTCAAGAGCTACGTCGATGATGACAACCCCGATGCAAGTATCGCCCTGCACCGCGCGCAACATGAATCCTATCTTCTCGAAAGCGGCGACGCCGATCGCATCATTGCAGAGGTGGCTGAGGCGACTATGGCTTGGCGTGACGTTGCTCGGGCCTTGGGGGCTCCGGAGAGGGAGATCAAGGAGATGGCGACAGCCTTCGAGCACGAGGAAGCGGATTTGGCGCGCGCGTGAACTGGGGCCGCTGTTGAATTGGATTGACCGAAAGCCGTTTGGCTGCAGCGAGATTTTGAAGTCCTTGGCCATTCCGATGCGTGATGACGTGGCAGGTCGATTTTGGAGTGCCGAACTCAGACCCTCAACGCTGTGTTTCTGATTGCTGAACATAAGCGGGCAGCCGTGCCGGACGCGGGGCAAGCCCCGCTTCAACAAGAAAATTCCCCTGCGCCAGCGGATTCCTCGCGAAGCAAGTTTCTCGCTGACAACCCCTTGGTGCCAGCTTTGGTCATGTTCATCGAAACACTCAAAGTGAGGATCGAGAAAATGGCTACTCAAACTCTGAAACTGAACGTCAAATCAGGCGAAAAAGACGGCAAGAACTTCTGGGACCGCTGCGGCGTCCTCTTCGTCAACACCGACGACAGCGGCAACATCACATCGATCAACGTCAAACGCAGTATGTTTCCCGATCTCGAAATGGTCGCCTTCCCGCGCCGCGATGAAGATCCGGTCACCGAGTGACCTTAGGGTCTGGACCCATTAATCGGCTTGCGACCACCTTGTCGGCGTGATTCACGCTCCCAAACTGATGGGGGCATGATGAGCAATCTTTTCTGGCTGAGCGACGAGCAGATGGCGCAGCTGCGGCCGTTCTTTCCAAAGTGCCATGGCAAACCGAGGGTCGACGATCGGCGGGTCTTGAGCGGTATAATCTTCATCAATCGTAATGGCTTGCGTTGGTCCGATGCGCCCACGGACTATGGTCCACCGAAGACGCTCTACAACCGATGGAAGCGCTGGAGCGACATGGGAGTTTTCGCCCGGATGATGGAGGGGCTTGCTGCCGAGGGTGCCGACCGGAAGACAGTGATGATCGGCGCCACCTATCTCAAGGCGCACCGCACGGCTTCGAGCCTGCGGTTGAAAAAGGGGGGCGTGGCAGGCTGATTGGGCGAACGAAGGGTGGCATGAACACCAAGTTACATGCCGTCACGGACACGAACGGCCGCCCAATCAGGTTTTTCATGACAGCCGGCCAGGTCAGCGACTACACCGGCGCGGCAGCCCTGCTGAGCAGCCTGCCCGGGGCAGAATGGCTGTTGGCCGATCGGGGTTATGACGCCGACTGGTATCGTGAAGCCTTGCAGGACAAGGGCATCAAGCCCTGCATCCCGGGCCGAAAGTCCCGAGGCAAGCCCGTCAAATACGACAAGCGCCGATACAAGCGACGCAACCGTATCGAGATCATGTTCGGAAAGCTCAAGGACTGGCGCCGCGTTGCGACCCGCTACGACAGGTGCCCGAAAGTCTTTCTGTCCGCCGTCGCTCTCGCCGCAACTGTCATCTTCTGGCTTTGAGAATTAACGAGTCTGGAGCCTAACAAACCAGCGCGGCACCAATCGCTGGTCCTACAGGGGCGCGTCAGCGGCCGTAAGGAAGTGTCGCGTTGCCCTTAAATCTGAGACACGACGCGTTCGGGGATATTTTTTGCCCTTAATTATGAGATTCCACTGCCATCGCGCCTATGCTTTTCGCGCGCTGCCGGGCGATGTAAACAACCGCGGCAAGCAGACGTGGCTCCTTATCGAAGGCGCGCAATAGAGCAACCCTTGCATAGTCGTCGATGCCGGAGCTTGAGATGGCCGCTTTGACCAGTGGACGGGATTGGGCTGCATCAATTGCAGCAAGGCCAAACAGCCTTACTTCCAGCCTGTGGCCCTGAAGAGCGTATAACGGATCTCCGCGGAAGGCCTTTAATGATATGGCAAAGGTGACCGCGCGCATTGCGCGCCGAAATTGCTTGGAGCTGCGTAATCGCGCGGCGTATTCAAGCCGCGCGGCGCCGTTGCGCGCACGATTTATCAGCTTTTCGGGCATCTGTTCGCCACTGGCCTTGCCGAGCGTCGGCACAAGTCTCGTCCCACAAACCTGGCAGTCGAATGCCCAGGCTCGCCTCCAATGCTTGAGCGAAAGGCCCTCTCTGGAACATTGCAGGCAATGCTGGAATGGTATCTGGGCCGTCAGCGAGGCTTCTCGTGTCGTCATTGCTGGGAAGGTCAAAGATCGCACAACATCTGGGTCAATCCGTGCGGCGTTGGCAATCTTCGCCGCCGCAGCCGCGTCGACGTTGAAGTTCAAGGCGGTGCCATGCGCGGTATCGATTCTGAGATGAGCCAGTAGTTCCGCATCATCACAGTAGTTGGCCGCCGCCAGCCTAGACAACCAACCTGACAACAACTCGTCGGGCAGCGGCGCGACAGTCTTGGGCAGCGGGTGCGGCTTCACACCCCGGACTTCTCGAGCCGCCGATGGGGGTTCGCATGGCGCGACCAAACCGGCGTCCATTTTGCGATTGCGTCATCGGTGATGCATTCATCACCTGTGACAATGGCGTCGATGGAAAGATCCTTGATCAGGGCGAAGATGCGCGAGGTCACCCCGCCGGTCAGCGCAAGTATCTGCTTTAGTGACTTGACCTTCAGATTGGATTTCTTCTCGAGGGGCATTGCCGCGATGAGTGTCTGGATCATGTCCGAGAACTCGGCGTCGTCGCGCCAGTTTGGAAGGTGATGTTCGTCCAGCCGCCTGGCAAGCTGGATATCACCACGGATGGCATCGACGGCCTCGCTGACCCCCAGGCAGACCAGCGACACTTCGAGTTCATTGCTGAGATACCGCAGAACATTGAGAAAGCGGCGCTGTTCGCGGTGGGTCCCGGCCAAGAGGTTGTGGACTTCGTCGATCATGATCATCCGCAGGCCAAGGTCGCGCAAGAGCGCGACGACACGGACTTCGAGGGAGGCCACATTTTGAGCGCGCGCGCTCAGTGCCGTGGCCGGTGCCCCGACGGTCGCCAGGATGTGCAGATAGAACCGTCGTTCGTCGGGAGCTGGTGGTGCTTGTAACAGTAACAGCGGCGTTCGCGTAATTCCCGATGCTGGGTCATATTCCGGTGCATATCTGCGCGAAAGATTGCGGGCGATCATCGTCTTTCCGATCCCGGACGCGCCATGCACAAGAAGGCCAGGCATACGGGTTTGCCTTGGCGCTTCGATCATACACTGCAAACGGTCCAGAACTTGTTCGGCCCGCGGAAAGCCAATCCAGATATCCGATTGAATGAGGGTGATCCGACCGTCTTCCTCTGTTTTTCCTGCCCTCAATTCACCATCTCTCCACCTTGAACAATGGGCGCGATGTATCACCCGTATCGATCGCGCGCAGCCCTTCGGTTGTCGAGACGGCCGAGTTGGCGCCCTCCAATGTCCCTTTTCTTTCACGGGATCGGCGTTCGGCCCTCGTCAGGCTCCGGCTTTCAGACTCGATTTGGCGTTGCTGTCGGATCAGCTCAGCCAGGACCAGCTCATTGGACCCGGACTTGCCAAGGGCACGGGCATTCCTCATGGCTTCGCGATATTCCCAGAGCGACACAGGCGGAATTTCCAGGTTTCGGTACCGAGCTTCGACGTATCGGTCATTATCCAGTTCGACCCAGATCACCGAGAGGTCGCGAGGGTCGTAGCGGACGACCACCTTTCCATCCCCGCGCCCGATGTGGCCTGCAAGCGCATCGGACCAGTACCGTATCTGGAACAGATGGATGCCGTCACGCCTGACCTTGCGCAGTTCACTTGGCAGAAAGCTCACCCGAAAGGCTTCAATCTCGAAGGGGATATCGCCCATCATTTGCTCTGAGAGCGCCTCCCATTTGGCAACGGGCGTGCAGCCAAGACTTGAATGAATGCTGTTGTTGTAGCGGCAGATTTCCAGAGCAAACCAGCGATCGAAGTCGCTTAAGGTCATCGTGGCCATGCCCTCGGCGTCATAGTCGCCCTTGGCCACGACCGAGGATTGCGTTGTTCCAGGCAACAGGTGCACGGCCCCCATCATCGTGCCGATCAATCGTTCGATGTGCCCTCCGAAATGAGGACTGCCTGGCGGCCGATAGACCAGATCGATCCCCCATTCCGCACATGCCGACCGAAAGGCATGCGACCGGAAATCGCGCCCGTTATCGACGTGGATGCTATGCGGTTTACCCTGCGCGGGCCAAGGAACATTGCGCACCAATTCCGCCAGAAGTTCCGCCTTGGGGGCCACAGCCTGTGTCAGGCAAAGCGCCACCGACAGACGCGAAGGTGCCTCGAGAGAGGTGTAATATCCGGTCACCATCCGCGTTGCGACGTCGATCGCCAGCGTGACCCAAGGCCGCCCAATTGGTTTGCGTTCAAAACTGTCGACGAGAATGATGTCCGCAGGCGTATGGTCGATTTGCACGACCTCCAGTGGCCGGTTTGCCTTGTTGTCGCCTACGACCGGCGCAAATTTCTGGCGGGCCGCCTTTGCGCCTTCGCGTGCCTTGGCAATTTCACGGGCATCCATTGCATCCAGCCTGCGCTGAACCGTCCGACGTGTCGGCGGTTGCAAGCCCTGCTGCCAGCACGCGCTTCGGATTTCTGTCACGATGCGCGACAGGCTTGGGCGTTCCCGCCGTAAGAAATAACGGCGAAGATGTTCTTCGATCACCGCTTCCACCTTGCCGGATATCAAGGTTGTACCAGTCGGGCGGCCCCGTTTCCGAGAAGCCAGCGCGCTGGTGCGCCCACCCTCTTCGGCCAGACGCTTTATCCAGCGCCAGACAGTCGCCCTGCTGACACCAAGCTCCCAAACGGCGTCATTGATGCCACTTTCCAGACTGCCAGTTCCTTTGAGATATGCCTGAACAAGCGGACGCAGAACGGCCGCCCTGCGCGCCTCCTCAGCACCAGCGGCAACGAAGTCTTCGCGATCATCATCCATCAATATTTGCCACACGAAGCTGCGAACCCTGTCTCAGGTTTAAGGGCAAAAATATCGGATTTAAAGGCAAAATATCATATTTAAGGGCAAAGCAAGGCCGTTGATTTCGTTGGATTTCTCATCTCACAATTAAGGGCTACGCGACACCTGCGGCCAGAAGCGGCACGACATGATCCCAACCAAGCGCCTGAGCGAGGGTCGCGTCAGCAAGGACGAGTGCGGGCGCCTCGGCACGGGGGGCATCGTTTAGTACCGCCTCCAGCACCATTGCCGCGCGACTGACCGCTGCCCCCTGCCCGGCATCGAGCCAACGCGCGATCTGATCACCCTGAAGTTCAGGCAGCGCCCGGACCAGAGCTTGTACGGCCACCGGCCTTTCCGTGGCGCGACGCCACGCCAGACAGGTTTCGCCTGCCGGGCCGGGCAGGTCGCCGGGGCGCAGCAGATGCACCACGTCGCGCAGCTCCCTTGCCCGCTCCGGCCGGCCCGAAAACGCGACACAAGCCTCCGTTGCGCGCAACGACAGCCGATCCCGTAACAAGGCTTGGGGGACCGCCTCTCGCCCCAACACAAGATGCAGGTGGCTCAGTGCTGCGCCCGACAAAAACGCCACATCTTCAAGGGTTTCGGCGCGTGCCGAGGTGACCCAGGGCGGCATCCGGGGTAAGCTATCAGGGTCGCTGTCGAAGGTTGAGTGGGCATATGTCATGCCACAACACTATCTTGCGGCGGCGCTTTTGGCTACCATATAGTGTAGAAACCGCCCCTCTTTGCCGAGCCTTTATATGTCCAATAACCTTGTGTTATCGGACGTAAAAATGATATACTCAAAAACATGGGTAGTCTCACAAATAGCAGCACCAAAATCGAGGGTTCGGGCGGGTCAGAGTTCGAGATTTCGAGCTCAGCGTCCTATGACTCGCTGAACAGTGACGAACACGACGAGAGAACCTCTCGGGACCGAGCCTCAATCGCTCTGCCCGCTCATGTGGCCGGCTCCGGCGCGCTCGACCGGCTGATCGACACCGCGCGCGACTACGCCGAGGCCTCAACAGCTGAGAACACCAATAAGGCCTACTCGGCCGACTGGAAACACTTCACCCGTTGGTGCCGGTTGAAAGGGACGGATCCCCTGCCCCCCTCGCCCGAGATGGTCGGGCTCTATGTGGCGGACCTGGCCGCCGCGACTGGTAAGGCCCCTGCTCTCTCGGTCTCCACCATTGAGCGGCGCCTCTCCGGCCTCGCTTGGAACTACAGGCAGCGCGGGTTCACTCTTGATCGCAAGGACCGCCATGTCGCCACCGTTCTGGCCGGGATTAGGCGCAGACACGCGCGTCCGCCGGTTCAGAAGGAAGCGATCCTGCCCGATGACATCCAGGCCATGGTGGGCACCCTTCCCTATGATCTCCGCGGGCTTCGAGACCGGGCGACCTTACTTCTGGGCTATGCTGGAGGTCTCCGTCGCTCCGAGATCGTGAGCCTTGACGTGCACAAGGATGATACACCGGACTCCGGCGGTTGGATCGAGATTTTCGAAGATGGCGCTCTGCTGACGCTGAACGCCAAGACCGGGTGGCGCGAGGTCGAGGTCGGGCGCGGCTCAAGCGACCAGACCTGTCCTGTCCACGCACTTGAGCAATGGCTGTATTTTGCAAAGATCGACTTCGGGCCGGTCTTCGTGCGAACATCGCGGGATGGCAAACGTGCGCTCGAGGCCCGCCTTTCCGACAAGCACGTCGCACGGCTGATCAAAGCAACTGTTCTGAAGAGCGGCGTCAGATCCGATTTGCCGGAAGCCAAACGGCTGGCAATGTTCTCTGGCCATTCCTTGCGCGCCGGGCTCGCCTCGTCGGCAGAGGTTGATGAGCGTTATGTTCAAAAGCAACTCGGACATGCGTCGGCCGAGATGACCCGGCGCTACCAGCGCAGGCGCGACAGGTTCAGGGTGAACCTGACCAAAGCCGCAGGGCTGTGAAGCTCAGGAATCTTGACGCGTTGGTGAAGCGCTAAGATGAAATTCCAGCGCTTCAGTTTCAGCTTACTGCTTCAATTGAAATCAGGAACTAAACGCGACAATCTTGAATTGGCTCCGGATCGTAGATTCCGCACTCGGACTCTTCGCTACCGGCTTCTAAAATATAGGGATGACGCTGCATAATGAGCAAAATAGGAACATATTGATAACTACTCAAGAGTTTTGCAGAATGCAATGCAAGATACGATAAGATACAATTATCGAATGTTGACAGAAACAGCCATTCTCGTCACTCTCAGTGCATGAAACCACGGCCAAAAACACTCAGCGCGACGAGAGAGAGCCCCCTGCCCTACCCGGTTCCGCGTCTCGACGCAGAAGACCGCGAAGCGCTCAATGACCTCTATGCGCGCGGCACGCCTGAAAACACGCGGCGGGCCTATGAACGGGATCTGATCTATCTCTCGGCCTGGAAGAAAATGCGCTTTGCTGATGAACCGGCGTTGGCATGGCCCGAAAGCGAAGATGTCGCGCTGCGCTTCATCCTCGATCACAGTCGCGATCTGAGCAACGATGCGCGGAAGGCCGGTGAGGTTGCGCGAGCGTTGATCGCCATGGGGCTGCGCAAGAGCCTTAGCTGCCCTGCCCCCTCGACGCTGGACCGGCGCATTGCCTCCTGGCGGGCTTTTCACCGCATGCGCAACTTTGCCTCGCCCTTCGAGGCGCCGCTCGTGCGACAGGCCCGTGCGAAGGCGCGTAAAGCCGCGGCAAGGCCCCCTGCCCCGAAATCGGCTCATCCGATCACGAGAGATTTGTTGTTGCAACTCGCCGAGGCAGCAGGTCCCGGTCTTCGCGGCATTCGTGATCGCGCCATCTTGATGCTCGGCTGGGCTTCGGGTGGTCGCCGCCGGTCGGAGATTGTCAGCCTCGATCGCGGCGACATTGATCTGGAGGCGTTTGATGCTTCGGGTATCGTCTGGATACAGTTGCCCAGCACCAAGACGACCGACGCAGGCAACACGCCGAAACTCGTGCTCAAGGGCCGCGCCGCCCGGGCGCTCGTCGCCTGGATCGACGCGGCCGAGATTGAAGACGGGCCGCTGTTCCGCCGGATCACCCGCACGGGTGCGCTGGGCAAGAAGCGGTTGTCGGATGCTGCGGTCAATCAGATCGTCAAGCGACTTCTGGAAGACTCTGGCCTGGATAGGAGCTTTGCGTCTCCACACGGGCTTCGCTCTGGTTTCCTGACGCAAGCCGCTCTTGCCGGCACCCCCCTGCCCTCCGCAATGCGTCTGTCCCTGCATCGTTCGCCAATACAGGCGCAGAAATACTACGATGATGTCGATGTCGCGGAGAACCCAGCGAGTGAGCTGCTCGATTAAATGGTCAATCGACGACATGTTCTGTCGTTGCCGAGAGCTAGTGAAAGGGAAGCCCTGGTGCTGGGCTTAAAAGGATAGAGAGAGTCTCTTCCGGGTCCGGCCTCAAGGTCCCTTGCCATGGCTAAGACCACAAACCACTCGAAGTCTTCCACTGCGAAGAAGAGCGAAATCACCAGATCGGTCGCGCCTGACGGCGCAGTCGACATCCGGATGATGCCGCTCGACCAGCTAGAGCCAAGCCAGTTGAACGTCATTAAATTGGCCGCGAACGCCAAGGACGAAGCAGAGCTTTTGCCAGCAACCGCGAGACTGGCAACCAGCAGAAACCGGTGATCCATGCGTTTAGAAGACGCATCTTGTTGTCGATGCCGGTGGACGTCGGCTCAAGGCTTTGTAACAGTTCTCAGAGAATTGCGTGCTTCCGGCAGATGTGTGACGGGCAGCTAAGAGACCTGATCGAAATGTTGCATGAACGGCTTAGGTTGGGCACGTTTAAGGACGCCTTCAGAAACGCTCATTCCGTTTTCGGCGAAGCCCCCCGGCCTTACCGCACCTCACGAATCTCACTAGTCAGAACTTCCGAACGCAGCATCCTCGAACGCATAGCGCGGGCACGGACACTCGTCGCAGCAGGCAAGCCGGTGCTTGGCAATTTGGCCACGACCAATTTTCAATGGCGTGGGATCACATGGCTTGGTCCAGCTAATTCGCTATCACTTGCGGGCATCTTTGCAGCACAGCGAGGACGATCCTGATTCGCCGTAGTGGGCCTGTGCCCGGCTGGCGATGGTCACCGACAAATCGCGGCTAGTTCGCTGGATGTGCGCGCACCCTACTAGACCCGTCCGCCGGCAGTTTGGCCGCGATCAAGGTCCCCAAACGGATCCTCGGGTAGCTTCAGGGCCACGCAATCCGTTTCTGGTCCGGCAAGCGGCGACCCGATCTCTTCTTCGGCGAAGGTCTCAGGTGGGCCTCCTCGATCGGCAAAGCTATACCGGAGTTTGCGCTCGCCTTCGGCCTGACCGTTAGCCATCTTTGCCCCCTGCTCCGGCCTGTCGAAGTCGAATTCGCACGGCGACGTACTCGAGATCACCATCGGCCTCCTCACGGGCAGTCAGCTGGAATCCGTCTCAATGAGATGCTCTGGTCCTTGACCACGAACTGCATCAAATTCACCAGCGCCGACATCGAAACCGCCAAGGGCACCGGCCCCTTCTCGACCCTGACCTTCGATCTCGACATTACGGTCGAACCCGTCGGGAGCGCGAACTCGATGGCCCCCACACACCGTGTCCTCGACCGCTTCCCGCGCGGCAAGCTGGTCGAGTGCGGCGGCATCTGGAAGAAGCAGAACAAAGAGACCGGCGCCGACTAATACACGCTGTCCATCCGCGACCACTGCTTCAACGCCAACCTCGTCAAGGCCGCGAACCAGGACGATCTTTCCCTGCAAGCGATCATCCCCTGGGGTCCCAAAGACGCAGCCTAAGCCAAGGGCCAGACCGCTCCGGCGGTCTGGCTGCACCAGGCTCCGAGGTTTTTGCACGCGTGCAAAATCACCTCGGCGGCTCAAGTTGCTGTCCGTATTTTCAATCGGTGTAGCCCATATTGTGCGCCGGAAATCCTGTAGGCGTACAATATCTGTACATTTCCTCAAAAACCGTGCTATTCATAACTCGGAGCGATTCCGTGAGAGAGTCGAAATGAGAGCGGTGCAATGGGCGGCAGTATAGAACAGTTCCTTCAAGAGCTCGAGCGGGGCCTTGGCCGGACCATGGTCTCGGTCAACAAGGAGTTGACGATGCGTGAGCGCATCAAGCGCTCTTGGTCGATGCGCCAATGTGCTCGCTTCCTGAACATTAGCCATCAGCATCTGACGAAGTTCGCTAAGGATAATGAGGATTTTCCTGCCGGCAAGCATGTAGGGCGCGAGCGTGTTTTCACCCTAACGGAGCTGATGCACATCCGGGCTTTGATGGCTGCCTCAGCAAAGCGGCCTGAGCATTTTCTTGCTTGGCGCAAACCCGACGATCCTTTGCCCGTCATTTCGTTTGCAAGTCAGAAAGGTGGCACCGCGAAGTCGCTTAGTGCTGCGCACTTCGCTCAGTACCTGAGTCTGCACTACGGCATGCGAGTCGGCGTCATGGACGCTGACCCCCAGAGCACGATCACGCTCTATTTTGTCGGCGGCGAAGAAATGCCAACTTTGCCAGATGACGAAACTCCAACGATGGTTGACTTCGCGGGGCTGTTTCAGACCGACGAATCCATCCCCTACACTGACTATGATGCGGAGACGCTTGACGGGTTTTTCAAGAAAACCTCTTGGCCGGGCGTGCGGCTAGTACCTGCGCATGGCGAAACCTCAGAAGGTGAAATTCAGATCGCGAGGTTGTTGCGAGCGGGAACCCCGGAAAAGCGGTTCTACAGGTTCCTAAGAGACTCCATAGATCGTTGGAAAGAGGGGCATCCACCGGTCACCCGTCCGAATGAACTGGTGAGCAACGGTAGGGTCGACCAAGCGAAGCTTGAAAGTGCCCTCAACGAGACCTTGGACTGCATCATTATCGATTATCAGCCTGCGCTGACACTGTTCCAGCTGAACAATGTGATGGCGTCTACTTCGTTGATTATCCCGCAGACGATGAAGGGTTTCGACATTGCGACCTTGTCCACCTTTGTGACTGGTCTCCTCACCATGCTGCGCCACATTTTCGCGACGGATCGGATCGATATGGGCGGTGCGGCACATATGCTATTGCCCACGATCGTGCAGAGAACAAATGAGCAAGACCTCACACAGGTCGGCAACCTGCTCGAAAACTGCCCAGATGAGGTGCTGCCGGTATTCTATCTTCGCTCTGATGCTATTTCGAACGCGTCGGACGTTTATCAATCCGTCTACGAGTACGACCCAGATACTCCAGGCAAGCGAAAAGGAATCAACAGGTTCATCGAGAATGCTGACGCAGTGAATGACGCCATCGTCTCACGCCTCTGGCCTGGTCTTGAGCGTGGCTATGCCGAGGATTGGATGCAGAACTTCTACAATTTCGAGGAGGAAGCCGAATGAAGCGAACACTGAGCAGCTCGGTCCTCAAGAAAAAGCCCACGCGCCCAGATGAGGATGTGTCTGCGGCTCCTGGATCTGGTGCAAGCGAACAAGTTCACGAAGACGAAGCGAAACTGGTTGGTGGGGTTAAGCCAAGACTGGGCGGCTCTGGCAGTGCTTGGAAGGCCGGAGCGCTTTCAGACGCCAGCCAGATGCTTCACGTTGAGCGCGCGCAGGTCGTGGAGCGCATTCTCGCGGGTCGACATGAGTTGCAGATTGATCCGTCTCAGATCGTGGACGTGATTGGATCGGACCGGCGTGAAGATTGGCGCGACCAAGAGGCATTCGAGAAGCTCAAAGAGAGTATCGAGAAGAATGGTCAAGATACGCCCATTCATGTTCGGCCAGCGGATCCTGATTGGCGACCGGATGAACGTGAGCCCGAGAACGTAGAAGGCGTGACGTTCCAGCTGATCGTGGGTCGGCGACGCCATGCGATCCTTGAAGCTTTGGGATTGCCTGTCCGCGCCATTCTGGTTCCACAATCCCTTCGGGGTTCCCGTGAAGAGCAGTTCGAGATGCTATTCATGCGCTTCCGGGAGAATGAGGAACGTGAAAACCTCAGCGCTTTCGAGCGCCTGGTTTCGATAGGCGAGATGTTTGAGCGGCTACAAGATGCCAAACCGGACGAGAAGATAACTGCAACCGAGTTCGCCAACCGTGTGGGTGTCCATAACAGCGCGGTATCACGTGGTCGCGCTGTCTATACCGCTAGAGCTGAGATTTTGCACGCGTGCAAAGATGTCTACGATCTCAGCCACCGTGACCTCGAAAAGGTTCTTGGTAACCTGACTGAGAAGCAGTCCAAGCCTGCAAAAAAGAAATCGCAGAGCCCAAAGAAACTCACGGTACAGCGAAAGATCGGTTCGCGGAAATTGAGTGTTACAGGGCAGGGCGGGAAGCTCTCGGTCGCTGCCACGGGGCTAACATTGGATGAGGACATTCTCAGAGGTTTGAGTGATGTCATCGCTGAGTATTTGGAGAAGCACGGATCGAAGTAAGAGGCAGGAGCCGCGGAGACGGTGGTCTTCGATCCAAACGAGGTAAGAAACAGGAGCGGATATGCTTTGAGATAACGGCAAAAGAAAAGCCCCCAAGCTGAGGGCCTGAGAGCTTATCAAGATTAGTTTGGTCGCTATCACGATAGTTCTCCGGCGAATCACTGTCAACAGCAACGCTCCTGAGCGAACGGGATTCTTTTGCCCTCCATCAAGCAGAGGAGGCGAGAACTATCCATGAAACATACAGGTTGGCGCAAGCCGACACCGGGACTTGGCGTAGCGGAGCAGCTCGCCCAAGCCGGTGAACGGGTAGCTGTACCCAAATCAACAGCATTCGTGGCAATCAAGCGAGTCGGAGCGCACATCGGCCTCAAAGCCGGCGACCTCCTGCTCCTCGACACACTCGGGGCGTTTACCCAGACCCAGGATTGGGAGGAGGGCAGGCGGCCGATCGTCTGGGCGTCGAACGCCTATCTGATGGAGCAGACGGGCTTCTCGCTGTCTGCCCTTAAGCGTCATGCTCGGCGCCTGGTCGAGGCAGGGGTGATCTCCTTCAAGGATAGCCCGAATGGCAAACGGTGGGGCCGGAGAGATGAGGAGGGCGTCATCATCGAGGCCTATGGCTTCGATCTGTCGCCGCTCTCGGCCCGTGCAGAGGAGTTCGAGCAGCTGCATATCGAGATCCAGGCCGAACGTGCCCTCTGCCAGCGCCTGAAGCGCCAGATCACCGTCTCACGGCGCATGATCCGGGCGCGGATCGAGGCGGCCCTGAGCGGCGCTCTGAAGGGCCCCTGGACGCAGCTCACGACCCTGTTCGAAGATCTCCTGGCGCGGCTTCCACGCCGCCACACGGCGTCAGAGACGCTTGAGAGGCTCATGGACTGGTTTCGGGAGCTGCAGGAGCGGGTTGAGGCAGCCTACCTCAAGGCGGTCCGAGCGGATGAGGTTGTGGAAAACATGGCGGAGCCCATCGAAGAAGTGTCCGAGAAGACTCAAGAAATGAACCCCAGGGTGGTCATTTCCGGACCTCATATACTAACTACAACCAAACTTAATCCTGTAACCAGTAATTCCTCTGAAAAAGAGGAAGAGGCCGGCATCGCGCCAAATGCCCCACCGGAAGAGCGCGTGGACAGGGAGCTGGAAGATTGGGTTGCCGAGGTGCGCAAGAAACGTGGAGCAGCGCTCGATCTGCCGACGGTGATGCAGGCCTGTCCGGAATTCGCGTCCTGGGCGCGCAATGTGGGCGGATACCTGAAGGATTGGGGCGATCTGCACCGGGTGGCGGGGCAGTTGAGGCCGATGATCGGCGTCTCCCAGCACGCCTGGAACCTGGCGCAGGATCGTCTCGGGCCTCAGATCGCCACCGCGGCACTGGTCCTGACCTTCGACAAGCATGCCAAGGGCGAAGTGGCATCGCCGGGCGGCTATCTCCGCGGCATGATCGAGAAGGCCGGGGCAGGGGAGCTGCATCTCGAGCGCAGCTTCTATGGCCGGTTGAGCGGGCAGGCGGCGTGATGGAGAACCTAGAGCCCCGCGGCTTTGGTCATGTTGACCCGGAACCTGTCGCGCCGACGCTGATAACGGCGGGTCATCTCGGCCGAGGCGTGCCCGAGCTGCTTCTGAATGTAGCGCTCATCGACCTCGGCCGAACTGGCGAGCCCAGCCCGAAGCGAGTGCCCCGAAAACAGAGCCAGCCGATCCTTCTCCGGCAGGTCCGCGCGAATACCCGCATCCAGCACGGTCTGCTTGATGAGCCGCGCGACATGCTTGTCGGAGAGGCGGGATTCCAGGGCCTTCTTGCCGTCCCGCGAGGTGCGCACGAAGACCGCACCGAAATCGATGCGTGCGAAGTGCAGCCACTGCTCCAGCGCGTGAACGGGGCAGGTCTGTTCCGACGAGCCGCGGCCGACCTCGACCTCGCGCCAGCCGGTCTTGGCATTGAGCGTCAGGACGGCGCCATCCTTGAGGATCTCGATCCAGCCGCCCGAAACCGGGGTATCGTCCTTGCCGTGATCGAGGCTGACAATCTCGGAGCGCCGGAGCCCGCCGGCGAAGCCGATCAACAGGATGGCACGATCCCGGAGCCCGCGCAGGTCGTGGGGCAGGGTGGCCACCATGGCGAGGATGTCGTCCGGAAGAATGGCCTCTTTCTGGACCGGTGGCCGCGCATGCTGCCGTTTGATACCGGCCAGAACCGTGGCAATGTGCCGGTCTTTGCGGTCAAGGGCAAACCCGCGCTGTACGTAGTTCCAGGCGAGACCCGAGAGCCGCCGCTCGATCGTCGAGACAGACAGGCCAGGGGAGGACCCCGACCCGGCAGCCAGATCGGCGAGGTAGAGCCCGATCATTTCATTGGACGGGGGCAGGGGCTCGGTCCCCTTGAGCCTGCACCAGCGGGCAAAATGTTTCCAGTCGGCCACGTAGGCCTTGTTCGTGTTCTCGGCCGTCGATGCCTTAGCGTAGTCGCGGGCCGTGTCGACCAGGCGATCGAGCGTGCCGGAGCCTGCGACATGGGCGGGCAGGGCGACGGGCGCCCTGTCGGATGTGGCTCTCTCGTCTCGCTCGTTGCCGGTCGACGTGTCGTCGGGCGCTGAGCTCGAAATCTCGGTCTCAGGGACGTCTGAGCCATCGATTTTGGTGCCGTTATTTGTGAGACTAGGGGTCGAGTGCGGCTGAGTGCGGAATCCCCCTTTAAGCGGCTTGGTTGGTGCTTATCCTCCATCGATATTCGCCAGTGAGCACGATATGTGCCCACCCCAAAGGTGAGATGTGGGCGAGGAGGTTTGGCGGACAGTCGAG
>NZ_JBGFGN010000053.1:0-320 GCF_041224595.1 Donghicola sp. XS_ASV15 | reverse complement strand
AGGCCTATCTGGGCACGGGCCTGAAGAACAAAGATCAGGTGGGCGCATGAGCGGCTGGCGTAGCTGGGGGGGAGGGGGACCCCCCCCCACGCGGAGGAGCAACACCCCCCCCAAAGAGCTCCGCAACAGAGAAAAGAGGGAGGGGGTACCGTTTCTCTTTGTGTGGTGGGGGGAGGGGGTGGGGGGGGGTGTGTGGTGCGGCGTGGCGGTGGGGTGCCTCCCCCCCCCCCGCTACGCCAGCCGCTCATGCGCCCACCTGATCTTTGTTCTTCAGGCCCGTGCCCAGATAGGCCTCGATCACCTGTTCATTGGACTTGATC
>NZ_JBGFGN010000052.1:0-6329 GCF_041224595.1 Donghicola sp. XS_ASV15 | reverse complement strand
TGGCCTTCGCGACTGTCGGGCTGGTCATGGTCACGACAACCCGCTTCGCAAAGTCCTTCGTTGCCAAATGGGGTATCGCGGGATGCGTAGCGCGCGGGATGGCGTTGCTCGTTTCCGGCGCGATCCTGTTGGGGATCGGCCAACTTTTCGGATCGCCGTCATTTTTCAGCTTCATCCTGCCGATGTGGGTTGTCGCGGTCGGCATTGTCTTCACGGTGTCCGTTACCGCCAACGGCGCACTTGCGCAGTTCGACGACATCGCTGGATCAGCGGTTGCGTTCTACTTCTGCATCCAAAGCCTGATAGTCAGTATCGTCGGGACATTGGCGGTGACGCTGTTAAACGGCGATACAGCGTGGCCCGTGATTTGTTACGCCACGGCAATGGCAGTGCTGGTGTCGTTGGGGCTGGCGCTCCTTCGATCCCGTGATGCTGCCACCGAGAAGTCGCCAGTCGTCTAGCCGACGACTGGAAGCAAGCCCGCTCCGATGCGGCGCAATAATCTTCGAAACCTCGTGAATGGCGGTATCCTGTCTGGCAAGATACCGCTCATTTCCCTTGTCCCGTGGCGGCCGGTCATCGACCGCCAGCTCGGCCGTGAGGTCATGGGCATCGTGCAAAGCGGATCGGTGTCGTGGCAGTTGGGGCGGCAAAGGGGCATAAGCCTCTAATCTGTTGTAGATGAACGCAGCCGCTCGAAACCAGCGATGAGGCTGTCGAGTCCGAAGTTGAACGCAGCATCCATGCCGTCTGTTTCCAACTCGTGAAACAGATCGTGCAGGAAGGACGACGGTGCTTGCTCGGACACATCTGGCCTGTCCGGAACTCTCTCATCGGCATCAGATGCCTGCTGCTCGAGAACGGAACCGACCACATAGTGACTGACCGCCCGGAGCGCCCAAACGGCGCGCTTCGGACAAAAGCCCTCCGCGCAGAGAAAGCGTATTTGCGTCTCGGCGGTGCCAAAATTCGGTTCTGTCGGTCGAGTGCCGGCATGGATACGCGCGCCGTCGCGATAAGAGAGCAACGCCGTTCTGAAGCTCAGGGCATTCTCTTTCAGGAACACCCGCCAGTCCTCATTCTCTTCGGGTAGCGAGCGGGTATGGCGTTCCGCCAGCATCGCCTCGGCGAGCGCATCAAGCAGCGCTCGCTTGTTCTGGAAATGCCAGTAAAGCGCAGGCTGCTGAACCTTGAGGCGTTCAGCGAGCTTCCGCGTCGTCAGGCTGTCCATGCCAACCTCGTTCAACAGCTCTAGCGCCGCCGCGATCACGGTGCCCTTGTCCAGTTTGGTCATTCACGTTCCTTCGCCAGTGCTTGACAATTTATCACCGATAAGTTCTATGTCCATCTCCTTATCGTTGATAAAGTCGCTCCATTGAGCGGCGCTGGAGTTTCAGGTGCGCAGCTCTGCCATCATTGCCCTGCTGATCGTGGGTCTTGACGCCATGGGTCTCGGCCTCATCATGCCCGTCCTTCCGACGCTTCTGCGTGAGCTTGTGCCAGCAGAGCAGGTCGCTGGACACTATGGTGCCTTGCTGTCGCTCTATGCATTGATGCAGGTCGTCTTCGCGCCCATGCTTGGACAGCTTTCGGATTCTTACGGTCGGCGTCCGGTACTTCTGGCTTCTCTTGCAGGAGCCGCAGTCGATTACACGATTATGGCATCAGCGCCGGTCTTATGGGTGCTCTATATCGGCCGACTCGTGTCCGGCGTCACGGGCGCAACCGGAGCTGTAGCTGCCTCAACCATTGCGGATTCGACGGGGGAAGGTTCTCGCGCACGCTGGTTCGGCTACATGGGGGCCTGTTATGGGGCAGGCATGATTGCCGGGCCAGCACTTGGTGGTATGCTCGGTGGTATTTCTGCCCATGCTCCGTTTATCGCCGCTGCCCTTCTCAACGGCTTCGCGTTCCTGCTAGCCTGCATTTTCCTCAGGGAGACTCGTCGCGGCGATGGCGAGACCGGAAAGCCGGTTCGCATCAAACCATTCGTTCTGTTCCGGCTGGATGATGCATTGCGCGGGCTAGTGGCCCTTTTCGCAGTTTTCTTCATTATTCAACTGATCGGCCAGGTCCCTGCGGCCCTATGGGTCATATATGGCGAGGATCGTTTTCAGTGGAACACCACGACCGTTGGCTTGTCGCTCGCGGCGTTTGGAGCAACACACGCGATTTTTCAGGCGTTTGTTACCGGCCCTCTTTCAAGCCGGCTTGGAGAACGGCGCACGCTACTGTTTGGCATGGCTGCGGATGCGACTGGCTTCATTCTTCTGGCTTTTGCCACGCAGGGATGGATGGTGTTCCCGATTTTGTTGCTGCTTGCCGCCGGAGGTGTTGGCATGCCGGCCTTGCAGGCAATGCTTTCAAACAATGTCAGCAGTAACAAGCAAGGAGCTTTACAGGGAACGCTTACAAGCCTCACCAATCTAAGCTCTATCGCGGGACCGCTTGGCTTCACGGCACTCTATTCTGCCACCATAGGAGCATGGAACGGTTGGGTTTGGATTGTCGGCGCGATTCTCTATTTAATATGTCTGCCAATACTACGCAGACCTTTCGCAACTTCATTGTGATTGAGTCATGGCGAATTGGTATGCGTAGACTTACGAGGAATGACGGATTAAATCCGTTGAGCCATCATCTCCTCTCGGGGCGAGTGCCGATGATGACCTTAGTTCACACTCTCGCCGTCGCCGAATATCTGAACTTCCGCCACGCCGCCAATGCGCTCGGCGTGGCGCAATCCAGCGTCAGCGCCCGCGTGAAGGCGCTGGAAGAAGACCTTGGCATCGTTCTGTTCGAGCGCCATGCGCGGGGTGTTCGGTTGACCGAGGCCGGACGCCACTTCGTCGAGCGGATAGCCGCAGGCATCGACCAACTCGACCATGCGGTGAAGACCGCCGGCATGGCGGCAGCCGGAGAAAGCGGCCGGCTTCGCATCGGTATCCATGCCCTGATCCCTCGCAGCTTCCTCGCAAAGCTGATCGGCCAATACCGCGAAGACCACCCCGGCGTTGAAGTCGAAATGACCGAAGGTACGGCCCGCGATGCGGTCATGCAGCTTCGCGCCGACCGGCTGGACGTGGTGTTCGTGGCCGGCACGCCCGAGCTGCCCGACTGCCATTCCCGCCACATATGGACCGAACCGCTCGTGGCGGTGTTACCGGAGCGGCATCCGTTCGCCGAGCGGTCGGCCGTTACATGGGCCGATCTGGCGGGCGAGACGTTTCTTGTTCGGCATGGCGGCACTGGCCCGCAAGTTCATAGCCATATCGTGCTGCGCCATGCCGGACTCTGGCCCGCGCCGTCGATCCTGCGCTTCGACGTGGGGCGCGGCGCGCTGCTGTCCATGGTCGGACAGGGCTTCGGCATCACCATCGTCAGTGCGGCCACGGCGCTGTTGCCGTCAACCGGCATTGTCTTCTTGCCCTTCGCCGACGAGCCGGAGCCGGTCGCCTTCTCGGCTGTCTGGTCGCCGTCCAACCGCAGCGCGGCGCTTCGTAACCTGCTCAGTCTCGCCAACGACATGGGCCGGCAGGTCTGCACGAATTCGGTACTGCCACGGATAGCGAGGGCGTGAGCCGAAGTGGTCGCGGAAGCACCGTCCGGGACTGTTATTGCCATCGCCGGAAAGCGACACTTGCATTAACGCCGCCAAAGCCGAATCCGTTGGAAATGGCATGTTCCATGAGAATGGGCCGCGCAGATTGGTGAACTAGGTCGATACCTGCGGCAACAGGATCGGGGTTTTCTAAAGAAAATGTCTGATATAAAATTCGAGTGTGAGTTCTGCGGCGGGCTGTCAGAAGACCTAAGCCAAGATAGCCGGTTGCCCGAGCAATTTCGACATGGCGTGTATGACGTTCAGGAAGTCCTTGAAGACGATATAGTTCAGATTCATGGATGGTTTCATGATGGCACGAACAAGTTCAAGGTGATCTATGATCCCGAAGGCGACCTCACGATTGAGCTTGGAAATGGCGAATGTCTAAACCTGACGCAGCAAAAGATTGTCGGCTTGCTTCAATTCTTCGTTTCTGCCGAGCAGGCCAGTGACGATCAAGGGTGATGAAGCCGTGATCTTGCCGCGCAGCGGCCCCCGCGCGGGTAGCGCACAGTCCGGTGGCTGGGGCGCCCACGGCGCTCCGGCCACCGGACACCAATCGCGGCATCAAAAAAGGGGGGCCTCTGCCCCCCCTCTACGTTTCGTCTAGTCGCGGCGCACCCGTATGATTTTGGTATGCACCCGCGCCGTGCTGAACGTGTCGGGCGGCAGGGCTTCCAGATGTTCGGCCTCGGGATGCTCGAACGTCACAGGCACCAGCGCGACCAGCGTTGCCGGTTCGGCGTGACCGCCTCGGCCGAGAAGGGAAAGCGCGGCGGCGATATGCTTCCGCACCTCGCGGAAGGGGGGATTCATGATGATCCTGGGGAACGCTGCGCGCCCCTTCACCTCGTCGGCGTAGTCGAGAAAACAGCCGTGAATCGTCGGGCCGATCTTGCGCGTCATCGCTGCAAGCTGGTGGTGGCGCTCGATCATCGTCAGTTCGCGCGGGCTATGCCCGGACGCCAGAAGCGCCCGCGCAAGCTGGCCGGTTCCGGCGCTCGGCTCAAGGGTGAGATAGTCGCCTTGGGGGCCAAGATAATCGACCATTCTCCCCGCTACATCGTCGGGGGTGACGTGGCATTCGGTGGCACGGTCAACCGTGATGATTTCGGGGGCCTCGATCTGCGCCAGCGGGGCGACTTCCCCGCGCTTGCGCACGGGGATCGTCAGGGGCTTGTTGGGGCGGGAGTAGATCGCCGGGCGGGTCACTGTGCCGCCTCCGTCTGGCGCAGGGTCTCGGGAATTTCGTGCTGCTTCTGGTCGGTGATGAGGATTGCCGCCCAACCAGCTTGATAGCGCGGCCCCTCGTGCTTCGGGTTCGGCGCAATCCGCACACGATATTCGCCGCAGGTCGAAAGCCGGGTTCCGCGCTGTTCGCTGTAGATCGCCGCATATTCGGCTTTCGTCAGCTCGACTTGCGGTAGCTCGTCAACCTCCCGGCGATAGGGGTTCTGAACCGAGACTTTGCCGCTCGGGGCTTTGAAATTGAGGATCGGCGGTTTCGCAGGCTTCTTGGCCGGGGGGACATAGCCGCACGATTGCATGAGGTCGCGCCACTCGTCGCCGGACAGTTCCAGCGCCTTGCCGTCTCCGATATGCAGGGGCAAGGGTGCCTCACATTCGACGGTGAAAAGGTCGGCGTCCACCTTCGCCCCCTTGGGCTTGTCGGCCCCATGCGCTCGAACAAACATCTGCAACAGGGTCGGGGTGATTTCGCCAGCGTAGCGCGGCACCTCGCCCAGCATTTCGCGCTCATAGCTCAAGCGGTTGAGCGTGTGGCTGATCCAGCGGGCGCGGTTCGGCCCCTCAATGATTGCACGGCAGCCGTCCATAACGGCGGCTTTAGCGTCGAACGGGTCGCGCTCGCCCTTGTCTACCTCGCTCCACATGCCAGAGCGGGCAAGGGAAGCGGGATGCCCGATGAATGCAGCGATCTGCTCAGGGGTCTGCATCTTCTCCCAGAGTTCGAGCGCCTTATAGGCTGAGTTGATCCCGCGTTGCAGGTCGCGCAGCTCGGACAGCAGCTTTTCGATCCGCCGGGCGCGGACTCGCGGGTCGTTCTTCCGGTTCGCGTGGCGCTCGACGCTCTCGGCCCGGAAGTGCCAATATCCGATTGCCTTGTGCGCCTTGCTGGCCTTGTCCATTGCGCTGTGCATCCGCTCTTGCGTCTTGCGGGCCTTCCGCTCGCTGTGGTGGCCGACAAGTATCGGCTGGCCCATGTAGAAGGCTTGCGACAGGTCGTCAGCCGCGCGGGAAAAGGCGCTTGCCTGTGCCGCGCGCTTGTCAGCGATCCCGTCCAGGCGGTCGGCCTTCATCTGCGCGCGCTCGGCAAGAGTCATTTCTTCCGGCTCGATCTCGCCCGCCAGTTCCAGCGCCAAATCTTCGCGGGCGCAGGACCAAGCCGGGGCAACGAAAAGCTCCTGTTTCGGTGCCCATTTGAACCCTGCTTCCTTCACGCGCTGGAAGGTTTCAGCATCAAGACGGCTCGACGCATACAGGCGGAGCTTGTTGTCTTCGGGCGAATAGGTCGCGGAAATCATGGTCATCAGGTCAATCCTTTGTGGTGTGCCCCTTCCGGTCTTGTTGCCGAAAATCGGGGCGGGGTTTCTGGCGAGGAAGCGCGAAGCGCGCCCCTCTCCTGAAAGCCTGCCTCCCGGCGAGGGCAGGAGGGGGACCCGTGCAAGGTTGTCCGTAGGGGCGAAGGGGAGGGGGATCACCCGGC
>NZ_JBGFGN010000011.1:0-5366 GCF_041224595.1 Donghicola sp. XS_ASV15 | reverse complement strand
CCTTCAAATACAAGTCCACGGTGTATATCCCCAAGCCCTCCCGAAATCCGAAAGGGCAAAAGTGGACGACTTTTACGCCGCCCGCGACAACACTATGCCGTCGCTACCGTGGCCGAGTATTGCTCCGCCGTTCACACCTGCTTCCTTCCATGCTGCACGGTAGGCACGGATTTGTCTGGCCTGCTGCACGTGAAAGGGTTCGCCTGTTTCATCAACCTTCAGCGTGGACGACTGCAGGTGCATCCCCATTTGCGCGGCCCATACAGCCGTCGCATTCGAAGCCGAACCCCACCAAATGCGCTGACGCAGGCCCTCGGAATGCGGCTCCAGTCGCAACAGCCCAGGCGGGTTGGGGAACATGGGCTGCGGATTGGGGTGGGCAAAGCCCTCGCCCCCCAAGTGCTTCAGGAAGATCTCGGCATGGCGCCGCGCCATGTCAGATGCGTCCTCGCCCTCGACCGGTTGGTATCCGAAATAGCGCCACCCGGCATCGACCTGCTCGGGGGAGCCACGGCTAATCCCAAGTTGCAGACGGCTGCCGGAAATTAAGTCCGCCGCTCCTGCATCCTCAATCATATAAAGCGGGTTCTCGTAGCGCATATCAATCACGCCTGTCCCGATCTCGATCTTTGACGTCCGTGCACCAATCGCCGCCAAAAGCGGGAACGGCGATGCGAGTTGCCGCGCAAAGTGGTGGACCCGGAAATACGCGCCATCGACACCCAGTTCTTCTGCGGCGACCGCCAGATCAATCGACTGGAGCAATGTGTCCTGTGCTGTTCTGAGGGGAGACCCCTCTGCGGGATCCCAATGTCCAAAAGACAGAAAACCGATTTTCTTCATGACACACCTCGCGCACAGTGAACTCTTTGCTTGTTCACTACCTATGCCGCGACGCAGCGACCACAATGGCAGGCCACTGCGCACAGACTGTTCCGAAATGCGCAGCAGTCCTGCCGTTAGAGTGCCCGCAATAGATCGCGCGAAGGTTCTCCGGTCACCGGCAACCCTCGACTGCGCTGAAATGCACGGATGGCAGCACGGGTCTTGTCCCCGAGAACGCCATCGGCCCCGCCCGCGTCAAACCCTTGGGAGGTCAGGCCACGCTGCAATGCGATCCGGTCATCTTTGGTAAAGCCATAGGCATCTGGTGGGAAACTGCCCCGTAAGGGCGGCTTACCCGCTATGCGGTCGGACAAATGCCCCACACCGATCGCGTAGGCATCAGAGTTGTTGTAGCGTTTGATTGCTCGGAAATTGCGCGTTGTGGTGAACCGCGGGCCACCCGGTTGCGGCTGGATTGTGGCGCCTGCCTCTGCGCTCGGCCCGGCTTCTGCCCCCCACGCGACACCGCGCTGCCAGCCGTTGCGCGACAGATAGGCGGCAGTCGAGGCCAGCGCGTCGGTCGGATCTTCGGACCAGATGTCGGCGCGGCCATCTCCTGTGTAGTCGACTGCAAAGGACAAATAAGAGGTTGGAATAAACTGGGTATGCCCCATCGCCCCAGCCCAACTTCCCGTCAAATTCCGGGCCGTGACATCTCCGCGACTCAGAATTTTCAGCGCCGCAATCAATTGCCCTTCGAAAAACCGCCCCCGCCGCCCATCGAAAGCAAGGGTCGAGGTGGAAGAGATCACCGGAATATCTCCGCGCCGTTCTCCGTAATAGCTTTCAAGCCCCCAAATCGCAGCAATGATGTAGGAGTCGACGCCATACCTTTGTTCAAGCGCCTGAAGTGTGCTGCGATACCGGGCATAGGCCGCGCGCCCTTTGGACACCCGCTCGTCCGACACTGCGATGGACAAATAATCTTCGAGCGATCTTTTGAATTCGGTCTGATTGCGATCCCGCTCGACCACACCGGGCAAATAGCCGGTGCCGCGAAACGCGCTGTTCAAAAGTCCTGCAGAGAACCCTTGCGCTTCGGCCCGCTGCCGAAAGCCTGCGACCCATGAGGTATAGGCGGCGTTCGGCACAGGGCGCATCCCCGAAGGCGGCAGAGCACGGGCGGCGCGGCTCTGCGGCTGGCTGGATCCGCACCCCGCCAAGCCAAAAGCGGCGGCAAACAGGCTAAATTGACGTCTACTCAAGTTCATGCTCGACCTCTGACGATTGTCGCTCGGTTCGGAATTGAAAACACGCTCTGTCTTCGGCGGACCAAAAGGCGCTTGTCACTTGTGTGGCTTGCGCCTTCATCCTTGGCAATGTTCTTTGCGCAGGTTGGCACTCTGTTCACGCAAATAAGCAAAGACTTGCCAGTCCAGTGCTCGGACCACCTTCTGCTAGGGGCGGGTCAAAATGCTCGCCAAAGCGCACACTACCTTCACGAAAGTGTCATGGTTGACCGCTGCGCGACCGCGAAGTGTCGTTTTCATTGGCTCGGCCCCTCCCTCATGGGCCATACTAATGGACGGGGACATCACAGAGGCAAAGGCCCGGACGTTCCGATCCACGCAGACCGTCACTCAGGCTCGGTCCTGCGCAAAGACCGCCTTGGAAGCGTTCCAATCACCCTCGCGACCGCGCGGTCCCAAGCCAGCACGTCATCGTGCCGGCCCTACCCAGCTGGAGGAAGTAAACGTGTTTAATAAAATCATGGTGCCCGTCGATCTGGCACATTCCGAAAAACTGCAGCGCGCCTTGGGTTGCGCTGCGGATTTGGCGCGGCATTACAGCGCTGAAATTGTCTATGTGGGCGTCGCCGCCGCGACGCCCGGCTCGGTCGCCCACACACCGCAAGAGTTCGCCGAAAAGTTAGCCGCTTTTGCGGAAGCTCAGGGCACCGCATCCGGTCTGCAAACCAGCAGCCACCCGGTCACAAGTCACGATCCCAGCTCTGATTTGGACCCCAGCCTGCTCAAGGCGGTTGATGACACCGGAGCCGATCTGGTGGTCATGGCCAGCCACATTCCCAATCTCACAGATTACATTTGGCCCTCTAATGGCGGCACGATCGCGGCCCGAGCAAAAGTATCAGTAATGGTCATTCGCTAGGCCGATTTGGGAACTTTTCACGCCTCACTCGCGTATTTGTTAGGCAAAAGACGTGTAAAACAAACTTAACGGGGGGCCTTTTATATGGCCGACACTTCAGAAAATCAGGGAATACCCGAACCAGAGGGGACGTCCCAGATTATCGAAACCGATTACGAAATCGGACAAGACAATATCGAAACCCAGATCGGGCCATTCGGACTCGATGTGCACAATCCGGTCTTTTTGATCTCTGGCATTGCTGTCATTGCGTTTGTCTTCTACGCACTCGCCCTGCCCGATCAAGCTGGCGCCGTATTTAGCTGGAGTTTCAGCGCAGTCACCAAGGGCTTTGACTGGTTCTTTCTCGGCGCTGCAAACATCTTTGTCATCTTCTGCCTGCTGCTGATCGTTCTGCCGGTGGGCAATGTGCGACTTGGGGGCGCGGACGCACGTCCGGATTACACCTATCTTGGCTGGTTCGCGATGCTGTTTGCGGCAGGCATGGGCATCGGTCTGATGTTCTATGGCGTGTCCGAACCCATGAGCCACTTCGCCTCTGCGATCGGCGGGACAGCCTCCGAAGGCGGTGTACGCACGGACTGGGCCCCGCTTGGCGCGGCGGCTGGGGATGAACAGGCTGCGACAGAACTCGCCTTTGCTGCGACCATCTTCCACTGGGGCCTTCACCCTTGGGCGATCTACGCGGTTGTTGCGCTGGCGCTGGCGCTCTTTTCGTACAACAAGGGTCTGCCGCTGACGATCCGCTCGGCGTTCTACCCGATCCTTGGGGACCGCGTCTGGGGCTGGCCTGGCCACGTCATCGACATTCTGGCGGTGTTTGCGACGCTCTTTGGTCTGGCGACCTCGCTCGGCTTTGGCGCGACACAGGCGAATGCGGGTCTGAACGAGCTGTTCGGCATTCCCGTAAGCTCGACCACCGAAGTCGTCTTGATTTCGATGATCACCGCGATCGCGCTGATCTCGGTTGTGCGTGGTCTGGACGGCGGCGTCAAAGTTCTGTCCGAAATCAACATGGGTCTGGCAGCACTACTGTTGCTGTTCGTTCTGATCGCCGGACCGACCATTGCCATCCTGACTGGCTTTGTGGACTACTTGGCGGCGTATTTGACCCACTTGCCTGCATTGTCGAACCCGATTGGCCGCGAAGACGTGAACTTCAGCCAAGGCTGGACCTCGTTCTACTGGGCTTGGTGGATCTCCTGGTCGCCCTTTGTTGGCATGTTCATCGCCCGCGTCAGCCGTGGCCGCACCGTGCGTGAATTCGTTGTGTGTGTTCTGCTGATCCCGTCGCTGGTCTGCGTTCTGTGGATGTCGGTCTTTGGCGGCGTTGCGATCCAGCAGGTCATTCAGGACGGCTACACCGCCGCGCAAGAGGCGCCTCTGGAACTCAAGCTGTTCAAGATGCTGGACGCTCTGCCCCTGACCCAGATCACAAGCCTGATCGGTATCGTGCTGGTCATCGTGTTCTTCGTGACATCGTCGGACTCGGGCTCGCTGGTGATCGACACCATCACCGCAGGCGGCAAGGTCGACGCGCCCGTGCCCCAGCGTGTGTTCTGGTGCATCTTCGAAGGTGCCGTGGCGATCGTGTTGCTGCTCTCCGCGGGTGGCCTGCAATCGTTGCAGTCCATGGTGATCTCGACCGGCTTGCCTTTTACCGTGGTCCTGTTGGTCATGTGTTGGGCGATCTGGAAAGGTCTCTTGGCCGAGCGCCGCGCGAAGTAAAGCCGCCGCTCTGACCGCTTACAATCCTCTCCGGCTCACGCCGGGGAGGATTTTTTTGTGGGCAGCCGAGTTAGGCGACCAGAACCTGATTGGCGGAAAAGTCAGTCACGCCGTGCAGACGGATCACTGCCATAGCGCCATCCAGCCCCTGATAATCCCGGTAGTAGACGCGTACATCAGTGAAGCTGCCGTCAGAGGCTTCGAGTGTTTCAATGTTCTCGACCAGATTGTCGGACTGGTATGCGCCGATCTGTAGGACATCCTCGGTGACGTCGAAATCTGTAATTTCGAGATATGTGTCATCGACATCGTCGCCAAAGGCGTTTCTCACCTCAATATCGTAAAAGTCCGCTCCAGATCCCCCAGTCGCGACGGCCGGGCCGTCATCAGTGTTGTAGAACTCTGTCATCTTGATCACGTCGTCACCGGCGCCGCCATATGCCGCCGCGCCTGCGCTCACATGCAGAGTATCGTTCCCTTGGCCGCCATAGCCAGAGGCCCCCGTTGTGAACGGCGGAGCAATACTCGGCCACGGTAGCGACGGCATAGTGTTGTCGCGGGCGGCGTAAAAGTCGTCCACTTTTGCCCTTTCGGATTTCGGGAGGGCTTGGGGATATACACCGTGGACTTGTATTTGAAGGTGC
>NZ_JBGFGN010000102.1:0-14645 GCF_041224595.1 Donghicola sp. XS_ASV15 | reverse complement strand
TGAACCTGAAAAACATCCTTGGCCAGATCAAGGCCTACTGTCTTAACTGTCATTGAGTGGCTCCTTTCCTAGCAGTCATTGATAGCTGCACTTTGGCACATTCGATGCCGGTGGAGCAGGAGCCACCCACCTCATCCGGTTTGGTATTCTGGAACCGCCTTGGCGTAAACGCAGGGCTGTTCACCATCATGATGGCCCAACTGACCTTTATCGCGGGCTATCCGATGCTGATCCTGATGGCTCGGCTGCAGCGGCAGCCGGTCGAACTTGAAGAGGCCGCCATGGATCTTGGCGCCAGTCCATTGCGGATCTTCTTCCGTATCACACTACCATTTCTGGCCCCGGCACTGTTCTCGGCCGGCGTCATCGCTTTCATCGCTTCGATGGAGAACTACAACACCACCATGTTCGCCAAAGGGGGCGCATGTAATTTCGCCACAGAGATTGGAGCCATGGTCCGCAATCCAAATGGCCATCCCCCCGTGATCAACGCGGTGGGAACCATCGTGATCCTATTGACGGTCGGCTTTGCAGTCGGGCATGCCTTGCTGAAACGCAAGGAACTTAGGTCTTGATCACCGCACGTTGCCATCCGGCCCTCTTTGATTTGATCCCGCCGCCTGTGCTCGCACGCACCGCTCTGCCAGACTGGCTCAGGTCCATGCCGTCAAAGGCGGTGAGTGCTGTTTTGGGCGACAGGTCGGTGCGAACTGCCAAGCAATGCCCCCCTTTGATTGATGCCCTCTCGACCGGCTTTCTGATCCCCCTGCCCTGCGACATCCATGTCGAGAACGAAGAGCTGTCTTGGAATTGGGAGTTTCCAGCTATTCTGGATGCTCCGATCACGCGCGCACCTTTGGGCGTTCATGTGCCAGAGCAGGCAACTGGCATGCCAGTAGATCTAGAGGGCCGAATGGTTGTGAAATTCACCAACTATTGGGCGCTCGAAGCGCCAGTTGGCTGGGACCTTCTTTTCACTCATCCATTGAACCGAACAGATCTACCCTTCCAGACCCTATCTGGCCGCGTGAGCGCCGATCGTTTCACGCATGGTTATGTTCATTTTCCCGCAGTATGGACCTATCCTGAATTCACGGGCACTTTGCCAAAGGGAACCCCCGTCGCGCAGGTCATTCCTGTGCCGCGCGCGCAGCCAGAGCTAAGCATCAAGCCCATGGACGACAGCGACATTGCACGCAGCCGGGACGTGCAGGAAGCGTTGCAGGGCGCCCCCGGCACCTATCGGAAAATCTACCGCGCCTGACCCCTCATTGCGTATCAGGAAAACGTAAGGGCAAGCTCCCCTTTGACACTCGGGTCAGCGCCTTCAACGCATCGGGCCGCATTGATTTATCCATCAGCAAGGCATCTCGATCCGCGGAGGTCGCCGTACCAAGCTCTGCTCTCACCCGGTATCCCAAGCTCCGCACTTCTGCATCCTGAGGCAAATGGTCGAGCGCCGCCTGGCACCCTGACCAATCCCCGAGCCTGATGCGCAGGCGCGCGAGGCTACGCCAGCCGTCCGTGTCACCGGGTTGCAATACAACCGATCGCGTGAACGCCGCCTCCGCCTCTTTCAGATCCCGAGACATAAATGCACGCCCGAGTTCGAACCGAGCATTTGCGTGATGTGGGTCTGCCGCGACGGCGCGACGAAGCCAATCGCAAATCTCGGTGGATTTACCCTGCGCTTCGAGAGAAAGGCATGGCCAATTTTCGGAGCATATCATGCGCGATCTCTTCACTGCACCCGGCCGTTTCTACCGCGGAAACCTCCATACCCACTCTAATTTGTCTGACGGCATTTTAGACCCTCAAAAGGTCTGCCGCCGATACAAAGCCGAAGGCTATGATTTCATCGCTCTGACAGATCACTTCATTGGCGAATACGGCTACACGATCACGGACACCAAGAGTTTTCGAGACGAGGGTTTCAGCACCATCCTTGGTACCGAGGTGCATTCAGGTGCCATGACGAATGGCGAACTCTGGCATATTCTTGCAGTCGGCTTGCCCGAAGATTTTGCTCCTTCCAATACGCCGGGTTTCTCGCCGATCGATGATCAGGAAAGCGGAGCCGCTCTGGCACGGCGCTGCCGGGATGCAGGGGCTTTTGTTGCGATTGCCCACCCGCAATGGTCTGGTCTGACGATGGAAGATGCCCGTACAAACGATGCCGCCCATGCTGTCGAGATTTACAACCACGGTTGCGCAATGGGGTGTGATCGTCCCGACGGCTGGCACATTGCGGATTTGCTGCTCTCCGAAGGACCAAAGCTCACCGCCATTGCGACCGATGACGCCCACTTTACCGAACCTGATCACTTCGGGGGATGGGTCATGGTAAAGGCATCAGACAACGCGCCGGAAAGCCTGTTAGACGCCCTCAAAGCTGGTCACTTTTACTCCAGCACCGGTCCAGAATTGCGAGATATCGAGTTGGACGACGATGTCCTCGAAATTCGCTGCTCAGCCGCAACTGCCGTAATCGTGCAGGGCTTTGGTTCGGCTGCAGTGGCAAAGCATGGTCACTCTATGACACATGCCGCAATCAGCTTGGATCGGTTCAAGAATTCCGATTGGCTCCGCGTCACCGTCGTGGACGCGGCGGGTAAACGGGCTTGGTCGAACCCCATTTGGCGATAGCACTCCAAGCCATCTGGACGAGTGCGGCACAATCCCGGCATCACGTCAGACCATTATTTGGATGATTGATACCTGCACGCTAAAAAACGAAGGCAAAACGCCTGCTCCGCCACGCTGTAGCGCAGGCACCGCGCGACATTTGGCATTCCTCAAGGGTCAACTCTTGCAGGTTCAGCTTTAGCGCCTCCCTAAGGAACGCAGGTCTATATTGCCGTCGCATTCTGATTGTCAGCATGACGTCATGTGGAATTGCGGCCTAGTACGAACCGGATCAAGCTGACATCTGAACAGGAAAACCTGTTCGTCCTGTTTCCCAATCTACACCGTCTCTCTCAGCAATTGGGCCTTTGGGAGATCCCTCTTACCCCTACGCCCGTGGGCTCTGCAGGCGTCACCAAACGCAAAACACAAAGCCTCCGGGCAAGAAACACACTTAAAAAGCGCGGTATTCCCTCTTCAGCCCCTGAAAAACGGCACGGTAGTGCTGACGTGGCACTGGTTTTCGGATACAACCTAGCGTTGAGTCGCCAATCCTAAGTGACAAAACCCGGGTGCATTATGTTTCGGTTCTTTCTTTCAGTATTTTTGAGTTTTCATGTTTTGGTTTTCGGGATGTCCGCCGGTTTTGCTCAGCGCGCGCTTGAGAATGGCAGCTTCGAAGAGAATGCCCCGCCGTTGAACGGATCAAGCCTCTACACGGTCGCTTGTTCAGGGACGCCGCGGGTTGTGACAACGGGGCCTTGGGGGGCCTATGTTGCCGCGGCAGACATTCCTGGCTGGACCACCTCGGCCAATTTCGATGCGACGGGATGCGGATATTCCGGTGATGTGATGGAGTTTTCGCGCAAAAACGGCGGCGTTGCCCAAGACGGGGATCACTATATCGAGTTGAACTCGACCATTCCCACGGGCGTCAGTCAGGAGATCTGCGTCCGGAATGGAGAGCCCATCGGCTTCAGCTTTTGGCACAAATCTTCGGCCACAACGAACGGCATAGCAGAAACCATCGAGATGGCTATCGATGACGTCGTTATTGCCACCAACACAGCGACGAACAGTTGGACCGAAGTCTCGGGTATCGAGACCTACACAGGGGATTCAGGTCTGGTCAATATTCAGTTCCGCAGCACGTCGCCGCCCCTCGGCAGCGGTTATGTCCTCGAGGGTAATCTCTTGGACAACGTGTCGCTCACCTTTGTTCCAACAGTACAATACGACACAGGCGTCTGGAGCGCGTCCGAAAGCGCTGCGTCGCCCACGGGACCATCCGTCCTTGTGTCGGGTGATGTACCGGCAGGCGGGCTGAGTATCCCAATCTCGATTGTGGGCGGCACCGCCACCGAAGGCGACGACTTTACCTACACCGATACGATCTCTGTGCCAGCAGGCAGCTATTCCGACACGCCGTTCGCGATTAAGCTCACGCTTGTGAGTGACGCGATAAGCGAGGGTAGCGAGACAATCGTGTTCGGAATAGGCGACATGGGGACTGCTGGTGTCGTAGCAGTCGACGACTGTGTGGGAGACCCGGTCGAAACAGCCATATTCACGATCGACGACGTCGCGCCAGCGCTTGATGCGGTCGAAGATACTCCGGCGGCAGTAAACGGTGCCGTTGGTGGGACCATCCCGAACGTGGTGGCGAATGACACCTTGGGCGGGGTCGCAGGCCCGACAATCGGAACCGAAGTCACGCTGGCAGTCACCGGAACTGCGCAAGACGGCACAACCGCGCTTGGGTTGGATGTGGTTCCGGCGGCTGGCGCAATCACCTTTGATGCGGCGACCGGAGAGGTAATCGTGGCCGCAGGCACAACAGCAGGAACCTATCTCTATACCTACGAAATATGTGACGTCTTGAACTCCACCAACTGCGACACAGCAGTCGTGACGATTATCACCGACCCGCAAGCGGCGGTGGCTGTGGACGACACCCCTGCGGCAGTAGATGGCGCAGCAGGTGCGACAATCCCGAACGTGGTGGCGAATGACACCTTGGGCGGTGTGGAAGACCCCGAGATCGGAACCGATGTTACCCTAGCAGTCACCGGAACTGCGCAAGACGGCACAACTGCGCTCGCGCTGGACGTGGTTCCGGCTTCGGGTGGGATCACCCTTGATCCGGCGACCGGCGAGGTAATCGTGGCCGCAGGCACAACAGCAGGAACCTATCTCTTTACCTACGAAATATGTGAAGTTCTGAACCCCACCAACTGCGACACGGCAGTCGTGACGATCGTCACTGACCCGCAAGCGGCGGTGGCTGTGGACGACACCCCTGCGGCAGTAGATGGCGCTGCAGGCGCGACAATCCCGAACGTGGTCGCGAATGACACCTTGGGCGGTGTAGAGGACCCAGAGATCGGTACAGATGTCACCGTAGCGGTGACCGGATTCGCGCAAGACGGCACAACCGCGCTTGGTCTGGATGTGGTTCCGGCTTCGGGCGGGATCACCCTTGATGCGGCGACCGGCGAGGTGATCGTGGCCGCAGGCACGACGGCAGGAACTTATCTTTACACCTACGAAATATGTGAAGTTCTGAACCCCACCAACTGCGACACGGCAGTCGTGATGATTGTCACCGATCCGCAAGCGGCAGTAGCCGTGGACGACACTCCTGCGGCAGTAGATGGCGCGGCGGGCGCGACGATCCCGAACGTGGTGGCGAATGACACCTTGGGCGGCGTCGCAAGCCCGACAATCGGAACCGAAGTCACGCTTGCAATCAGCGGAACTGCGCAAGACGGCGCAACTGCGCTTGGTCTGGATGTGGTTCCGGCTTCGGGTGGGATCACCCTTGATCCGGCGACCGGCGAGGTAATCGTGGCCGCAGGCACAACAGCAGGAACCTATCTCTATACCTACGAAATCTGCGAGGTTCTCAACCCCACCAACTGCGACACAGCAGTCGTGACGATCTCGGTCGGGCCCGCTACAGAGGCGACGATTGAGGCCGTCGATGACGTTCCTGAAGCAATCAGCGGTTCTGACGGTGCGACCATCACGAATGTGCTGGCGAACGACATTCTGGACGGCGAGACGGGACCGACCATCGCGACCGATGTCGTTGTGTACAACAGCGGTTCTTCTCAGAACGGCACCACACCGATCGGCCTAAACGTTGCGCCCGAGCAAGGCGCCATCACGTTCGATGCGTCAAGCGGGGACATCGCAATCGCGTCTGGCACATCGGCAGGTACCTATATCTACACCTATGAAATCTGCGAAGTGCAGAACCCGACCAACTGTGACAATGCTGTGGTGACCATTCGGATCAACCCTGCCGAAATTGATGCTGTTGACGACAATTTTACAGCGTCCGAAGGCTCTAGCGATGTGGCTGGGTCCGCTGGGCCTGTCCTTTCCAATGACACCATCGACGGACTCGCTGTCCCCACCGATGGGTCGCTGACCACAATCACCCTGATCGATGACGGCGGCATGGACGGAGCAACCTTGGGCACCGATGGCGCACTGACAATTCCGGCCGGGATTGCAGCAGGCGCTTATGCCGTGACCTACGAAATCTGCGAAGTCCTCAACCCGACGAATTGTGACCAAGCCACCGCTCAGGTCCGCGTTGCGGAACCTGATCTGCTGGCATTGATCAAAGAAGATTTAACCAAGATTCTAAACGAAGATCGCGCAGCAACGATCATGCAGCAAGCTGCCCGCATGCAGGGCTACTCGGCCGACGGTTTGCAGCGCCTGAAATCGCGCACGGCGACAGCCTGCCAACAGGCGGTCAACATCGAAGCCGCGAAAATCCTCTTTGACACCGACCGAGCTGTCATCAAGCCCCAAAGCGATCCAACACTCGACGAGATCGCGACGATACTTGGCAGTTGCAAAGGCGTTGCCTTCGAAATTGCAGGTCACACGGACAGCAATGCATCGGGGGCGTACAATCTGGACCTAAGCCAGCGGCGCGCCGAAGCGGTCTTGGGGGCTCTTCGGGCGCGCGGGGTGGACACGGATGGGTTTGCCGCCCGGGCCTATGGCGAGAGCGATCCTTCGACCTCCAACGCGACCGAAGCTGGCAGAGCCGAAAACCGCCGCGTGGAATTCCGGATGCTTGACGCGGTGCCCTTGGTGACCACCTGTCAGAATGGCGGAGTCCTGCGGCGGCGTATAAATGGGGATGCGGATGACGACAGTGCTCAGTTCGATGGTGACTTCTATCGTGAAACCTATGACTGCGTGCGAGAGGAATGGACGATCGTCGACAGCGCACTCAGCTTCTACGAAAGCGATGACGGACAGTCGCAACGGCAACTCAACCTGTCGTTCCGCCGCGAACGGTTCACCGACGAAAACAGCCTGCGCGGATGGTTCTTTGGTGTCTATGGCAGTCAGAACGATGTCAGCGGCCTAGCCGATGGCGAAATCGCGGGCTTCGGTCTCAATGGCGGCCTTTACGGAGCAGACCAGCTGAGCAACGGCCTTTACCTTGATTACTATCTCGGGGCCGCAGCGGGACGCCACGAGTTTGACTTGGCATTTGATCGATCCATTGGCACCATCGACGCGGATGGCCATTACACCTATTTCGCGGGCTTTGCTGGGATCGCTGTTTCCGGAGACTTGGATTTCGGAACCGTGACCATGACGCCTCGAGCAGGGCTTGAATATGCCTACTCGCCCGAAGCGGATGTAGAAGTCACAACCAGCTTGGACGACATCACCCAGTATGGGGAATTCAGTCTGAGCGAGGTTTCGGGCGGCCGGGCCTTTGTCGAACTCCGTCATGAATGGAGCATTTGGGAAGGGCTTGGCAGATTTGCTCTTGCGCCGCGCATAGCCTGTTACGAGCCACTTTTCGAAGAGGCTCTGGGGTGTACCTATGGCGGCTACATCGAGGTCGAGCAAGCTGACACAGACAGCCCGCTCGCTTACTACGCGCGCTTGGACATGGAGCGTGGCGAGTCTTTCAACACTGGATCATTTACGGCAGGGATCTCACGCCGCATGCGCCAGACCGTGCTGCGCGCAGATGCGACAGTCGACGCCGAGGGACAGACAACACTTGGCGGTACAGTTGAGATGAACTTCTAAAAGCTGTTCGGAGGAGTTAAATAATCGGCTCCTCCGAATGACCTGTGTTGAGCGTGACCTAGGCCTGCGCGAAACAGTTATCTCGATTGACGTGTCCAGAAACAAACCGACGAAAAACGGCAGTCGGCGCTCGCACACGGCCCCCTCTAAAACGCAGAGCCATAATTGATCCGGCAGGCCAAACGCGCATCACGCTCGAAGCAATCGCGTCCACCACTCCGACTTCACTCATGTGTGCCTGTCATGAAAACTTCACCAATGCCCCCTTGTTAGAAGCCCCCAGAGCCCCCATTTTATCAGAGCTTACGTTATCTCTCTTCGACACGCTGCTGCCGCCTTCGCGGTCCCGGTTGATCGACTTGGATCGACTTTTGCCGGGCTGCCGCAGTCCCGCGGGCAGCATGATCAAGGAGACCACGGATATGGCCAATGGCACCGTGAAATGGTTCAATTCCACCAAAGGTTTTGGGTTCATCCAGCCAGACGACGGCGGCAAAGACGTCTTTGTCCACATTTCCGCCGTTGAGCGGTCGGGCATCTCGCGCCTCGATGACGGACAAAAAGTGACCTACGACCTCGAAAGCGGTCGCGACGGTCGCGCTTCTGCCAGCAATCTCGCTCTGGCATGAGTGACGTGCTGGGAGACCTCCTCGCGGGTGTTCCGGCCCGCGGAGCAAAAGGCCGGACCGCCGGCAGCACTCTGCGCGCAAAAGGCGACGGGCCGGTGACGGCCATCGACAAAACGTCGACCGCCGCTTGGAGCATCCTCGACGAGGAAGCCGAAGCGCGGGCGGAAAAGACCGCTCGGCTCAAGGCCGCACGGCAAGCCCGCGACGGCGGCAAAGCAGAATGATCCCCTTGCCCGGTCGATCCACAGGGTTGATCGGGCAACGGATCCCCTAGATTGGCGCATCGGGTCCCATGCTTTAACAGGCGGATCCAATCACTGCGCAGCGAGATTTTTTTAGAATAGCCCCCTCCCCCGATGGGTCGGGGCGCGGCGTTGGACGCGTTAGGCACGATTGCCCGCTCCGCCGAGACGACACACTAAGGTTAAAGATATGATGGAAATTCAATGGGGTCAGCCGATGGCCCTGGTCACGCCCCAAGATGGCAGCATCGAACATTTCAGCACGATTGAAAAAGCGCGCTACTGGTTGAGCCGCAAGTGGCCGACCAAAGACTCCAATCGTGATGCGGCGCTGGCGCAGATTGATGCTGCGATGGAGTGCATGACCCCCGTAGAAGAGGCGCGTCACGCATTCCTCGTGGCAGCGTTGTCGGCTGGATATCGCCCCGAACACCAACACGAATTCGCTTGAAAAGGGCGCGGCCAATTGCAGCCGCCCCATTTGATTGACACCAAAAAGGCGGAGGCATCGTGGCCCCCGCCTTTTTTCTTTTTCATTTCGCCTTAGCCAGGCAACGTGATGGCCTTGGCGTTGATGAATTCGGTCATACCAAAGCCGCCGTGTTCGCGGCCATAGCCACTGTCCTTCACACCACCGAACGGCATTTCCGGCGTGGCAAGGTTGAAGTGGTTGATAAACACCATTCCCGTGTCGAAATGCGTTTTGGCCAACTCGTGCGCGCGCTTTTCGTCACGGCTAAAAATGCCACCACCCAGACCAAAGCGACTGTCGTTGGCAATGCGCATGGCGTCTTCGTCATCCTTGGCGCGGATAACCGACGCGACGGGACCAAAGAGTTCTTCGTCATAGGCTGGTTGCCCGGGCTTTACGTCGGTCAGCACGGTCGCGGGATAGTAATAGCCGGTGCGCTCTGGCATCTCGCCGCCAACCGCAATCTTGGCCCCCTTGTCCACGGATTTCTTGACCTGATCATGCAGTGTCTCGCGCAGATCCTTGCGCGCCATCGGACCAAGGTCAGTATCCTCTGCGGTGGGATCGCCGAGAGTCACATGGCCCATCGCCTTGACGTAGCCTTCGACAAAGTCATCATAGACCTTGTCCGCCACGATAAAGCGTTTGGCGTTCACGCAAGTCTGCCCGTTGTTGTAAATGCGGCCCGCAACGCAGGTTTTCGCCGCCAGTTCAATATCCGCGTCCTCTAGCACCAGATAGGCGTCGTTCGAGCCTAGCTCCATCACGGTTTTCTTCAGGTGCTCGCCAGCTTTGGCGGCGATGATGCTGCCGGACTTGGCGCTGCCGGTCATGGTCACGCCGCGCACCAACTTGTGGCCGATAAGTTCGTCCGACTGGTCGTGATCAATGAGCATGACAGTGAACAGGTTTTTGGGCAGACTAGCCTCTTCGAAAACCTCTTTCAGCATCAGTCCAGAACCCGTGCAAATCTCTGCGTGCTTCAGCAGGACACCGTTACCCGCCATCAAGTTCGCGATTGCGTAGCGTACCGCTTGGTAGGCAGGGAAATTCCACGGTTGGATGCCGTAAATAACGCCGATCGGCGCCTTGGTGATCGTACCCTTGCGCCCGTCTTGCAGATCGCGCGTCTCATCGGCCAGAACCTCGGGGCCTGCCTCTGCGGTCCAGTCGCAAATGGCAGCACACAGATCAATCTCGTCGCGGCTGTCCTGCAAGCGCTTGCCCATTTCTTGGGTCATCAGCTTGGCGAACTCTTCCTTGCGATCACGCAGCTTCGCGCCGATCGCTTTCAGAACCTCGCCGCGATCCTTGTGGGACTTCAGGCGCCACTCTTCGAAAGCAGCGTGACATGCCTCTAGCGCCGAGATCATCTCGTCATCTGACATCAACGGATAGGTGTCGAGCACTTCTTCCGTGGCCGGATTGGTGGTGGTCATAGCGCGGTCGGGACGATGCGAGTCCTTCATGAGATGTCCTTTCGTAATTCAATGTCTGCGGCCCCAACGTGCCTGTCCCAAAGCACGTTCCTTGGACCTCGATCACGACCGGTTGATTGCCAATTTTCGCGATCGCGCTAGGGGCGAAAGGGCCAACGGATCGCAAACCTGCCGTGCTCAAACAGGTTATCTTCGCTGTTGCTGCCTGCCTCGAATGAGCCTGCGGACATCGCGTATATCTGCATGGCTGGGAGACCAGATCAGAGACGGACACAGCCTTCCGGAAATGGATGCACTTCTACCACCATCGGCGCACTCGTTCGGCTCTTGGCGACCAGCCGCACTGACACGACCCGCCACTAGTGGCGGAGCCGATCATACCAGAGCAGCATCTGCGGCTGACCTACGACGATGCCTAGTCCAAATCTCGGGCGGCCTATGCATGGCAAAACAAGCGCCTTACTGAGGTTTCACAACCTTCATAGCATATCCCAAAGCATAACCCCTGCTAGTCAAATGCCTCACGGCGGCCAGCCTTCCGAAGCGGTGTCAACAAAACCATCAGCGATATGTCCTCCTGCGGATTTGCAAGAGGATGAGACCATGGCGCTTGACACTGGCCTTGAGCCCAACAACGAACTGAATACTCTGCTCGCAACGGATGCGATGAGTCTGCTCGGCAATCCAATGATGGTTGCTGATGCGGATTTTGTTATTCGCTATGTCAACGATGCGGCGCTCGCGATGTTTGCGGCGATCGAGGATGACATCCGCCGCGACCTGCCCGACTTCCGCGCCAAAGAGGTGCTCGGGAAAACCATCGACGTATTTCACAAAAATCCCGTGCACCAACGCCGCATTCTGGACGCGCTCAAATCGCCCCACGTCGGGAAATTCACCATCGGCGGAAAAAGCCTGATGTTTCGCGCGTCACCCAAGTTTAGTCCGGATGGCAAGCTAGCCCTGATCCTTGTGGAATGGCAGGACCAGACGGAAATCCTGCGGGATCGCTGGCAGCTGGACGAGTTGATCCGCCGCGTCAACGGCATGGCCGAACGCCATCTGGACGGCTTCATCAATGACTTCATCGCCCACGAGGATCTGGATGACACCTATGGCCAAGTAGGCCGCCGGGTAAACCAAATGGTTCAGGACCACATCAACACCAAGAAATCGATCATCGCCTGCATGAACGCCTTTTCCCGTGGCGACTTCGAGTATGCGTTCCCGCCGCTATCTGGTGACCGCGTCTTTATCAACGAAGCCATCGAGGAGATCAGGAGCGCATTTTCCGGCGTTGTCTCTGAAATCCAGCGCCTGTCCGCTGCCATCGTGAACGGCGATCTGGATCAGGATATTCGCCCCGAAGCCTTCGACGGCGCCTACCGCGAGATCATTTCCAGCTTTGCCCAAGCGGTCGAAGGGTTGAACAGACGTTTCGGTGATATCAAACATCAAACGAGCATCACAACAAACGGGGCTGACTCGGTGAGCGACTCCGCCCAAGCCCTTGCCGCGTTGGCCCAAGAGCAGTCAGCATCGATTGACCAAATTTCCGCTTCGATCGAAGAGACCGACAATCTGACGGCCGCAAACTCGCAGTCGGCGCAATCCATGAGCGCCTTTGCATCCGAAACCCGCCAGATTTCAGAGGATGGTAGAGAGCGGGTGGAGCGCATGCATCACTCAATGCAGGAGATTGCAAGCGCTTCTCAAGACATCAGCAAAATCATCAAAGCCATTGATGAAATTGCGTTCCAGACCAATTTGCTGGCTCTGAATGCAGCGGTCGAGGCCGCACGCGCAGGCAGTCATGGCCGCGGATTTGCAGTCGTCGCGCAAGAGGTTCGCAGCTTGGCCGGCAGATCAGCGAAAGCAGCGAGCGAAACCGCTGACCTGATCGATACCACGTCTCGATTGGTCAATGACGGTGTAAATTCCGCTGTCGAGACACGCGAAGCCTTTGGCACAATTGCCGAAAACATCGCAAAGCTCGAGAGTAGCACGACGGACATCGCTGAATCTTCGATGCAGCAGTCCAAGGGCGTCAGCCAGATCGCCATGGCTGTCAACGAGCTGGCAAAGATGGGGCAAGCGGCCTCTGCACAGTCCGAACAGCTGGCGGGCACATCGCGAGAGCTGAACGATTCAGCCAAAACGATGTCGCGTATCCTGGACCAGTTAACCTTGAAACAGCGTCCCCACGCGGTTTCTGAGGCCGAGACCATAACGATCGGCAATCAGCAGTTCAGCCGATCTCAGATTGCGCAACTGCTTGCCACGATGAATCGTCAGTAGACCCAAAAGTAAAGAGCAGGCCAATCACTCGGCCTGCTCTTGATCGCACGGATTACAGCGATCCGATGAAATCAGAAGACAAAGTCGCTTTGATCCAATTCACCCACGGTGACACCGTTCAATAGGATCGACGTCGTTCCGAACTCGACCAGAGCGTCGCTTCCATCATTTGCCGAAGAGATCGCTAGGTCATCAAAGTCGAGACCCAGATTGCTCAGGCTGATCAGGTCCATGCCATCCTCGAAGTCGGTGATCGTGTCGTTGCCTTCGCTCAGGTCGTTATAGACGAACTCGTCCCAACCCTGACCCCCGCTCAGCACGTCGCCGCCATTGCCGCCCGTCAGCACATCGTCCCCTTTTTGACCACTCAGCATATCGCGGCCCGCGCCGCCGTTCAGCGCGTCATTGCCTTGGTTGCCAAACAGCATGTCATTGCCTTGCCCGCCGTTCAGATCGTCCGCGCCAAGGTTGCCGTACAAGTGGTCACCGCCGTCACCACCAAACAAGCGGTCTTGGCCCTGATTGCCAACCAAATGGTCCGCACCGTCATCACCCCGCAGGACGTCATTTTCAGTACGACCAAAGAGCATATCGTCATCTGCGCCGCCGCGAATACGGTCGCTTCCAGACCCACCATAGACGGTGTCATCGCCAAGACCGGCGTCGTAAATGTCATCTCCCGCCCGGAGACGTTCGAAATCAGACGCACGCTCGAACTGATCCTCGAGGATATCCAAAGCCTGCTCTTGGGTGGTCATCTCGATCTCGCCAGACGCCACAGGCAGAAAGCCAACGAAGCCGTCCTGCGTGCCGTCGATTTCACCCTCGGTTCCGGCGCCAAAGCCGGCGCCTACGTTCTGACCATGAAGCACGATTTCACGGTTCACCAAGGGCATTAGATCATCCGCAGTATAATCATTCCCGCTTACAGGGCTGCCAAAGTTCGAGTCGTCGCCAAGGTCAAAAGACTGAATGTATGTCAGCGTGCCGTCCGAACGCGTAGTAGGCAGAACGCCATCACCGTCTGTTAGTGTCAGAATGATGTCGCCATAAGCGGCAAGGCCCTCGAGAACCTCGATGAAGCCGTCCTGATCCGCGTCATCAGACACAACAGGCATCCGCGCGTCGGTCGGATTACCATCTTCGTCGAACGTACCGTGGATGTGCTGTGCGTGCTGGACGTTCGGTGTCAAACCAGCCGCATTGATCGAAACATTCAGATAGCGTGTGCCATCCTCTTCTGTATTTACAGCGAGCAGGACATCGCCTGTCACGCCAGAGTTGTTCATCGCTGCCAGATCAAGTGTCCAGAAGGCATCTGCACCATTCAAAAAGGTGTTATACGATGAATAGGATGATCCTAGATGGGCCATGGTAACGCGCTCCTCCAATATGTACCAAGTACCCTCTTCACGGCCCCAGAGCGCGAAAAGTTTCCCTACTCCTGACACTTAGTCGTGAGAAAAACTGACTGGACAAGGCGAGTGCGCGCACTAAGCGCAGATCTTCAAGCCAGCAGGCCAAAGCCCCCGAAACATCGTCGGCTCCCTCGATGGCGAAGGGATTTCCCCCTCGAGCAAGTACTGGGGGGGCTCGACCATTTATGGCAGCCGGAAGCGGGGCACCGGGATCCTGAACAATGAGCTCTATATCGGGCGCCAGGTCTGGAACCGGCAAACCTACGTCAAGGATCCTGCCACCGGGAAGAGAGGTGGTCGCAGAATTTCGGACCAGAGTTTAAGATGGGTCGCCTGATGAAAGAGACGATCTACAATGGCAAAGAGAAAGAACCACTCACCTGATTTCAAGGCGAAGGTCGCCTTGGAAGCGATCCGCGAAGAGATGACGCTGGCTGAACTGT
>NZ_JBGFGN010000080.1:0-304 GCF_041224595.1 Donghicola sp. XS_ASV15 | reverse complement strand
GAGATATTGGTTGGCTGCAGTGCTAAGGGATTGGCGCTATGGTTAGTTTTTTGTCTCCGCGCTCTTTGACATCGCGAGTATCTGAAGAGATATGTGGGCGGTTTGGTTCATTCGATGTATCAAACGCTGCATATCGCGCTAGTAGGGTTTAGGCCCGATGATCTAGTGTCAGCTTCACTGTCTTGTACGGTTCTTCGGTACCTTTGGTACTGAAGCACATACAGACAGATGACTTCCAATAATCTTAGCCGATTATTGGAGATGTGCAGAGGTTCGAACGTCAAGGATAGGCTGTAAGGCCTTT
>NZ_JBGFGN010000079.1:0-18156 GCF_041224595.1 Donghicola sp. XS_ASV15 | reverse complement strand
GCCGAAGCCGAAGCCGAAGCCGAAGCCGAAGCCGAAGCCGAAGCCGAAGCCGAAGCCGAAGCCGAAGCCGAAGCCGAAGCCGAAGCCGAAGCCGAAGCCGAAGCCGAAGCCGAAGCCGAAGCCGAAGCCGAAGCCGTCGAGTTGCATGAAGAGCAGGTTGAGATGACCGAAGCGGCGCCCACCGAGGCTCCGAAAGAAGTCATCAAGGAAACCGTCGTCCAGCGAAAAGGCGGCTTCTTCTCGATGTTGCTCGGCGGGGTTGCCGCGGCTGCGATCGGATTCGGCGCGACCTCTTATTATTACAAGACTGGCCCGTTTGCCGAGGTTGGTGCTGCTGGCGACATCGCAAGCCAGTTCGAAGAGAGCGAAGCCGACCGTGTTGCCGCCCAAGAGGCGCTGTCCGCGCGGATCGACGAGCTTGCGAATGCCGTCCCCGCCGTCCCCGACACGAGCGCGGTCGAAGAGCGGATAGCAGCAGTCGAAGGGACTTTGCAGTCTTTGGAAGTCCAATTGACCGAAACGTCGGACGCTCTGGCGTCGCTGGATCAGCGCATGACCGATATGGAACAGCGTCCCGTCGAGGCGGCCAGTGATGCGGCAGTTTCAGCGTTCGAAGCCGAAGTGAACAACCTGCGCCAAGAGGTTGCGACGCAGAAAGAAGAAATAGAAAGTATGGCCAAAGAGGCCGTTGAGGCCGAAACGGCAGCCGAGGAAACCTCGCGCAACGCTATGGCTCGCGCCGCCCTGACCCAAGTCCAGTCAGCTCTGGACGCTGGCGCGCCTTATGAGACGGCTCTGGCTGATTTGCGGGCCAACAGCGAAGCAGACATCGCAGTATCCCTCGCCGGTCCTGCTGCGGATGGTATTCCTAGTCTGAACCAACTTCTCGACGCTTACCCCGCTCATGCCCGCGAGGCTTTGGCTGATGCGCGTGCTGAGACGGCAGATGGCGGCGCGGCAGATCGCGTTGGTGCCTTCCTGTTGAACCAGCTTGGTGCGCGTTCGTTGGAACCAAAGGATGGTGACAGCACAGACGCGATCCTGAGTCGTGCCGAGGCAGCTCTAAAAGAGTCGCGCTTGACGGACGCGATTGCAGAGCTTGAGGCTCTGCCCGAAGTGGCGCAGCCTGCCATGGCGCCTTGGATCGAAATGGCGCGCACGCGTCAGGATGCTCTCGCAGCGGCCGCGTCGCTTGCACAAACCCTGAATAACTGAGGCTCGCCCGATGCTCTGGTCGCTTGCAAAAATTATACTCTTCGTACTCATTGTCTCCGCACTGACCCTGTCGGCGGGCTACCTGATGGAAGCCAGCGGTGGCATCCAGGTCGCCTTTGGCGGGATGGAGTTTAACCTTGGCGCGCTGCAATCCGTGATCGCAGGCATCCTGCTGATCATCGCGGTTTGGGTCCTGTTGAAATTGCTGGGCCTGTTGGTCGCTGTGCTGCGCTTCATCAATGGTGATGAGACGGCGGTCACGCGCTATTTCAGTCGGAACCGTGAGCGCAAAGGTTTCAAAGCACTGTCCGATGGCATGTTGGCGCTCGCCTCTGGCGAGGGTCGCGAAGCCATGAACAAAGCGCATCAGGCGGACAAATATCTGAACCGTCCTGAACTCACCAACCTGATCTCGGCCCAAGCGGCCGAGATGATGGGTGACAAGAAAACCGCCGAAAAGGTCTACAAAGAGCTGCTCAAAGACAAGCGCACCCGCTTCGTAGGTGTGCGCGGTCTGATGAAACAGCGTCTGTCCGAAGGCAACAATGAGGTCGCGCTGAAACTGGCCGAGACCGCGTTCGCGCTGAAGCCCAAGCACGAAGAAACTCAGGACGTTCTCCTGCGTTTGCAGTCTGAAAAGCACGACTGGAAAGGTGCGCGCAAAACACTGGCCACCAAGCTTAAGACTGGCGCCCTGCCCCGTGACGTTCACAAGCGTCGTGATGCCGTACTGGCGCTGTCAGAAGCCAAGGACCTGATCGCAGAAGAGACTTCGATCGAGGCCCGCGAAGAAGCGATCGAAGCAAACCGTCTGTCGCCTGATCTGATCCCTGCCGCCTGCATGGCAGCGCGCGGATACATCGAAAAAGGCAAAAAGCGGAATGCCGTTCGCGTTCTAAAGAAAGCTTGGGAAGTGCAGCCGCATCCCGATCTCGCAGCGGTCTTTGCCGAGATCGAGCCTGATGAGACGCCTCAACAGCGCCTCAAGCGTTTTGGCACCCTGCTGGGTAAAAACGCAGACGATGTCGAATCCAAGCAGCTTTTGGCGGAGCTCAACATCGCTGCCGAAGATTTCCCCGCGGCACGCCGCGCTCTGGGTGGTCTGGCCCAAGATATGCCCAACACTCGCACGCTGACCTTGATGGCGGCGATCGAACGCGGCGAAGGTGCCGAAGACGCCGTTGTCCGTGGTTGGTTGGCGCGCGCCGTGACCGCGCCGCGTGGAGAGTCGTGGATTTGTGACAACTGTAATCACATCCACAACGAATGGGTCCCGATCTGCGAGCACTGCAAAGGCTTCGACACACTGACATGGCGCCAGCCGCCCGCGCAGATGCTGTCGACCACCGGTCTGAATGCTGAAATGCTACCTTTGATCGTGGGCACGCCCGATGCGCCTGCAGAGAACGCAGTTGTTCCGGTGAACGAGCCAACTGCAGAAGCCAATACAATCGAAGAAGCAGAGGTCATCGAGACCGAAGAAGAGCAAAAAGAGACCTCAAAATAGGTCTTTTCCGTGGAGTGCGCCGGTGCTAAATCGCACTCCACTCGGACCATCTAGGTCCGCTGAAGAAGTGCCGGTATAGCTCAGCTGGTAGAGCACGTCATTCGTAATGATGGGGTCGGGGGTTCGAGTCCCTTTACCGGCACCACTTCTTCCGAGCAGATGCCCACCGCGCGTTAACCATCGATTCAAGTTTCCAGTGGTTTTAAGACTTCGCTAAGGTCCTCTCCCTATCCCTAGATACGTGGGAAAGGTGGTGGACTATGGCTGCGATGTCGAACGCGCCAGTCATCATCAAAAGAAAGAAAGTTGTCGCAGGTGGTGGGTACCATGGCGGCGCGTGGAAGGTCGCGTATGCGGACTTTGTGACGGCTATGATGGCCTTCTTTCTGTTGATGTGGCTGCTGAATGCAACAACCGAACAGCAACGCAAGGGTTTGGCGGATTACTTTACGCCAGATATTCCGGTGGCGCGTGTCTCTGGTGGGGGCAAAGGGAATTTCGGGGGCGAAAGCCTGCAATCTGAAGAGACCTTGGCACTTGAGGGGCGCGGAGCCAGCTCTTTGTACCCAACCGAAGAGGAGCAAGCCAGAGGCGCGCAGCTGGACCTAGAGTTGCAGCTCGAGGAAGAGCTTGAAAACGTGTCGACATCTCTTGATCGCCGTCACTACGAGTTTCGGATGACTGATGAGGGGCCAGCGCTGGAGCTGGAAGAGGGTCCCGATTCGCTTCTGTTCAAACCAGGAACAGCAGAGCCAACCCCGGCGTTCCGCGAGTTTTTACGAGCCGTTTCACATACAGCCCAGGCGACAGAGCAAGACTTTCTGATCGCTGGTTTCATGTCGGCATCACCGCTTGTCCTAAAGGACAATCCGGTATGGCGTCTCTCGCTGGAAAGAGCCGATAAGGTCAGGGAATTGCTGGAAAATAGCGGTCTCTCTCACGAGCGCGTGAAGCGCGTGACCGGCCATGGTGACCAGCGGCTGAAATATCAAAGCACGCCAATGGACATCGCAAACAACCGGATCGAGATTATCGTTCTGCAAAAATCAGCCAGAGTTCCGTTAGGCAGCCATTAAGCCTGCGTTCGTAAGCATTGGGCATGACCGCTAACCACAGGGGTGCCCTATGACTATTTCATCGTCGTTGAATGCTGGTGTCGCCGGCCTCGCAGCGAATGCCGGACGTCTGGCGACAATCTCGGACAATATCGCGAACGCATCGACCTACGGCTACAAGAAAGCTGAAGCCGACTTCCATTCGATGGTCGTCGGCGGCGCCGGAGGTGAGTACTCCGCAGGTGGCGTGCGTTTTACTACGACGCGCCGAATCGGCGAGTCCGGGTCATTGGTCACGACAGAGAACTCGACCGACCTTGCGGTGCGGGGCAGGGGCTTTTTGCCCGTTACACAAGCGTCGGGCATTGAAAGCGGTAGCGACGAGATGTTGCTCACCACTACTGGGTCGTTCCGAACCGATGCGGATGGGTATCTGACGACAGGGTCGGGGCTGGTGCTGCTTGGGTGGCCGGCCTTGCCTGATGGAACCTTCCCGACATATGCGCGTGACACGGCCGATGCTCTTGAGCCAGTGCAGATCAACGTGAACCAACTTTCTGGCGAACCGACAACTCAGGTTAGCCTTGGTGTGAACCTGCCGGCGAGCGAGACTGCCTCTGATGCAGATGGGGCGATGCAGGAACTGTCGATCGAGTATTTCGACAACCTCGGAACTTCGCAGAATCTGGACATTTCATTTACGCCAACGGTGCCTGCCAGCGGTTCGAGCAATGAGTGGACTATGACAATTATGGACGGTGCCTCTGGCGGGACCGTCGTAGGTGAATACACACTGACTTTCGATGACTCGCGGGCTTCGGGCGGAACCTTGGCGTCGGTCACAGCGGTCTCTGGCGGGACTTATGATGGCGCAACCGGAAAATTTTCTGTCAATGTTGCGGGCGGGCCGATTGAATTCGACATCGGTGCATTGGGCAGCGCCTCGGGAATGACCCAGCTTTCTGACGATTTTGCGCCTCTTTCGATTAGCAAGGATGGCTACGAAATCGGCAATGTGACCTCGGTCGAAGTTGACGAAAACGGAACCGTTTTTGCGCTGTATGACACGGGCATCACTCGGGCGATTTACAAAGTCCCGCTGGTCGACTTGCCCAACCCTGATGGTCTGATTGCGTTGGACAGCCAAACGTATGCGCCGTCACCCGATAGCGGCAGCTTCTTTCTTTGGGATGCTGGGGACGGGCCGACAGGGGACATCATCAGCTATGCCCTCGAAGAATCTAACGTCGACGTCGCCGGAGAACTGACCGACTTGATCCAGACTCAACGTGCCTATTCGTCGAACGCCAAGATCATCCAGACGGTCGATGAAATGTTGCAAGAGACCACCAACATCAAGCGATAGGAGGCATAGATGTCTCTGACGAGTGCTATATCCAATGCGCTTTCGGGGTTAGGAGCATCCTCTCTGGCAGCAGAGATCGTTTCTTCGAACCTTTCGAATGCGACGAACGAAGCCTACGCCAAGCGTGAGATCACGCAAGTTTCGAACCTGAATGGCGGCGTGCAGGTGATTGGTGTGCAAAGGCAACGAGATGCTGCGCTGCACACCTCGATGAACACTCAGGCCGCGAGCCTTGCCGCTGCTGAAACTAGAACAGAGGCATTGGCCACTATCGACGAGGCCATTGGGACCGTAGGCGAAGATGGCAGCCTGACGACCGCGCTTGACGATTTGCAAACGGCATTGATCAGTGCTTCTGCGCAACCGGAAAGCACCGTTCAGCTTGCGCAAGTGTTGTATGCCGCCGAAGACTTGGCCAACAGCTTCAACACAATCGAAGACGCGATTCAAAGTGAACGACTTACCGCCGACCAGTCGATTGCGACCGATGTCGAAACTGCCAATGCCGCACTGTCGGAGATCGAGAAGCTGAACAAGCAGATCGTGACCTTTTCAGCGAATGGCCGGAATACCGCGACTCTTCTGGATCAAAGGGACGAAGCGGTTGCGAGCCTGTCTGAGCTGATTCCCGTGCGGGTCTTGGAGCGTGACAATGGCTCGATTGCCCTCGTGAGTCGCGGTGGGCAAGTTCTGCTTGATGGCAAGGCGGTGACACTGGAGTTTACACCTGTCCAAACAATGGACGCTGCGATGACCCAAGCCGGTGGGGCTCTGTCCGGGATCACGATTGCCGGGCGTTCGGGTAATGATATCAGCAGCCGTCTGCTCGGTGGAAAGATCGAGGCGAGCTTTCAGATTCGAGATGACCTGATGCCTACCGCGACCAACGAGCTGGAGGACACGCGGCAGACTTTATTGTCGTCGACCAGTTTTGACGGGGACGGTTTGTTCACCGAAACCAACGGTCAACTATCGGTAAATTCACAACTGACAAGTGAACCGTGGCGTCTTCGGGATGGTTTTGCGGCCCTCTCCGAAGGGTACGGCGCGCGGGCAGGGTACTTGGACACGCTGACAGAGGGTTTGTCCGATACTTCGACTGCCTTGGGAGACTATGTGACTGGGCAGTCCTCAAAGCTCTTGAGAGCCGAGTTGAGCGAGACGGCGGCCAGCGCAAGGTATAGCGCTCTGGCCGAAGCCGCAGCGTCCGAGGGTGTCGATAGCGACGCAGAGCTACAGTCACTCTTGATGATCGAAAAGATGTACACGGCGAATGCCCGCGTGATCTCGGTCGTCGATGAAATGCTGGATACATTGATGGGGATGACCTGATGATTACAGCGACAGGCGATTTGGCGCAATTTTTGGCGATGCGCCGTGCAAATACCCAAGTCAGCACGCAATTCGAAACAGCTGCGGCGACTGTGGCCGAGGGAAAAATACAGGATCTCAGAAGCGCGCTTCAGGCTGACTTCAGGCCTTTGAACGCGGTTCAGAATACCCTGACGAAGATGTCGGCCTATCAAGAGGCCAGCACTCAGGCGGCATTCTTTCTTGGGCAGCAGCAATCCATTTTGGGGGCCATCAGCGACATCGCGACCACCCTTTCGCAGGATTTGGTCGCTGCAGAGGAAGCGGACGCGACTGCGACGTTGGATACGGTGTCCGCGAGCGCGCGGTCTGCTTTTGGCCAAACAGTTGCCGCACTCAATGGCGCAGCGGGGGGACGCTACCTGTTTTCTGGCGCGGCTGTCGGGCAGGCGCCTTTGGCATCTGCGGCAGAGATGCTTGATACACTGTCGACCGAAATTGCGGGCATGTCACACAGTGATGCCGCGGCGCATATCAAGGCGTTTTTCGTCGATGATGCTGGCGGATATGCAATGTCGTATGGCGGAACAGACAGTGATCTGGTCAGCTTTACGGTCGCGGACCAGCAGAAGGTCGAGGCAAACGTGACCGCCATGTCGGCGCCTCTTCGCGAGGCACTTGCTGCAATGGCAACTGGCGCGCTGGTGTCAGGTCCCAATCAAGCCGTATCAGCGGGTACTGATTTGCTCAGTGCTGCTCAAGGAATTGCGAGTGAACGCGGCACGCTAGGCATCGCGGAAGAGCGCGTGGAGTCTCTCCAGACTCGCAACAGTTCGATTGCGACCTCAATGGAGTTGCGCCTGACAGAACTGACGTCGCCGGACATGTATGAGGCGGCCAGCGAACTAGAGCAGTATGAACAAGCCCTAGAGCGGCTCTATCTTGTGACGTCCCGCATGTCGGCGCTGAATTTTGCGGAGTTCATGTGATGCGGCGTTTCTTTACGGCAATCATGATTGTCCTGATGGCTGCCAGCGCGTCAGCCTCTCCGATCCGGTTGAAGGATCTGGTCGAGTTTGATGGCGTGCGCGGAAATGATCTGGTGGGATACGGGCTTGTCGTCGGGTTGAATGGGACTGGAGACGGGTTCCGGAATGCACCGTTTACCGAAGAAATGCTTGGCACGATGCTCGAACGGCTCGGCGTGAACGTCACCGGAGAGCAGTTGCGACCCCAAAACGTTGCAGGTGTGTTTGTCACAGCGACCTTGCCGCCCTTTGCGAGGGCTGGCACCCAGATCGACGTAACTGTTTCGGCGATAGGTGATGCGGAAAGTCTGCTCGGCGGGACACTGGTGATGACCCCGCTCAACGCTGCCGATGGCGACATATATGCGGTGGCCCAAGGTACGATCATCGCGGCAGGTGTTGCCGCCGGGGGGCAGGCGGCAGAGGTGGTCCAAGGCGTACCCACGGCCGGAACGATCCCGTCTGGCGCGCGTGTCGAGCGTGAAGTGGCATTCGAGTTAAATTCCCTTGACCGGCTTCGGTTGGCACTCAGGGAGCCTGATTTCACAACGGCTGCTCGCATTGAACGGGCTGTGAACGGCAAGTTCGGGCGTGCCGTGGCGCGGATGACTGACTCTGGCACCGTTGAACTGGATGTATCAGCCACGAGAGCCAGCTCTCCGGCCCATGCGATTGGGGTGATTGAAAACTTGATGATCGAGCCCGAACGTCGGGCACGTGTCGTCATCGACCAGCGTTCTGGGACAATTGTGATGGGCGATGATGTGCGGATTGCAAGGGTCGCAGTGGCTCAGGGTAATCTGACTTTGCGTGTCAGCGAAGAACCTGTTGTGTCCCAGCCCAACCCGTTCTCTGACGGGGACACGATTGTGGTCCCGCGCACCACCGCCTCTATCGAAGAAGAGCCAGGTGTTGGCCTTGCCGAAGTGCGCGGCGGGACCTCGCTGTCTCAGGTGATCGGTGGCTTGAACGCCTTGGGTGTGTCGCCACGCGACATGATCGACATCCTCAAGAGCATCAAGGCCGCTGGCGCGCTCTATGCAGAACTGATCGTGAAATAAGGGGCATGGGCGCTAGCCCATGTACCCCGTCACCAGTCCGCCAGCCAACAGAGACCAACCGTCACTGACCACGAAAAACCCAAGCTTGAAGGGCAGGGAGACAACCGACGGGGGCACCATCATCATCCCCATCGACATCAAGATCGCCGAGACGATCAGATCAATGATAAGAAATGGCAGGTAGACCAGAAATCCGACCTGAAATGCCAGTGTCAGTTCGGACAGGATGAATGTCGGGACGATCAAAGAGAACGGCGCGTTTTCTGGCGTAAGACCATTGATCTCTAGACCGCGTGTTTCCGCCAGTTGAACAAAAGCATCGGGATCTATGCGCGGCGTCATGAAGGTTCGGAAGGGCGCTTGGGCCAGCTGATACGCGGACTCGATCGAGATTTGACCCGCATTCAACGGCTTCACAGAGGTGTCCCACACCTCGAGAAAGACTGGCTCCATCACGAAATACGTTAGAAACAGAGCAATCGTGATCAGCAGGATATTGGGCGGCGACTGCTGAAGGCCAAGTCCCGATCTGACAACAACCAGTACTGTCAGCATAAATGGAAAACAGGTGACCATCATCAGAGTTGCCGGAACCAACGTGATCGCGGTGACGGTTGCGATGATTTGCAGCACCTTCTGGCTCAGCCCATCATCCATCGTCATATCGCCGATCTCGAGTCCCTGCGCGTGCGCAGTCGTGCCCGCCAAAAGCAAAAGGCCGCCCAACAAGGCGGCATGCGTTATCTTATGCTTCATTGTCAAAACTCTTCACCGAGGTGAGCCGCACACAAAGCGAGCGGCGCCCACCGTCTTCGGTCTCTTCGAGGGTGCCATGAGCGATGACCCTTTCACCGATCATGATCTCGACGGGATCGTCGATCTGCTGCTCCAGCGTTAGAACCGCGTTCGGGGCGAGTTCCAGAAGTTCGCCGAGAGGGGGTCTGGCGCGTCCCACGCAGACATGGACTTCGATCGGCAGGGCGGAAAAACGGTTTGTCATGATTTATCCCTCGGTACCCGTCGCCCCAGTCATCTGCGGGCCACTGAAAAATTCTGAAACAAGGTGGCTGATCTGCGCTTGAACCTCTGCGAGGTCGATCGCACGAGTTGTGTCACCGCATCGGATTTCAGCACGTGCGTCCGACAACGCAGGATCTTCGATGATGGTCAGATCCGGCCATTGCGCAGGATCGAGCATGGGCTCAATCTGTTCTGACAGCCCGTCTGGAACAGCCAGAACGATCGCATTTGATAGGGACTCTGCCGCGATCTGCTCTAGGGTTTCGATCAGCATAGGCGCGAGCGCAGGGCGCAGGGTTTCCGGCAATAGCGCGGTGAGCACCCCCTCGATCAAGGGCCTTAGTTCCTTGAGCGTTTGTTGCTGCATCTCGGCGCGTGAGAACATGAAATCCTTCAGGCTTTCGGCAATCTGGGCTTCGACCTGCGCCCGTTCGTCTTTGCTGGCTTTGGTCGCGTCGGCCCATCCCGCATTGTATCCCTCTTCAAAGGAATCAAGATTCAAGCCCGGGGCATCAGCAACGACATCCTGAACCTCTGGCGCGGGGCCGAAATCGACCAACAGTGCTTCGATGCTCATGTTTCCTGCTCCTTCTCTTCCTCAAGCCAGTTGCGGAGAATCGTCATTGTTTCTTGTTTCCGGGCCTCGATCAGAGCGCGCATCCGCGACACTGGATCTTCTGGTAGCTCAACCGATGGGCTCGCAAAGTCGGTCGACAGCGGCTGAAATTCCATGTTGTCGTCGATTTCACCGTCAAGCGGGGCGAGGCCGAAATTCGATTCCGGAAGTTCAGCAAGAGCGGGCAGTTCGACCGGATCGGCTTTGCGCAACATTGGGCGCAGAACGAAGAGCCCAAGAATCAGAGCAACTACCGACAGAACCCCCAAGCGCAGAACCGTGCTGGCCGAGGGAGCCGATGCTTCAAGCCATCCCGGCGCAGGAGTTGCAAAAGCCGGCTCTGTCCCGACAAACGCCATGGATTGAACGGTGATCTCGTCACCGCGCTGTGCATCAAACCCGACGACGTCCTCGACCAAAGCCGTGAGCGCTGTGACCTCGTCTGTTGTACGCGGAATGATGACGCCCTCTGGATCGGGGAGGCCGTTCACCAAGACAGCAACGGTAAGTCGTTTTATGGCACCAGGTGTGCGCAGAACTTCGCGGCGCGTTTCCGAGATTTCGTAGTTCACCCGTTCGACGGTTTCGTTCGAATTCTCGGACGAATCGCCGCCATTCGCGCCGGCATTCTCGGGTAGGTCAGACGCGACAGTCATCCCGGCCTCGGCGCTGCGGGCGGTTGCGGAGTTTTCCTGAGTTTCGCTACTGATCGCAACGCGGCTGTCGGGATCGACCAAGCGTTCGACGATCGACTCGCGCTCGGTGACCCGCTCGATGCTGACTTCGACCACTGCATTGCCCGCGCCTACCCGCGCCTCGAGCATCCGCTCGACTCGCGCAGCCATGCGTTCTGCGGCGCTGCCGTCTTCGGTGGCAAAATCGTCGTTGGATTTGGCCGAGATCAAACGCCCACGCTCGTCAATGATTGCGACGCTTTCCGGATCCAGCCCAGTTACCGCAGAGGACACAAGGAACTGGAGCGCTTTGGCATGGGCCGCACTGATTGTCGTGCCGCCGTTAAGGCTCAGAGAAACAGAAGCACTGGCAGAGGCGCTGCGCCGAAAGGGGGACATGTCCTCTTGAGAGATGTGGACACGCGCAGACCGGACTTGGGGGCTGGCCTGAATAGTGCGCGCGAGTTCGCCTTCTTTGGCCCGCAAATACGTGGCGTTGAACATCTGGGTGGTCGTGCCAAACCCGTTCAGATCGTCTAGGAGTTCGTACCCCGATACGCCAGAGTCCGGAAGCCCCTGACCCGCCAGCGAAAGACGCAGGGAATCACGCTGGGTTTCGTCAACGAAGATGCTCGTACCTTGAATCCGGTAGGGAACGTTCTGCCCCTCGAGCGTTTGGGTGATTTCCCCGGCGCTTGCCGGATCAAGTCCACCATAGAGCAGGACCATATTTGGCCGACTCGCAAAAAAGACCAAAGAAAAGATCGCCAGAAACGTTCCAACGGTCGCACCGGCGACCATGATCTGTTTCCGCCTGTCAAAGCTTTTCCACATTGTAATGAACTGCTGCACGTGCACCTCCGGAGCGTCGACTTCTGCCTGACATTTTCCGTTTTGAAGGATCACGCTTAACAATCGGTTAGCTTCTGCTGCCCATAACTGTTTTCCGAAGCAGGAGATGGCGATGAGCGATCAAACAGCAGAAATCGAAGCAAAAAAAGGCGGCTCCGGTATCGTCCTTGGGCTGATTCTGGCGGTGTTGGGTGCGGCGGGTGGATACGCCGCAATCGGGCTGGACCTGATCGGATTGCGCCACACCCCCGATCCTATCGAGGAGCCGAAGTATGTCGCTCCGGCAGCTGGGGTTTTTGTGGATATTCCGCAGATCATCGTGATGAACGGTCCGTTTTTAGAGGGGCGGCATCTGCGGTTTCGGGGTGCTCTGGAGGTAAGGCCGGAGGACGCAGAGCAAGTAGTCGTCCTCATGCCTCGTGTGGTCGACGCGTTGCAGGGTTTCCTGCGGTCTGTGCAGGCAGAGTACTTCGATTATCCAGACGCCATCGACCAATTTCGAGATCACATGCGGGTGCGTGTGATCGATGTCATCGGCGAAGAGCCACTGATTGACCTGCTGATTTTGGAACTCGTCCCTAACTGAGGAACACAAATGGAATTTATCATTGATGCACTTCTTGGGGCCGGTGCGCTCGGGGCCTCGATCTACTGTCTGGAGCTGTCGCGCCGGTTGCGACAGTTTAACAATCTAGAGAACGGAGTGGGCGGCGCTGTTGCTGTCCTGTCTGCGCAGGTCGACGACCTAACCAAGACGCTGGACACCGCCAAGGGCACAGCGGATGCCTCGAACAAGTCGCTTGAAAGCCTGACGGATCGTGCGGAGACAGTTGCCAAGAAGTTGGAACTGATGGTCGCGTCCCTGCACGATATGGAAGAGACCAAGCCCACGACAGCGGAGCCGATCTTTAGCCATCGCATGATGAAGCGGGGGGCATAATGGCCAGAGCTCGTAGATCCGGCAGCCTGGTTGCGATTGCCGCTTTGTTCGCGACAGGAGGGGCCCTGAAGATCGGGATGACAGCCACCGAGGCTATCGCGCTTGCCCCCGCTTTGGCGACGGCAGAGCCAGAAGAAACCTTTGTCGACTATCGCGACAAGGAACTGACCGAACTGTTCGAAGCCTTGGCCAAGCGCGAGGCATTCAATGATGCCCGGACCAAAGAGCTGAATGCCAAGGAACAAGAGATCGAGGCAAAGCTCGAAGTTCTTGAGAGTAAACGGGAAGAGGCCTTGGCGCTGATTTCTGAATTGCAGGAAGAGAACGAGCGTCTGCGCCGGACCATGGGATTGGGCGAGAGTGCGTCCGAAGACGATCTGGACCAATTGACCAAGGTCTATGAGGCGATGAAGCCGAAAGAGGCCGCGACATTGTTCGCCGAGATGGACATGGAATTTGCCGCCGGGTTCCTAGGCCGGATGAAGGCGCAGTCTGCTGCGGCGATCATGGGCAATTTACCGTCCTCCAAGGCATATGCCGTCAGCGCAATTCTGGCAGGTCGCAATGCGAGCTGGCTGGAAAACAACATCGCAAACCCTTTGAACCAGAGCATTGAGGAATAATCATGATCGGTATTGTCGGCATCGTCGTCACCTTCATCATGGTGTTTGGCGGCTATCTTCTTGCGGGCGGCAAGATGTCGATCATCATGAAGTCGCTCCCTTTTGAGTTGATGATGATCGGAGGATCTGCGACCGGGGCGTTTCTTCTGAGCAATGACCTTCCGACTGTGAAGCACACGCTGGGAGACATCGCTAAGGTCTTCAAAGGCTCCAAGTGGAGCAAGCAAGACTATCGCGACCTTCTGTGTTTGCTCTATTCGCTGATAAAAATCAGCCGCAAGAGCCCGGTCGATCTGGAAAGTCATATCGAAGACCCAGAAAATTCATCTGTTTTCGTCGCCTACCCCAAGATCCTGAAGGACAAAGAAGCCACTTCGCTGATTTGCGACACGTTTCGCGCGGGCAGCCTGAACTATGACGATCCCCATCAGGTCGAAGAGATGCTGGGTAAGCGGATCGAAGAGCACGCGCACAAGCAGGCGCATTCGGGACATGCTTTGCAGAATGTCGCCGATGCGCTTCCTGCTCTGGGAATTGTCGCCGCGGTTCTTGGTGTGATCAAAACCATGGCGTCGATCGACCAACCCCCCGAGGTTCTTGGTGGCTTGATCGGTGGTGCGCTGGTGGGGACGTTTCTAGGGGTGTTTCTGGCCTATGGCATAGTCGGGCCGTTCTCTGCCAAAGTGACGGCCACCACAGAAACTGAAGAGAAGTTTTATTCCGTAGTGCGGGATGTGCTGGTGGCCGATCTCTTTGGGCACTCTCCGAATTTGTGCATCGAAGTCGGGCGTCAGAGCGTTCCGTCGTCGTGTCGGCCTAGCTTCAACGAAGTCGAGGAGGGGCTCAATGCTGCCTAGGCTCGTGGCTCTCTGCGCCTCATTCTGGCTTATGTCTTCTGGCGGAGCCATTGCACAGACCATCATGGCCGGAGAGCACGACGGCTTTACCCGCATCGTAGTGCGGCAAGCGGACCAAGATATGCCTGAGGTCACCCAAGCGGAGGGGCGTCTTACGGTCACTGGGATCACGCCAATTGAAAATCGCGACCTGATCGCGGCGCGGCAAAAGATTGGAGCCACTAGGGTTGGCGAGATCACCCTGACGCAGAGCGGGCTCTCGGTTCTACTCAATTGCGATTGCCAGCCTGAAACCTTCACGCATCTGGGCTATTTCGTTGTCGACATTCTGCGCAAAAAGAGTGGCAAGTTGCCAGTCGTCTTTGACGTCAACGTGATCCAGCCAGAGCCTGTTTGGGACGGTGTCACATCGACCCTGTCTGCGGCCTGCAGGGCGGGCACATGGTGCGAAGAGTTCACGGGGCAAGCGGTCAAAATTTCCCATGACATCAGGAACGCGTGCCGCTTCGACGATTATCTGATCGACTTAAAAGTCTTGAAGGCGTCGAAGCGTGAGGGTGCTCGTGCCTTGAGCGCCTATTTCCATAAAGGATGGGCTGACGAGGCGCGTCTGGTCTTGAACGCCATGCCCGACGAACCCTTTGTCGTCATTGGTGCACAAGCCACTGAAGACACCGAAAGCTGCATGAAAAAGGCGATGGAGCGCAGTGACTACATTGCGTGGGAAACCGAGCGAGCGGAAACTTCAGGCAACACCTGGGTCAAGACCAAACCTCGCCTTGTCGAGCTTCTGGAACCTTTGGAATTGAATGCCCCCGAACCCGCCTTAGCGGCCCCACAGATCGAAGCGCCTCAAAACCTTTCATCCCTTCCACTGCACGAAAGAGCGCAGTTGCTGCTGGACAGCTACACTGCGGCGACAGAATGAAAATCATCGACTCAAGTATCATCCTTGCGACTTTCGCAGCGCTGGCTTTTGTCTCGTTGCTGATGCCAATGCCTTCGGTGCTTCTGGATTTGGGGATGGCGATTTCTTTCTCGCTCGCGATTCTAATCCTCTCGCTGGTTCTGTTGACGCCTAGCGCCTCTGAATTTGTCGCGTTTCCGCAGTTTATTCTGATATCTCTGATCTTTCGGGTCTATATCAACATTGCCTCAACAAAACTGATCCTGACGGCTGGGGAATATGGTGAAAAAGTCGCTGGTCAGACACTCTATGGCTTTGCGTCGTTTGTGATGGGCGAAGGCCTGCATGTCGGGATTGTTGTTTTCGTCATTTTCACACTCCTGAATTTTCTCGTTCTTTCCAAAGGCTCTTCTCGAATGGCCGAAGTTTCGGCTCGATTTTCTCTGGATGCGATGCCGGGAAAACAAATGGCCATTGACGCTGATTTATCATCAGGCGCAATTTCTCACGTGGAAGCGTCCCAGCGCCGCGAAGAACTGTCGAAAGAAAGCTCTTTCTACGGGGCTTTGGATGGCGTCGCAAAGTTCGTCAAAGGCGATGCCGTTCTCGGTTTACTGCTGACAGGGATTAACCTCGTAGTCGGGGTCGCCTTTGGCGTTCTCACATATGGTTTGGCTTTCGGGGAATCACTGCAATTGTATTCATTTTTGACAATTGGTGATGGTTTTGTTTCACAAATTCCTTCTCTGATCATCTCTTTTGCGACAGGTCTCTTGTTGGCGAAAGGACCTGATCGAAAGCCAACCTCCAATGCCATTGCGCACCAAATTCGCTCGCGAAAAGAGGTTTTGGTCGCCGTTGCAATGGTGTCTACGGCTCTTGCGTTGATTCCGGGGCTGCCGACTATCCCGTTTTTAATAGTGACCGCGCTGGCCGCTGCGCTTTGGGTGCATGCGGCGCAGGATGTCCCTGTAGAAGACGAGGCTGAAGAAATCGCCGAAGAGGTTCATGTCGACAAGATCGAAGATTTGCTCGAGGCAGATGATATTCTGATCAAGGTGGCCACCTCTATTTCGCGAAGCCTTCTGCGCGCGGATTCCGGGATCGACAGTCGGATTAGACCGCTTCGAATGCACGTGGCGGAAAAATATGGGCTTCTGATCCCGCAAGTGCGCCTGTCCGAGGACAGCGGACTCCTTGATAACTGCTACGAAATACATCTTCACGGTGCAAAAGTGGCTCGAGGAGAACTCCAAGGCACAGATGTGCTCGTACTTCTGGATCAAGCTGATGGGACGAGCAGCACGCGTGATCCGGTTTATGGTGCGCCCGCGAAATGGTGTTCATTGATAGAAAAAGAGGATCTGATCCTGTCGGGCCACACGGTCCTGACCGGCGAAGAGGTGCTTTTGACCCATCTGATGGACGTTGTGACGAACAATTTAGACACGTTGATGACCGCGAAAACGCTAAAACAGACTCTTAATTCTCTTGTCCGACAATCTGATCCAGTTAAGGCCGAAGGGATCAAGATGTGCCTTGCTGAAGCGATTCCTGACAAAATTTCGAATGAATTCTTTCTGGATATTCTCAAAGGCCTGCTCTCCGAAGGAATATCCATTCGCGGGTTTAGCGCGATCTTGGACGCTGCGGTCGAGGCAAAGCATAGTGGATTCAGGGGTGAGAATGCGGTTGAATTCGTGCGTCAACGGATCAATCGACAAGTGCTCGACTCAGCGTTTGAAGGATCGATTGATACGCAGGCGATTACCCTGGATCCCCGTTGGGAGGATCTGTTTTCTCAGAGCGAAGTCTCAAGCGGCGGACAATCCAGTTTTGTTGCCATTCAACCAGAAGAGCTGAAACGACTTTCGGCGCGTTTGCTTGACGCAACAGCGCAATCTGCTCGGGCGGGTTTGAGTGTTGCTCTGGTGGTCAGTGCCAAGCGTCGCCGTTTTCTGCGCTCGGTGTTGGATGCCTCGCAGATTAAATTACCCGTTTTGTCATTCGAGGAACTCGGGAGTGGGTCGGGAATCCGCTTTCAAGACGTCATTCCATTCGATGCTTGAGGCTTATGTGCACAGCCTGCTGGTGCCGTTCTTGAAAGCGAGCGGTTTCATTGCTTTTGCGCCGATTGTAAATGATATAAAAATGCCAGTCGTCGTGAAAACACTGTTAGCGTTTGCGTTCGCTATGGTTCTGGTTAATTCAACGGTGACTGAGAAAGACATAAGACTCCTAGATTATATTGGACTAGTTTCATCAGGATGTCTTTTGGGTATTATCTGTCGCTTGCCACTGTTTTTTTTACACATAGCTGTGTCTGCTTTCGGCCAATCATTCAGCCTCTCGCAGTATCTCAATACCGGTCAAGACACGGTTTCCGGCGTCGTTGGCGAAATTTATAAGTGGGGGGTATGCGGAGTTTTGGCGTCCACTGGCGCACTATGGGTCGCTGCAGAAGGGTTGCTTATTGATATTTCAGTGAATGTTGAGACATTTTTCGAAGTCGCTGATTGGTTTCTAGAGGTATCGCTTCAGGTCATTGCGCCTTTTCTTTTCTTCTCAGTAATTTTCAACCTCCTTAGCGGCTTCATTAACCGCGCGATGCCTCAGTTGATGGTGATGCTTGTTTATGCTCCACTCTCCGTTTTGCTTGCGATGATCTTCAATGTTGTTTTCTTTCAATCAATAGTCACAATTTGGTTGTCGGAACTGATTAGGACTATTGGGTTCTAGAAATATGGCCGACAAGGACGAGCAGAAGCACCAAGCAAGTACCCAAAAACTTGACCGCCTAAAACGCGAAGGAAAAACGGCTGACTCGCCGGACCTCTTGTCAGCTGCGACCCTGTTATCATTTGTTATTTCTCTGATCTTTCTGACGGATGATGTCGGCGACCTGTTGCTTCGCGGTTTTTGGCAGGGTTTCAATGCATCCTCCCACTTTGATACATCACATAGCAAAGACCTGTGGTTTAAAGGCCGATCCCCAACAGGATCGCGCCGGAAACGAGCAACGCCATCCCGCGCGCTACGCATCCCGCGATACCCCATTTGGCAACGAAGGACTTTGCGAAGCGGGTTGTCGTGACCATGACCAGCCCGACAGTCGCGAAGGCCA
>NZ_JBGFGN010000074.1:0-281 GCF_041224595.1 Donghicola sp. XS_ASV15 | reverse complement strand
CTCGCTCGACTTGCATGTGTTAGGCCTGCCGCCAGCGTTCGTTCTGAGCCAGGATCAAACTCTCAAGTTGAAAGGCCTTACAGCCTATCCTTGACGTTCGAACCTCTGCACATCTCCAATAATCGGCTAAGATTATTGGATGTCATCTGTCTGTATGTGCTTCAGTACCAAAGGTACCGAAGAACCGTACAAGACAGTGAAGCTGACACTCAATCATCGGCCAAAAGCCTATGAGCGCGATATGCAGCGTTTGATACATCGAATGAACCAAACCGCCCACA
>NZ_JBGFGN010000073.1:0-25923 GCF_041224595.1 Donghicola sp. XS_ASV15 | reverse complement strand
TGTTGGTTTTGGTCATCGGGGTCTCCGTGTGGTTCGTGGTTGAAGCGGTCAAACTCCACCTCGACCATACACCTCGATGGCCACCCGGGATTACACCGTTGGCGGTGCGGAAATTACACCACGTGCTCGGACACTAACCGCGCTAGGCTGCGACGTACCGGAAGTCGTCCCAGTTTACCTTTGATGTGACCATAACAAACCAGACTCGTTAGACAAAAATATAATAACCTATGCATCATGCACAAAGAAAGCGTGCACCTACAGAAAGTTTTGCGGGTCTATGTCTATTGTCAACCTCGTTGTGTTTTTTACCCTTACATTCCGCACCCAGAGGGCGATTGCCTTTTGCAAGGCCACCCCTTTAGCAGACTTGACCAACAATCTGACGCGGTGCCGTCCCCTGATTCGCGCAATAGGAGCCGGCGCAGGCCCGAACACCTGCGCTCCGACTCTCCGCAGTGACTCACAGTTTCGGTTAAGCTGATTTGCCACATCAAAGGCCTCGTTTATGTCCTCTGACGAAACAATGACCCCCGCCATCCTGCCATAGGGGGGAACGCCGGCAGCTTGGCGTTCGGCGGCTTCGGCTTGCCAGAAGCCCTCCTCGTCCCCCGAAAGGATCGCGCGGATCACCGGATGCTCTGGCTGAAAGGTCTGCAACAATGCCAGCCCGCGAAGCTGCGATCGCCCTGCCCGACCGGCCACCTGCCGCATCAGCTGGAACGTGCGCTCGGCGGCCCTGAGGTCAGACCCTTGCAACCCCAAATCCGCATCGATCACCCCTACCAATGTGAGATTTGGAAAGTTATGTCCCTTGGCCACCATTTGCGTTCCGATAATGATATCCGCGCCACCCTCTGCAATACGTTGGATTTCTTCTTTCAGAGCACGCGCACTGCCAAACAGGTCCGAAGACAAGACCGCAATACGGGCCTCGGGAAAGACGCTCGCCGCCTCTTCGGCCAGTCGCTCCACCCCGGGGCCAACAGGAGCCAATTTTTCGGGCACATGACAGCTCGGGCAGCTCTCGGGCATGGGGGTTGTTTCCCCACACTGATGGCACATCAACCTCTTTAGGAACCGATGCTCAACCATCCGCGCATCGCAATGGGGGCAGGCCACTTGATGACCGCACGCACGGCAGATGGTAACAGGTGCATATCCGCGCCGGTTCAGAAACAATAGGGTTTGCTGGCCCAGAGCGATGCGATCCAACGCTGCCTTACGTAATGTGGGCGATATCCACGTGCTCGCGGCAAGCGTATCCGACCGCATGTCGATTGCACGCATCTCCGGCATCACAGCTTCACCGAACCGCGATGTCAGATCAAGTCGTTCATATTTGCCGGCTTCCGCGTTTGCCCATGTCTCAAGGCTCGGAGTGGCCGAGGCGAGCACCACGCGAGCAGAGCACAAACTCGCGCGAAGCACCGCCATGTCGCGGGCATTATACAGGACACCGTCCTCTTGTTTGTAAGAGGTATCGTGTTCTTCATCGACAACGATCAGCCCCAGATCGCGAAAAGGCAGAAACAATGCGGACCGCGCACCGACCACAACTTGGGCACCATTCTCGGCAACCATTTTCCAAGTCCTGCGACGTTCTGTCATCGTCACGCCGCTATGCCATTCCGCGGGCCTGCCGCCGAAACGGGCTTCGAGACGCGTTAGGAACTCTGCGGTCAGCGCGATTTCGGGCAAAAGCACCAGAGCCTGACGCCCCATTTTCAGACAGGACGCGACGGCTTCGAGGTAAACTTCGGTTTTACCCGAGCCTGTCACACCCTTCAGCAGCGTTGTACCGTAGGTGCCACTGACGATACCTTCGCTCAACCGCGATGCGGCGGCCAATTGATCCTCGGTCAGCTCTTTGCCATTGTGTTCTGGGTCGAGCCGCTGAAACGGCAGGTCCTTGGGGGCATCCTCCTCGCGCAGAACGCCTTGTTTTACCAAGCCTTTGATGACAGAGGTCGTGACCCCTGCTGTGTCAGCCAGTTCCCGTTGCGTGAACGCCAGCCCGCCATAGTCCTGCATCACGCTCAGCACCCGTTGACGTGCATCAGTCATCCGGTCTGGCGCGCCCTCCCCCAGCCGGTAGATTCGTCGGGTGGCCGGCGCATCGCTTAGTCCGGGCGCACGCGTGGCCAGCCGCAGCATCGCGGGCAAAGGGGTCAGCGTGTACTCGGCAGCCTTGAGAATGAAATCGCGCAACTCTTCGCGCATGGGCGGAACCTCTAGGACCCGCTGCACTGCACGCAATTTGGCGCGATCATAGTCACCAGCGGCAGGGCCCCAAACGACCCCAAGCACACGGCGGGGGCCCAAGGGCACCTCAACATAGGCCCCTGTCCAACAGCCTCCTTCGGGGGCAAGATAATCCAAAGCCCGGTCCAGCGGCTGCGTTGTCAGCACCGCACAAGGTTCACCTGCTTGGAAAAATACCGGCTCCAAATTGTGGCTCCTGTCTGTGGATCAGGGTCTTGTCTATCGCCTATCGGGTTCAATCCAGAAGGCCAACCCGCGGATTTCCGCCACTGTGTTCTGTTAAGGAGTCTTTCAGGCAACAGATGGCCCGCCCTTTACGATAGTGGCAATAAAACAAGGTGCGGCGACTTCTGTTGTGTTATAACGCCTGTAACTAAAAAAAGCAGGCACATGTCATGAGCAGTACGCAAAAGATTGAAACACCCTTGCGCGACCGCATTCTCGCGGAGCCGGACCTCATTCTGGACGATCGCGATCTAATGCACGCGCTGATCGCCGCCAATGAGCGGGCGATGGGCAGCAATATCGTCGACCTGCGCGGCTTGGCGATGGAACGACTGGAAAGCCGTCTGGACCGGCTGGAGGACACTCATCGCAGCGTGATCGCAGCCGCCTACGAGAACCTTGCTGGGACCAATCAGGTGCACCGCGCGGTTCTGGCCATGCTGGACCCTGTCACGTTCGAAGACTTCCTTGCCAATCTGGGCAGCGAGGTTTCGCAAATCCTGCGCGTGGATTGCCTGCGTTTAGTTCTGGAAACCCGCCAGAGCGCCGAAGAGCCTGCGATTAAACGCCTGAGCAACGTGCTGTCCTCTGCCGAAGAGGGGTTCGTTCGTGACTATCTGACCATGGGCCGCGGCGGGCAAACACGCCAAGTCACTCTGCGCCAGATCCAATCGGGTGACAGCCGCGTACACGGTGACAAATACGCCGACATCCGGTCCGAAGCCTGCTTGCGCCTAAACTTCGGCGCGGGCCGCCTGCCCGGAATGCTGGTAATGGGCGCCGAAGACCCACACCAGTTCACTCCGCAGCAGGGCGCGGACCTATTGGAGTTCTTTGCTGGCGTTTTCGAACGGACCATGCGCCGCTGGCTGGCATGAGCCTGATCTCTGCCGCGCAGCGGGATGCGCTGGCCAATTGGCTGGCGCATGAGCGCGGGGTAAAGAACGCCTCTGACAACACGATCGAGGCCTACTCCAACGATGTGGCCGGTTTTCTGTCCTTCCTCGCCGCGCACCACGGTGGCGCCGAAGGGCTTGGCCCGCTGTTGCGCATCGCCCCTTCGGACATGCGGTCTTGGATGGCGAATGAGCGTGCCCGCGGGACAGGCGCGCGCAGCCTTGCGCGACGATTGTCAGCAGTAAAGACTTTCTTCCGTTGGCTGGCAGAACGCGAAGGGTTTGACCCGACCACTGTCCTCTCAACTCGTGCCCCGCGCACACAGCGTCCCCTGCCCCGCCCCCTGACCGAGGATGCCGCCAAAGCTGTAATCGACACTGTTGGCACTCTGCCCCGCGAGGGGTGGGTCGGCACCCGAGACGTTGCGATCGTCACCTTGCTATATGGCTGCGGCCTGCGCATTTCAGAGGCGCTGGGCCTGACAGGCGCAGACGCCCCCCTGCCCGATGCCCTGAGAATTGTGGGCAAGGGCGGCAAAGAACGCATTGTCCCTGTCATCCCCGCCGCCCGTCAGGCGGTGGCCGATTATGTCAAAGAATGCCCGTATGACCTGGGGCCGCAGGAGCCGCTATTTCGCGGCGCGCGTGGCGGCGGCGTGAACGCACGCGTGATCAGCAAAGCCATGGAGACGACGCGGATGCAGCTTGGCCTCCCCTCTTCGGCCACGCCCCACGCCCTGCGGCACAGCTTTGCGACGCATCTGTTAAATGCGGGCGGCGACCTACGCGCGATCCAAGAATTGTTGGGGCACGCGGCCCTCTCGACGACGCAAGTTTATACAGGTGTCGACAACGCACGGCTTCTGGACGTGTATTCTGCCGCCCACCCCCGAGCGAAACGCGGGTGACGGTTGCACCGTGCACCCCAATGCTGCATGAACAACCGATGAAACTCAGATCCGCCGCAATATCCGTACATCTTTTGACCGCGACCGGTGCCTGCATCGCGATGCTCGCCATGTTGGCCGCCGTAGAGCAAAACTGGTCCATGATGGTGCTCTGGCTCGTTGTTGCCTTTGCCGTAGATGGCGTGGACGGACCTTTGGCGCGGAAATACGAGGTCGGCAAGAACGCCCCAGAGATTGATGGCGTGTTGATGGACCTGATCATCGACTACCTGACCTATGTGTTTATCCCAGCCTATGCTCTGTTCAAGTCTGGCTTGCTGCCCGGCTGGATGGGCTGGCTTGCGATCATGGTGATCACTTACACGAGCGCGCTCTATTATGCCGACACGCGCATGAAGACCGAAGACAAGAGCTTTCGCGGCTTCCCCGGTTGCTGGAACATGGCGATCCTGCCGTTGTTCGCGCTGAAGCCTTCGCCCGAGTTTATTGTGGGTCTGGTGATCGTGTTGGCCGTAGCGATGTTTTTGAACCTGCGCTTTATCCACCCCGTGCGCACGAAACGCTGGCGGGCAGTCTCCTTGCCGATTGCGCTGATCTGGACCGTCTCTGCGGCGTGGGCGGCATGGGTCGATTTCCATCCTGCGAGTTGGGCCGGTTGGGTGCTGGGGGCCAGCTCGATCTATCTGGTTCTGGTGGGGATTGTGCAGCAAATTTTTCCGGAACGCCCAAAGGGGTAAGCGCCGGGGGCCAGCCCCCGGACCCCCGGAGTATTTTGGCAAAGATGAAAGAAGGGCGCCGTTTCGGGCGCCCTTTTCTGTTTTAGCCGAGTGCGTCGTTGCAGCGTTTGCAGGTCGCTGCGTGGCTGTGGGTGCCCACATCCGGCAGAATTTTCCAGCAACGCTGGCACTTCTCGCCGTCTGCCTTTTCAAAGACCACACCGACGCCGGCTTGGTCAGGCAGGCGGAACGCTTCTGCCGGTGCGGGATCTGCGGTCAAGGCGATACCCGAGGTGATGCAGATATCCTCGAACGCGACGGTTTTCAGGGCCGCGAGGGTGTCTGCGTCTTCGACGTGGACGATCGGGGCCGCTTCGAGCGAGGCACCGATGACTTTGTCGGTACGTTGAACTTCGAGTGCAGCAGTCACCACGCGGCGGACTTTGCGTACGCTCGACCATTTGGCCGCCAGCGGTTCGTCCAGCCAGTCGGCGGGCGTTGCGGGGATGTCCTGTAGGTGGATCGAGCTGTCATCACCGGGGAAGCGCTGGAGCCAAACCTCTTCCATAGTGAAGGTCAGGATCGGCGCGAGCCATGTGGTCAGGCGGTGGAATAGGATGTCCATGACCGTGCGGGCGGCGCGGCGACGAGTGCTGTCGGGCGCATCGCAATAGAGCACGTCCTTGCGGATATCGAAGTAGAACGACGACATCTCAACAGTGCAGAAGTTGAACAACTGCTGGAACACGCCTTGGAAGTCGTACGCGGTGTAGCCGGTGCGGACTTTGTGATCCAGCTCGGCCAGACGGTGCAGGACCCAGCGCTCCAGTTCGGGCATGTCAGCCACATCCAGACGCTCTGCTTCGGTGAAGCCATCAAGGCTGCCGATCAGGAAGCGCATGGTGTTGCGCAGACGGCGATAGCTGTCGGCCACGCCCTTCAGGATTTCCGGCCCGATGCGCAGGTCGGCAGTGTAGTCGGACTGGGCCACCCACAGACGCAGGATATCGGCGCCGTATTGCTTGGTGACGTCTTCGGGCGACACGGTGTTGCCGAGCGACTTGGACATCTTGTTGCCCTTTTCGTCCAGCGTGAAGCCGTGGGTCAGCACGCCGCGATAGGGGGCACGGCCCTTGGTGCCGCAGGCCTGCAGCATCGAGCTGTGGAACCAGCCGCGGTGTTGGTCGGTGCCCTCGAGGTAGAGGTCCGCGATGCCGTCCGCCGCGCCATCGGGACGGTCACGCAGAACAAAGGCGTGGGTCGAACCGGAGTCGAACCACACATCGAGGATGTCGAACACCTGCTCGTAGTCGTCAGGGTTCACCACGTTGCCAAGGAAGCGCTCTTTCGCGCCCTCTTTGTACCATGCATCCGCGCCTTCGGCCTCGAAGGCTTCGTTGATACGCGCGTTGACCTCTTCGTTGCGGAGCAGGAAGTCTTCGTCCTGCGGCTTCGCGCCGACTTTGGTAAAGCAGGTCAGCGGGACGCCCCAAGCGCGCTGGCGGGACAGAACCCAATCAGGGCGTGCTTCGATCATCGAATACAGGCGGTTGCGGCCTGTTTGCGGGGTCCACTTTACCAGCTGGTCGATACTGGTCAGGGCACGTTCGCGGATGGTTTTGCCGTAGGTGTCCTGACCGTCGCCAACCTCGCGATCAATCGCCGCGAACCACTGGGGCGTATTGCGGTAGATGACCGGCGCTTTGGAACGCCACGAGTGTGGGTAGCTGTGCTTCATGCGGCCACGGGCGATGATCCCGCCGGCCTCGACCAGCTTGGCGATGACGGTGGTGTTGGCTTTGCCCTCTTTGCCTTTGCGATCAAAGACCTGCAGACCAGCAAAGAACGGCACGTGGTCCAGGAATTCGGATTCCTCGCCCACGTTATAGGTCATGCGCTCGATCCAGTTGCGGGCGACAAAGACTTCGTAGTCTTCCTGACCGTGGCTGGGGGCGGTATGCACAAAGCCGGTACCAGCGTCGTCGGTCACGTGATCACCGTCGACCATGGGCACGTCGTAGTCCCAGAAGCCGTCGGCCCCGTCGATGCCGTTGAACGGGTGGGCACAGATCAGACCTTCGAATTCGCTGGGGGCGACGTCGCGAACCTTGGTGAATTCTGTCACGCGGGATTTTTCCAGCGCGTCAGCAGCCAAAGTGTTGGCGAAAAGGTACAGATCGCCGGGGTTGGTCCAGCTTTCCTCTTGGGTCGCGTCCACACGGTACAGGCCGTATTCGATGCCGTTGCCGTAAGCGACTGCCTTGTTCGACGGGATGGTCCAAGGGGTGGTGGTCCAGATCACGACGCGCGCGCTCTCCAGATCGCCGCCAGCGTTCTGGAAGCGGAAGGGCACCCAGATCGTGTGGCTTTGGTGATCGTGGTACTCGACCTCTGCCTCGGCCAGCGCGGTTTTTTCCACGGGCGACCACATCACAGGCTTGGAGCCCTGATACAGCGTGCCGTTCATCAGGAACTTCTGGAACTCTTCGGCGATCACGCGCTCCGCGTGGAAGTTCATGGTCAGGTAGGGATCGTCCCACGTGCCGGTGATGCCCAGACGCTTGAATTCCTTGCGCTGAACGTCGATCCAGCCCTCGGCAAATTTGCGGCATTCCTGACGGAAGTCGACGACAGGGACTTCGTCCTTGTTCTTGCCCTTCTTGCGGTACTGTTCTTCGATCTTCCATTCGATGGGCAGACCGTGGCAGTCCCAACCGGGGATATAGCGTGCCTCGCGGCCCAGCATCTGCTGACTGCGCACGATGAAATCCTTGAGGATCTTGTTCAGGGCGTGACCGATATGCAGGTTGCCGTTCGCATAAGGAGGGCCATCATGCAGGATAAAGGGCTCGCGGCCCTCGGCCTTGTCACGCAGCTGCTGGTAGATGTCCATTTTCTCCCAGCGGGCCAGCCATTCGGGCTCTCGCTTGGGCAGACCGGCCCGCATGGGGAAGTCGGTCTTGGGCAGGAACAGAGTGTCTTTGTAGTCGGGCGTTTCGGCGCACATGTGTGGCGTCCTTCGGTCATGTTTTATGTCTGAGAGGGTGCGGCGGCGCGGTATCCCATACGCCTTGTCCCGGCGGCTCGTTTGGATCAGAGCGCCGGGCTGATAATTCGAATAATGATCGCCATCACGAATGTCATGGCCGCCTTATATGATGCAGAAAACGGGGCGTAAAGCGCTGCGATGCATCGACACGTTGCGGCGGTGCAGCACGGGGGATAGCCTGATCTCTGTTCCAGTCAGAGAGTCGCCGTATGCCCCAGCCCCTCACCGGCCCCGATATCGACCGCGTTGTGACCACCTTCTACCAGCGGGTGCGGGTCCATCCCGTGCTTGGTCCTGTGTTCAACGGACGGATCGCGCCCGACGCATGGCCCGCACACGAGGACAAGATCAGCCGCTTCTGGCGCAATGCCCTGCTGCAAGAGCGGAACTACAACGGCTTTCCCATGCGCACCCACCTGCAAACGCCCGAGATCAAGGCCGACATGTTCACGCATTGGCTGGGTCTGTTTGACGAGGTGGTGGCCGAGGAATTGCACCCCGAGGTGGCCGAGAAGTGGTCGGCTGTGGCCCATCGGATCGGCGCTGGCATGCGGATTGGCGTGGCGGATCGGGACGCGCCCAAGGACGCGGTGCCCAAGCTGTTCTAAGATCAGGATTTGGCTGATGGGCTACCTGAAGCTGGCGGGCTGGCAACGTTGCGACCAAAAGGTGGCTGCGGCGCGAGCGTGCTGGTTCTAGGGGGCTGAAGAGCTGAGAGGGGGCTGGCGTACTGCTGGCTGCCTCGTTGATGTCAGGGATAGCCGACCGCGCAGACCGCGTCAATAAGTTGTTTCAAAACAAATACTTGACCGAATTACTCGGGTAGTTAGGGCATTCTATTTCTTGAAAAATCCAGTTAGCGCGCGCTGGACGACCACCCGCGCAGAGGGCTTTTTCTCGACGATAAAGGGCAAGGGTCGGCAGACTTCGATCGCGGCGATTCCCACGCGGGCGGTCAGAGCGCCGTTCACCAAACCTTCGCCGAAGCGGCGCGAAAGTTTCCCCAGCAAGCTACCCCCGATCAGAGGCTCCAGCATGTCATCGCCCACAGCCACGGCGCCCGTCGCCACAAGATGAGTCATCACAGCGCGCGCCAAGCGCCAGCTGCCCAACAGGCCCCCGCGCCCGCCGTAGACTTCGGCCACACGGCGCATCATCCGCAGGTTCGCGGTCATTGCCGCCACGACGTCTGCCAACGCCAAAGGCACCATCGCGGTCACCGTCGCAACCTGACGGGCGGCGACCTCGACCTCTTTGACTGCCTGCGCATCAAGATGGGCCAAGAGTTCACGCTCGACCAGAGCCAGCGCATCTGTAGCCTCGATCGCATCGTCTTTGCGCTCTTTTAGGCGGTCGCGACCCCAGCGCAGGTCATCGCGCCCTGCATACAGACGCTCCACGTCCCGCACGACAGCGCGCGCAGCGGCCAAGTCCTGCCCTTCGATGGCGGTGTTGGCCTGATGCTGAATCTTGTCGATACGTGACAGCCGAGCAATAGCCCCGAGCTCGCGCATCACAATAAGCAGACACACCAGAACGAAGGCCGCGATCAATCCAGTGACAATCGCGCCCAGAATAACGTTCTGCGCAATTAGATCGGTCACGAAATTCCATGCCGCGATCGAGATCATCGCCCCGATCACTGACACGAGCAGGCCCCAGAACCACCGCGCCAATACCGAGGGCTTGCGCGCTGCCAAAACAGCGACAGTTTGCATCGCGCGGCCTTCTGGCGCGTCGGGACCCAGATCGGGCACAGGTTCTGCCTGCGCCGGATTGGGCGTATCTGCTTCGACGGTCGTTGGCGTGTCCAGATCGAAAAGGACCGGTCCTTTGCTCATTCAGCACCCCTTTCCCACAGGTACTCGACGTCGGGCAGCCCTTCGTCGTTGTAATCGCCGTCGGTGCGCCCGACCTCTTTGAAACCCGACAGGCGGTAAAAAGCACGCGCCACGGTGTTTGCCTTGTACGTCCACAGCCGCAGCCGATCCGATCGCTCTTTGGCGTAGCTCATCAACTGCCGCCCCACTCCATTGCGGCGGGCATCCGGCGCCACATACAGGGCCAAAATCTCGTCATCGGCCAACGCGATAAAGCCCATGGGCCGGTCCGCAGTGGCGATCGTCACCCAGCCCCGCTCAATCATGGTGGCGCAATACATGATATCCTCGGCGCTGGAGCGCACTTTAGGCAACCACGCGGTCTGATCCACAAACTCGGTCAACATCGCACCCATTTTCCCCGCATCGAGGTCATGGGCAGGCCGTAAATAAAAACTCATAAACGATCCCCGAACAAAAATTGCGCCGCACGGTCCAGTCGAATATGGGGCGGACCGTCCCCCGGCCGCAGGGTCAGCGGGGCCGGAGCAAAGCGCATGGCTTCAAAATCACCTTCCAGCCAACCGCCCTCTTCCCCGTTCAACAATACACGGGGGTCGGCAGGCAGTTCGCCGGGATACAGGGCGGCCATCCGCCCGTCTTCTAGTAACTTGCCGCGCACCACATCCAAGGTCTGGCCATTGTGCTGGCGGCTCTCTTCGGTTGTCGCACGCAGCGCCGCGATAGACATCGCCGCGGTTTCAGCACCGGCAAAGCGGGCACGCTCGCGAGCCTCTCGGGTCAATTCCTCGATGATGGCGGTCAGGCGCTGGTGCTGGCTGTGATGCAAATGGTCCGCTTTGGTCGCCGCGAAGAGGATTTTCTCGACCCGCTTGCCGCGCAAGAGCTGGGTCAGGAAATCATTTCGGCCGGGGCGGAACGAGCCCAGAATGCCCTGCATCGTGTCGCGCATATCCTGAATGGCCTCGGGGCCCCGATGCAGGGCTCCAAGCACATCCACAAGCACCACCTGCCGATCGATCCGCGCAAAATGCTCGCGGAAGAAAGGTTTGACGACGCGGGCCTTGTACGCCTCGAACCGTGTTTCCATCTCGCGCCACAGGCTGCGACGGGGCGCGTTGTCGGGCTTCAGCAGCGGCGCAAAAGTGAGCACGGGTGATCCAGCCAGATCACCGGGCAACAAAAAGCGGCCCGGCGTGCAGTCCGAGAACCCGTCTGCCCGCGCTGCATGAAGATACGCTGTAAAGGTCCGTGCGAGAGTTTGTGCGACCACTTCGTCCAACGGGGCGGCGGTGTCCGTGCCCCGCGCCATATCTACGTAAGGCGCGCCGAGCGCCCGCCCCTCGAGACGGCGCAGGACACTCGCCGACCACTCCGCATAGCTTTGGTCCAACAGGCCCAAGTCGAGCAGCCACTCGCCCGGATAATCCACGATATCCAGGTGCACTGTGCGCGGGCCGGACAGCCCGCCGATCAGCCCATTCGGTTTGATCCGCATTGACAGGCGCAGCTCGCTGACGGCCCGCGTGCTGTCGGGCCAATGGGGATGCGCGCAAGTCAGGTCGGACAGGTGGGACTCATACTCGAACCGCGGCACCGTCACATCGGGCTGCGGCTGGAGAAAGGACGCCAGAATGCGCCCCTCTGCGGCGGCGGTCAGGTGGCCCATGCGCCCACGGTCCAGCATGTTCGCCACGAGCGAAGTGATGAACACCGTCTTGCCCGCACGCGCGAGCCCCGTCACCCCAAGCCGGATCACGGGTTCAAACAGTGCTTCGTTGATGCTGCCTGTAATGCCTTCGACGCCGCGCGTCAGTTCGTCTGCAATCCGCCCGATGACCAAATGTAGTCGCCTCCCTCTTCGCGGCACAACCTAAGCATCGCATGGCCGTAAAACCAGTAGCTGAATTCGGGGAATGCGAAGGTTGCTTGCCCTAATTGCGATCGCCCGCTACATCGCGCCCATGCCCAGATACGCTTTGCTTGTGGAATATGACGGAGCCCCCTTTGCCGGATGGCAAAGGCAGGCCGACCAGCCCTCGGTCCAAGGGGCGATCGAAGCCGCGCTCGCGCGTCTGGAAAAGCGTGACCACACCATCGCCGCCGCAGGCCGCACCGATGCAGGGGTTCACGCCTATGGTCAGGTCGCCCATTGTGACATGGACAAAGATTGGGATCCGTTCCGCCTGTCCGAGGCATTGAATTTCCACCTCAAGCCCCTGCCCGTGTCGATCCGCGATTGTCGCCGTGTGGCCGACGACTGGCACGCCCGCTTTTCCGCGACGGAGCGGCAGTACATCTTTCGCCTACTGAACCGCCGTGCCCCCGCGACGCACCTGCGCGGTTTCGTATGGCAAGTGACCCAGCCGCTGGACCTGCACCCCATGCAAGAAGCCGCACAGCACCTGCTGGGTCTGCATGACTTTACCACGTTCCGCGCGTCGATTTGCCAAGCGGCCTCACCGGTGAAAACGCTGGACAAACTGGACATCGAACAGATCGAAACCGAGAGCGGCACCGAGTTCCGGTTCCATTTGGCCGCCCGCAGTTTCTTGCATAACCAAGTGCGCAGCTTTGTCGGCACGCTCGAGCGCGTCGGCGCTGGATCATGGGACCCCATTGACGTAAAATCCGCGCTGGAGGCGTGTGACCGCGCCGCATGTGGTCCGGTCAGCCCGCCGCAGGGCCTGTATCTGTCCAAGGTTGGATATCCGGACGATCCGTTCGTCTGAGGCGAGGTCCGCAATCAAACGCGTCGGATCGACACCAGATGGTTGTCCCAGCTGTAGCCCCCAGCGACATCTAGCATCTTGCCCCCCGACGCGCCCCCTTCGAGCAAGCCACCCGCGAGCGTAATCGCGAACCGGTCGCCGAATTGCGCGACGCCGCTGGCTTCGGGCAAGGCGCGACCATTGATCGGAGCACCGGTTTGGCCGTCAAAGAACAGAACATGGCCGCCCTTCGGGCCCGTCACCGCGATTTCGGAACCATCCGCCGAGATCGCGATACTGCCCGCGTATTGCTTGAGCCGTACAGTTTCGGGATGGTCAAAGAAGGCCAAATCCTCGCCACGGCGATGGCTGGCCATCAGGGGCACGGCGGTCAACGGATTGCCCTGCCATTGCAGGGCGATCACCACGCGGCCCGTGTCGTCCGCCGCGATGTGACGGATCGAGTTCAAGCGCATGTCGGCGGGCGGTTCGACCTGATCCACGATTTCCCCCTGCGCATCCAGATAGGTCAGGTTCGGCTTCATGGATGGAATATTCAGGACCGCACGATCATAGTCAGGATGGGTCTGCATTCCGCCATTTGCTACGGCAAAACTGCCGTCGGCCAAGCGGATCATCTCGTGCGGACCAATCCCGCCAGAGGGCAACTCACCAATCCGCTTGTAACCATCTTCGGCGTCCCAGACACCAAGACGGCCATCGGGCACGTCATAGGCATTTTCCGTGGTCAGCAGCAGCTTGCCATCCGCCGTGAACGCGCCATGCCCGTAGAAATGCCGCCCCTCTGGGCTATCGAGGCGCGCGATCTCCGACCCTGTGGCGCAGTCCAAAACCACAGCGAACCGGCCTGGACGACGGGCAAACGCCACAGCCTCAGCAAGGAAAGGATGGGCCGCTGCCGCATGCCCGCGCGACGGGATCGGCAGTTCAAAGACCACGTCACCCTGTTCGGTCAAACCCACGAGCCAAGTGGAGTTGCCCTCTTTGGATGCCGCTGTCAGGTAGGCCGGTGCACCCGCCATGGCCCAAGAGGGCCGTGCCATCGACAGGGCAGCCCCAGCAGCGCCAGAGATCAGAAAGTGGCGGCGTTTCATCTCAGTCCCCGTCTGCTGCGCTGAAGCCGGTCTCTACTCCTAGGTTCGGTCCAATCTCTTGGTCCATTTCCCCCTTCAGGTACTGCACTTTGCTTTGAAGCCCCTCGACACGGATATAGGACATGGGATCGGTCACAGCCTCTGACACGGGTGTGCCGATGCTGTCGACGCGGCCCTCGGTTTGCTCGAACACGGTGTAGATCCAAGAGCGGTTATTCTCGGCGATGTCACCAGCGAACCCAAAGCGCACGACCTCTTCGATGCCCTTGAGCTGCGCGACAATGATGTCGTTGGTCAGGCCCGAGCGCCATGCCTCCGCGTGTTTTGGATTGGGGCGTTCGTAGGTGCCCAAGGGTCGCCCGAGCCGTGTGTCCGCGATGCGGGTCAGCCCGAAATCGAGCGCGGTATAAACGACTTTGGTGAACTCTGACGCATCAAGGTAGACCGGATTATCTGGTCCAGCAGCCCGCGCCAGATCAGCCCAGCCGCCCTCGGCGAACCAACCATCGTGCAGGTCAACCGCGATCCGGTGCAGATTGCCCGAAATTCCGACCACCGCAGGACATGGCTCCACCCCATCGGTGTAGGTCAGCATTTCAATCGCGGGCAGACCTTGGGCCCCCGCGGACAAGCCCGCCACAACCGCCGGATCGGCTTGCTCTTCGGCCGTCTTATTCAAGAGATCACGCAGGGCGCGGCCCACGAAATTCTTTTTGTCCGGCCAGAAATTCACGGTCAGCGCAGCGCCTTGGCTTTCGATTGGGCCAAACTGGTAGCTGTCTAACGGCGCCCAAGCCATCCAAGTGTCGCGGAACTGCGCCTTGAAGGCCGCCTCGTCGGATGTGCCTTCGCAATAAGCCAGCGCCGCGTCGGTCAATGCCTGTGTTTCGGTCACAAAGGAACCGAACTGGCGGTCAAACACCTCGAGCACGCGGCGGCGGATGGCATCGTGATCAACCACACCGCGGCCCGGCGCGAAATAAGGCAGGCCCGTTTCCTCGGAGTGGGTTTCCAGCGCGACGCCCGGCGCTTCTTTGTTTGCGATCGACTGCGCCGCAGATGTTCCTGCAACAGCACAAAGGACCAAGGCGGACAGGATGGGTTTGACGGTCATTGTCACAAGGACTCCAGAAATTTTATCAATGCGCCGCGATCTGCGGCTGGCATGAGGCGGACCGTTTCACGAGCGGCTTCAGCCTCGCCCCCATGCCACAGAATTGCTTCAAGCAGATTACGGGCGCGCCCATCATGTAGAAAAAACGTATGCCCGCTGACGGTTTGGATCATACCAATTCCCCAGAGCGGCGGCGTCCGCCATTCTTGGCCATTGGCCTGCCACTCTGGCCGATTGTCGGCAAGGCCCGGTCCCATGTCATGCAGTAACATATCGGTGTAGGGCCAGATCAACTGAAAGCTCTGTTCCGGCTGGTCATTGAGACGATCTGTCACAAATTTCGGGGTATGGCAGCTGGTGCAGCCCGCATCATAGAACAGCTCTTTGCCGCGCAGGACCTCGGGATCGCCGGGATTGCGGCGGGCGGGCACGGCCAGATTGCGGCTGTAGAAGGTCACCAGATCCAGCACCTGATCCGAGACCTCGAGGTTCTGCTGCTCGGGCGTGTTGCCATCGGGCGCGGCGCGGCACACGGATTGCGCGGCGGTGCATTCGCCATAGCCTTCGGGGAACATGGACGTCGACAATCCGATATCCGCGTGAAACGCCATGGCACTTTGTTCGCGAATGGTTGCAGAGCCTGCTTTCAACCCGAACCGACCCAGCATTTCGCGGTCGAACTCATGGTTCCAGACCATGTTCGGGCGGCCGGAAATCCCATCGCCATCCGCATCATCAGGGTCCGCATTGGTCAGGATATCAGCTGCGGGGATCGCCTCGAGCAAACCAAGACCAATCATCTGTGGGGCTATGCGGGGGCTGAGTTGCACGTCGGAATGCAAGGGGCCGGACTGCAGGTCCACCACGTCATATTCGGGCGCGCGCAGGGTAACAACAGAGCCATCGCCCAAGGTCACGGGCACCTCTGAATAGGTGATCTGCATCTGCCCCTCGGGCGCAATGCCGGGGATGGATTTGTCCTGGAGTTGCAGACCATAAGTCGGCTCTGGCGCAGCCCCCAGATAGGCAAGCGTGTCGGTGGCCAGTTCGCTCTGTTCGGCGGGGATCGACAGGCGCAGGAACATCGAAACGCCCTCGTCCTCTGCCCCCTCGGGCGGATGGCCGCGACCATCCTTGATGTGGCAACGCTGGCAGGCCCGCGCATTATAGAGCGGCCCAAGCCCGTCGCTGGAGACGGTCGATGACGGCGCCGTCACCCAGAGCTTCTTGAAGAACCCGTTGCCGACCTTGAAATCCAATTCCCGCTCAAACGGCATGTTCGCAGAAGCAAAGGAAAACGCATCGCGGGTGCGGATGTCGAACTTGGTCGCAGCCCCAGCGGGATGTGTTTCGAATTGTTCGGGCTGGGAAAAGTCGGTCGTGGGCGCGGTCACAGCGGCGATGCGCGCCGCCTCTGCGGCGGTGCGCGGGACGACGTTCAGGTGGGGCTCTGCCCCGGCGGCGCTGGCAAAGGTCACCCCTGCCAGCAGCCAGAGCGCCTTAGCTTTCTGCTTGGTCCGCAGAGTCCGCGTTGAGCATTTCGTAACGCTCTCCGCCGATGCGGTTGTAGAGATCAAGCTGGGTCTCAAGGAAATCAATATGGCCTTCCTCGTCGGCGATCAGCTCTTCGAAGAGGTTCTTCGAAACATAGTCGCCAACACTGTCACAGTGGTCGCGCGCCTCTTTGTAGAGGGTACGGGCGTCATGCTCTCCGGCGAGGTCACATTCAAGAGTTTCTTTGGCATTCTGACCAATCCGCAGCGGATCAAGCTTTTGCAGATTAGGATGCCCTTCGAGGAAGATAATGCGGTCGATCAACTTGTCCGCGTGGTTCATCTCTTCGATGCTTTCCTCGCGGGATTTCGCAGCCAGTTTTCCCAGACCCCAGTCTTTTTGCAGGCGGTAATGCACCCAGTACTGGTTGATTGCTGTGAGTTCGCTGCGCAATGCTGCGTTAAGGTACTCAATGACCTTTTCGTCGCCCTTCATGGGTTCTAACCTCCGTTGGCCGTAGTGGTTCGCCTAAGCTGTGGCACGGCAACGGGTTTGTCCAGCCGCGGCACCGCGTATCTTTCGTTGCGTTTCATGGTCGACAAGAAAAGCGGCATGCACCCCCCGCAGTCCGCCTTTTTACCCAGGGCACGATAAATCCGGCCGGGCGTAATCACGATGCTCGGGTCCGAGGCCCGCATCCAGTCAACCGCCGCGTTAATGTCGTGGTCGGTGATATTCTGACAGCTACAAACGATCATTCTACGTCTCCGACACAAGAAAAAGAGGGCGCCCCGAAAGGCGCCCCAGTCAGGTGTAATTACTGGAACACAGCCGCTTCATCGTCGAGGCTGTCCGACCCTTCGACCGAGACCCCTTCGAGGCCGGCAACCGCTACGGCGCGTTCGATGTTGCGGGTCTGCGCGACCAGCGCGTCAACCGCCGACATGATCAGCGCTTCGCCTGCTTCGTTGCCTGCGGCCAGCATCTGGTCGTAGCTTGTGCCGGCTTCGGCGGTCGATTTGATCGCGCCCAGCTGCATCATGGTGTGGTTGATGTCTGCCATCAAGTTCGACGCCAGATCTGCGTCACGCTCTGCGACGTAATCGTTCAGCGAGGGGCCTTCGACGACCGAACCGTCCACGCGCACATAGCGACCGGTATAGACGTTACGGATGCCCAGACCGTCGTAGTAGTGGCTGTTGTGGGTGTTGTCCGAGAAGCAGTCGTGCTCTTCTTCGGGATCGTGCAGCAGAACGCCAAGCTTCATACGCTCGCCCGCCTGTTCGCCATAGGACAGCGAACCCAGACCGGTGAAGGCCATGACCAGACCTTCGGTGCCGTCGGCGGTCACGTCTGCGCGGCCTTGGCCATCAGCGCTCCAGTTGGCGACAGCATCTTCCAGATCGGTGATCAGAAGATCGGTCGCAGCCACCAGATACTGCGCGCGGCGGTCACAGTTGCCGTTGGTGCAGTTCTCGGTGTCAAAGTCGGTCGCGGGACGGTTGCCTGCGCCATGCTCGGTGCCGTTCAGGTCCTGACCCCACAGCAGGAATTCGATCGCGTGATAGCCGGTGGCCACGTTCGCTTCGATGCCGTCCACTTCGTGCAGAGATTCAAGAACGGCAGGGGTGATGGTCGCAGCGTCAATGGTGGTCCCCGAAACCTCGAAGCTGGGGTTTGCGATTACGTTGGCAAGGCTGAAGGGGTTCTCGTCGTTGCCGCCAAACATGGGGTCAACGTAGTCGATCAGGCCCTCATCCAGCGGCCATGCGTTCACTTTGCCTTCCCACTCGTCGACGGTGGGGTTGCCGAAACGGAACGCTTCGGTCTGTTGGTAGGGCACGCGTGCGGCCAGCCAAGCTACCTTGGCCGCAGCCAGTGTCTCTTCGCTGGGGTTTGCGACCAGCGCATCAACCGCGGTTTTCAGGTCTTTGGCCAGGGTCAGGCTGTCCTCGTAACCCGCCAGAGCGATGTCGGCGTAGTTGTTCAAAACGTCATCAGCCTCAACGGCCATGGCACCTGTGGCTGCAAATGTCATTGCCGAAGCAAGAAGTGTGGCGCGAAGCGTCATGTCGAATCCCTTGTAAAAGTTCAAATCGCGGTTCGTTGCGCTGTGGGTACCCGATCAAAGAAGTCAGGTAAAGAGTTTCCGACTTATTTGGTCGGAAAAAGAAAAGGGAGGACACAGAGTGCCCTCCCCTTCAGCAAATTCGCCTAGTCCGCGTCGATTACGACTGCTGACCTTTGGTCCAGATCCACAGAGCGTTGTTCTCGTGTTTGCCGGTGTCTTCGCCGATGATGACCGAGCCGTTGGCACGAACCAGCAGGTTGTCAGGGTTCGAGATCGAGTCGACGGGGCACTGGTTGATTTCTGCGTCACCGTTGTAGCCGTGGCCTGCAACGACGGGCACCATCTTGGAGACGTTGAAGTTTGCGTCCAGTTCCATCTCGTAAACGACGCCGCACTTGTTTTCGGCAACGTCGATGTGGCCTTCGCCATCCGACATGGTTTTCGAAACTTCAGACATTGCAACGTACATGTAGGGAACCGAACCGTCAGCCGCTGCGTCGAGGTTGATGTTCACGCCTTCCATTTTGCGGAATTCTGCGGTCGCGCCGATGGCAGCGGCAGCTTTGTTCGATTCTAGGAATGCAACGCGAGCATCTGCAGCTTCGCCGTTGGCCCATGCCGCAACGTCTTCGTCCGAGATGTAGTTGGTTTCGCCAGCGACAAAGTCTTCGGGCTTGATGCCGTCGTATTCAGCAACCCAGCCTGCGATCTCGTCTTCAGAGGCGTGGCCCAGTTCGATCCACTCCATGCCGAACGAAGTGGTGGCCGCGTCTGCGCCTGCGTCCGCTTCCTGAGTCAGCTTGGCCGCGTAAAGCGTGCCCGAGGACAGATCGCCCGCAGTGTCCGCAACGAACTTGAAGAACGCCTGACCGGTGCCGTCCGATGTGGTGTAGGCGGTTTTCTGGTCGGGCATGACGACCGAGTTTTCGTGGCTCATGCGGCCCAGCGCCATGCGCTTAACGGGGGTCGCTTCGCCTGCGGGATCGGTGATCTCGACGATGAAACCGTAGTTATAGGGGTTCGGGTATTCGCCCAGATACGTCGCCAGCATCTGGTTGTCTTCGTGGTACTTGTACTCGGGGTTGTTCCACTCGGCAGTCTCGTCAAAGTACAGCTCTTCTGAGGTCAGCGGCGTGCCCCAAGGCGATACGGTGCCAAAGCAGTTGACCCATGTGCCGCCCACTTTGGAGAAGTCGACCATTTCGATGTCGCCAACGGTCCACTGGCCATCTGCGTCACGGGTCAGCGCGGCGCGCGACATGCCACCGGGACGGTTTTCCCAGTTGGTGAACAAGAAGCCTTCGTTGTCCGAAGTCGGCACATAGCCGTTGAAGTCGGGGTCGTTCGAGATCAGCAGCTCTTCGCCCGCGATCGATTTGATGATGCCGGCGACGTTCTTGTCACCTTCCTGCATCAGGATCTGGTAGTCACCCAACGAGGTCACAACCGACGACTTGCCTTCCATGTCGGTCGGTACAGCCGACTCAGCAGCGTCCCAGTTTACGTTCGACACAACGCCGACGGTAGCTTTGGCAAAGGTGCTGTTCAGTTCGTCCGAGGGGTGCTGGACGTTGAAGAACAGGTCGCTGCCCTGTTCGAACAGGCCGGTGATTTCACCATCAAGCGGGACGGTCGCAACGCGGGTCAGGCTCTCTGCATAGGCTGCAGAGGTCATCGCGGTGGCTGCCAGAAGGACTGCAATCGTCTTTTTCATAGGTCGCTCCAAAAATATAGCACAGGCCCTGCACCGTATGGGCAAAGCTCTATGCTTTTGGCTATCACCGGGATGTGAACCTTCGTTACAGCGTTCGTGACGCTTTTGTGACAATCCCTAGTGGAAATCCCGACTGGGAAAGAGCCGCTTTGCTTGTTCTCTCGGATGCCGTGCACGGGGGGCTGGCGGGCCGGATTGCCATGTTTCGGGCTTTTGCGGACCTTCGGGATCAGACAGGCGCGACAGCATCCACGACAGATCCTCGACCTCTTGGGCGATGACGTGAACCACCTGCCCCTCGCGCTGGATATAGCCGTTGATCCGCACCAGACGCCCGCCAATGACAGCACGGCGGAACTGTTCGTAGACCTTGGGCCAGACGACCACGTTGCTGGTGCCGGTCTCGTCTTCCAGCGTCAGAAAGATCACTCCGCTGGCCGTGCCGGGCCGCTGACGCGTGATCACCAGCCCGCAGACCGACGTCCGCCCCAAGGGCGCCGTGGTCAGCCGCTCGTGGGCCAACAGGTTCGGAATATGGGGCCGCAGCAGTTCCATCGGGTGCGCGCGCAGGGACAAGCGCAAGGACAGATAGTCGTCCACGACCTCTTCACCCAAGGTCATGGCGGGCAGGTTCACGTCCGGCTCGATGATCCCCTCTTCTTGGCTGAGGTCACTGAACAGAGGCAAGGGTTTGGGGGCCCGCAGGGCCTTGACCTGCCACAGGGCATCCCGCCGCCGCAGCCGCAGATCGGCAAAGGCATCGGCCTGCGCCAGCTTTTCCAGCGCGACGGGGGGCACGCCAGCACGGCGCCACAAGCTCTCGACGCTGGCATAGCCGTTGCCGCGCGCCGCGCTGATCCATTGGGCATCCTCTTGACGCAGACCTTTGACCTGCCGGAACCCTAGTCGCACCGCCAATTGCCCATCGGGCCTGCGTTCCAGCGTGTTGTCCCAGTCGCTCATGTTCACGCAGACGGGACGGATTTCGATCCCGTGGTCCCGCATATCCCGCACGATCTGCGCGGGGGCATAAAACCCCATGGGCTGCGAATTCAGCAGCGCACAGCCGAACGCTGCCGGATGGTGCCGTTTCAGCCAGGCGGACGCATAGACCAGCAGCGCGAAACTGGCGGCGTGGCTCTCGGGGAAACCATATTCTCCGAAGCCCTCGATCTGGCTGAAACACCGCTCTGCGAAATCAGGCGTATACCCCCGCGACAGCATCCCGCCCACAAACCGGTCGCGGAACGTGCTGATCGTCCCCATCCGCTTAAAGGTCGCCAGACTGCGCCGCAGACGGTCCGCCTCGCCCGGACTGAAGCCCGCCGCGACGATGGCGATCTGCATGGCCTGCTCTTGGAACAGCGGCACCCCCAGCGTTTTACCCAAGACATTGCGCAGGTCTTCGGAGGGTAGCATCACAGGCTCTTGTCCCTGACGCCGCCGGATATAGGGATGCACCATGCCGCCTTGAATGGGACCAGGGCGGACAATGGCGACCTCGATCACCAGATCATAGAACTGGCGCGGCTGCATTCGCGGCAAGAAGTTCAGCTGCGCGCGGCTTTCCACCTGAAACACCCCGATCGCATCTGCGGCACACAGCATGTCATAGGTCCGCGCATCCTCTCGCGGCAGGTTCTCTAGCGTGTAGCGTGGTCCGCCCTGCCCCGCGATCAGGTCAAAGCTTTTGCGGATGCACGTCAGCATCCCAAGGCTCAGCACATCAACCTTGAGAATTCCCAAGGCATCAATGTCGTCCTTGTCCCATTCAATGACCGTGCGCCCCTCCATCGCAGCGTTTTCAATCGGGCATAGCTCATCCAGCCGCCCCCGCGTGATGATAAAGCCCCCCACATGCTGCGAGAGGTGGCGCGGGAAGCCTGTGATCTCGCCGATCAGACGCAGGGTCAGGGCCAGCCGCCGGTCATTTGGGTCCAGCCCCAATTCGCGCACGCGCTCGGGGTCCAAACCACTGCGGGACCACCCGCTGGCCTGCCCCGCCAGCGCGCCGATCAGATCCTCGCTCAGGCCCATGACCTTGCCGACCTCGCGGATGGCGGCGCGGCTGCGGAAATGGATCACCGTGGCGCACAGGCCCGCGCGGTGCCGTCCGTATTTCTCGTAGATGTGCTGGATCACTTCTTCGCGGCGCTCGTGCTCGAAATCCACGTCGATATCCGGCGGCTCGCCCCGCTGTTCGCTGACAAACCGCTCGAACACCATGGTGATCACCTCTGGCCCCACTTCGGTCACGCCGAGCGCGTAACAGAGGATCGAGTTCGCCGCCGACCCGCGCCCCTGACACAGGATGCCCTGACTGCGGGCAAATTCCACGATGTCATGAACGGTCAGGAAATAGGCCGCAAAGCCCAGCTTTTCGACCAGTTGCAGCTCTTTGGTGACCATCATGCGGGTGCGTTCGGCGATCCCCGCGGGGTAGCGCCGCCGCAAGCCCTGCTCGACCAACCGCGCAAGCCGCGCCTGAGGCGTTTCGCCGTCCGCGATTTCGTCGGGGTATTCATAGGACAGCTCTGACAGGTCAAAGGCGCAGCGGCCCGCAACCTCTGTCGTGCGGCGCAAGGCAGCGGGATAGGCGGCAAAGATGCGGGCCATATCCTCGGGGCTTTTCAGTCTGCGCTCCGCGTTCAGCAGCGCGTGCTGGCCGATCCGGTCGATCACCAGCCCCTCGCGCAGGCAGGTCAGCACATCGGCCATCTGGCGGCGGCTGGCGTGGTGCATCAGCACATCATTCAGCGCAACCATCGGGGCCGAACACGCCTGCGCCGCCCGCGCACATCCCGCCAAGTGGGCCGCATCCGTCCCGTCATACCGCGGCGCCGCCCCGAAATAGAGCTGCCCTGGTGCCGCCCGCGCCAACTGCGTCAACTGCCCCAGCATTCGCGCATCTTCGGGGGCAGTCATGGGCAGGGCGACCATCACCAGATCGGCGCAATTCTCTAGCAGATCGGCAAAGCCCAGATCACAGCCCCCCTTGTCCGCGCGCCGCTTGCCCAAGGTCAGCAGCCGCGACAGCCGTGCATAGCCGTCGCGGTTCATCGGATAGGCCAGAATATGCGCCTCGCAATCGCGCAAGACGATCCGCGATCCCACGATCAGGCGCGGCAGATGCAGGACTTGCGCGGACACCGTCTCGGGCCTTTGCCACTGCTGACGGCTCGACGGATCCACCCCGACCGAAGACCGGATGACCACAGTCGCGCCCTCTTCTTCGGCCGTGCGTTTGAGTTCCCGCAAGGCAGACCACGCCCGCACCACACCAGCCAGCGAATTGCGGTCGGTGATGGCCACAGCCTCCAGCCCCAGTTCGGCGGCACGGCTGACCATTTCCTCGGGGTGCGAGGCCCCGCGCAGAAAGGTAAAGTTCGTTGTGACAGCAAGCTCGGCGTAGGTCATGGCAAATCAGAACAGCCCCTGCACGTACCACGCAGGGTCTTGGGGCGTATGGAACATCCACAGCCGCCAGCCCTCGCGGGTTTGCACGCGCCAATAATCCCGCAGGCCCGACCGCCACGCAGGATCGTCCAGCCACCATTCGGGCGCGATCCGCTCTGGTCCCTCAGCCTCTAGCAGGTGAAGGTCCATCCGCCGCCACCGGAACCGGCGCGGCACGGCCCGCGCGCCCGACCAGCCCACCGCTTCGGGCGCAAAGATCAGCACAGGCCGCGCCCGTGGCACATCGGGCCAGACCGCCGCCGGTTCGGACCACGCGGCCGCTGCTGTGCTGAACGCCCTCTCTGGAATATGGCTCTCTGCCGGTTGCCAGCGCAGGACGTTTTCCAACCCCAAGCGCCCACCGAGCCGCGTCATCAGATCGGCCAAGGCCCCCGCCCGCGCAATATCACCGGGCACCGAATGCGCCGTCACCTGTTCAGGCGGCAACGCCTCGGCCACCGTCGCCTCCAGCCGCATCTGGTCAATACCATAGCCCGCGTCGATCTCGTCCACGCCCTTGGCGAACAGGGGCGCAATATCCTCGGGCTTGCGCATAGGCCGCGCCAGTCGCAACTCGACCGAGGCATCGCGCAAATCCACCCGCCGCAGGGTCAGCAACAGGGTTCGCGCACCCTCTCCGCTCTCTTCGAGCTGCGGACAGAGCTGCGCCAGCAAATGCCGCACCCCCTCCATGACGTCATCGGTCCGGCCAATGGGCTCGGCCAAGGTCAACCGTGCGGCAGGGCGTTCGCGCTCTGCTACCGGTGTGATGGATTCGGGCTGCCCCCCCAGCGCCTGATCCAACCGGACCAAAGGCTGCTGCCCGAACCGGCGTCCCACCGTCGCACGGGGCAAGGCCGCCAGATCCGCCACCTTGCGCACCCCCAGACGGGCGAGCCCCTCGATCACGTCATCCTCCAGCCGCAACGCCCCGACGGGCAAAGGCCACAGACGCGCGCGCACCTGATCCCCCAGCGCGATCCCCTCGTCATAGTGGGCCAGCGCCCACGCCGCCCCTCGCGTCGGGGCCACCCCCAGCCGCACAGTGAACCCGGCTCGCATCAGACGCTGACGCAGGTCAGCCATCAACGCCTCTGGCCCGCCCATCAGGTGCGACGATCCGGTGATATCCAGCACCAGCCCGTCCTCGCCTTCGAGCCCGACCCAAGGGCAATACCGCCCCGCCCACCGCGCCAGCATCCGCAAGAATCGCGCATCCCCGCGCGGATCGGCGGGCACGGTCGTCAAATCAGGGCACATGGCCCGCGCGTCGGCCAAGGCCATTCCCGCCTGCAATCCGGCCCGCGAGGCAGCCATGCTCAGACATGTAACCTGCTCTGACCCGCGATTCCGCCCGACCACAGCAAAAGGCCCCGCCACCGAACGGCGACGCAGGGCGCGCTGGCTGGCCAGACGCAGGAACCAAACGGACAGTATCTCGCGACTCACAATGAACCTCCGACTCGAATGTTCACTATATGTTCTATTTACCAAACTGTCCCGCCACGCAAAGGGGGCCGGTGATTTGAAAGTTCAAATATGAGAAAATCGCCGCGCCATTTGGCGTCCGGCAGTCGTTGGCACCTGCAACCCACAAGCCATTGTTTTGCCTCGACTTTAACCCAGGTTGGAACCACCGTAGACCATGTCGGAGACCATTCACACGGTCTTCTCCAGCCATTTCCAAAGAACTTCAATGGGGTAGCCCTTGCCATAGCCTTGGCCCACGCCCTCGGTCTGCCATCCTCCAATCTGATCGACGATAGCCGAGGGGCACTCGACAGCCCGCAAACGGTCCCGCATGGAATGGCGAAAGCTGTGCATGGTGCAACGTTCTGGCACATGCGACTTCATCCACTTATTCAAGGCAGCGCTGGCTGAGTTAGCGTTGGTCTTCCCTGTCTTGTTGTAGCGGGGAAAAGCATACTTCGAACCAGAGTCTGCAGAAACAATGCGCTGTGCCGCCCAAAGAGCTTCCCCAACCAACGGCACCTTCCGAGCGCTGCTTGCTGTCTTCAAACGCCTCCAAGGGTGCTCCTGAACCACAGCATGGGGAACTACTCCGTTCAGTACAATGTCGGAACGCGTCAATCCCGCAGCTTCTGCGAGGCGCATACCCGTATCGGAGACCAGTGCAATCAACCAACGTGCATCATCATCGGCAGAGCGACACAAAGCCTGCAGCTCTCGCAGCTTGTCCATCGGCAGTTAGTGTCCGAGCACGTGGTGTAATTTCCGCACCGCCAACGGTGTAATCCCGGGTGGCCATCGAGGTGTATGGTCGAGGTGGAGTTTGACCGCTTCAACCACGAACCACACGGAGACCCCGATGACCAAAACCAACATGG
>NZ_JBGFGN010000041.1:0-1174 GCF_041224595.1 Donghicola sp. XS_ASV15 | reverse complement strand
AACAGCGGCTTCGCGGTCTGATCCGTCCAGATCCAGCAGTCTGCGCGACCGCAGGTGCCGCTTGCGGCAGAAAATCCTTGTCTAGCGCTCGGATACAGGCGATCTTCACCTCAAACGACACGCCACTTGGGGAATGCAGGTTGCAACGCAACAACTAATTCGATAAGAGCTGCTATTCAATTTCGTAATCGTGGAGCCATCAGCATGGGAAATTCCAAGTCAGCAGACAAGTAAGCCGCAACATCAGAATTGTTGTTGCGGCGCTCTGTAAGACCAATCCCATCTGATTGCTGACGAGCAGACGCTGCCCGGTATCCTTAATCGAGCGGTTGATTCGTCATGACCACCACACGCCCCGCGTGGGCCTATACGCTGCCGGCAGCCTTGCTGCTTATGGCTCCCTTCGACATCCTCGCCTCGCTGGCGATGGATATTTATCTTCCAGTCGTTCCGGCGATGCCGGGCGTCCTGAACACGACTCCATCCATAATCCAACTCACGTTGAGCCTCTACATGGTGATGCTCGGTGTGGGCCAAGTGATCTTTGGGCCACTCTCCGATCGCGTCGGGCGACGGCCGATCCTGCTTGTAGGCGCAACGGCTTTCGTTGCTGCGTCTCTGGGAGCGGCTTGTTCTTCAACTGCATTAGCCTTTGTTGCGTTTCGTCTGGTTCAGGCTGTTGGAGCATCGGCCATGCTGGTGGCCACCTTCGCGACCGTGCGCGACGTATATGCCAATCGTCCCGAAGGTGCCGTCATCTACGGCCTTTTCAGTTCGATGCTGGCGTTCGTGCCTGCGCTCGGCCCTATAGCCGGTGCGCTGATCGGCGAGTTTTGGGGATGGCAGGCGATCTTCATCACACTGGCTGCACTGGCTTCGCTCGCACTCTTAAACGCCAGTTTCAGGTGGCATGAAACCCGACCGTTGGATCAGGCCAGAACGCAACGATCTGTTTTGCCGATCTTCGCGAGTCCGGCCTTTTGGGTTTACACGGTCGGATTTAGTGCCGGCATGGGCACATTCTTCGTTTTCTTCTCGACAGCCCCCCGTGTTCTCATAGGCCAAGCCGGCTATTCCGAGATCGGATTTAGCTTGGCCTTCGCGACTGTCGGGCTGGTCATGGTCACGACAACCCGCTTCGCAAAGTCCTTCGTTGCCAAATGGGGTATCGCGG
>NZ_JBGFGN010000026.1:0-423 GCF_041224595.1 Donghicola sp. XS_ASV15 | reverse complement strand
CGATATCCCAACCAAAAATGTTAGCAAAATTGATTATCTGTTTTTCGTTAAGCCCTGCGCTGATACCCGCATTCCAAAAGCTAGAATCGATCGTACCTGACGCATAGTCAGTTCGTTTTTCAATTGCTTTTTTATCTAGGCTAGAACTAATGGTTTGATCATCATTAAGTTTAACGACTAATGTTTCTGTACGACTGATTTGGTAGTTTAATTGAATTAAATCGTTGTTTTCGTTAGCTGCGAAAAACAATGAGTCGCCAGGGTGAATATTAGTTAACTGCTTATTAAGTTTGTTAGCATTAATGATTTTATGAAGTGTAGAGGCCGAAAAACCAGCGCGTTTAAATATTTTAGCTAGGTTATCGCCTTTTTTGACTTTGAACTCTTTAAAATTTAGCGTAACCTCGGGCAAGACCTCTTCAG
>NZ_JBGFGN010000029.1:0-337 GCF_041224595.1 Donghicola sp. XS_ASV15 | reverse complement strand
ACCCGATCTGCCCGTTGCAAGCCCGCACCCTCTGGGTGATCCATAAAACGCGCCCCTCGCAGCCTTCAACACCATGTTTTATATAGGAAATATAATGGTCAGGACAGCGAAATCAGCGCCTTACTTGGGAAATGTGGGATGGAATAGGGCAAATCCTGATCGTTCGTGACCTCGTGCAGTCGCTCGAGGACACGCCCGCCCAGGACCGGGCTCTACTCGTGCGCCGGCTGCACCGGCCCACTCCCCGAGCTTTCCGCGCCGCCCGTCCCTGCCCCCCAGGTGCGCCGCCCGCCGTCTCGTCCCGAGCCAGCGGATCGACGCGGGGGCATGGTCCGTT